>CANQZR010000030.1 GCA_947628405.1 uncultured Clostridia bacterium
GCTGTATCGCGTCAGGTACGCTTATCATGGGGAGCTGATAATATTCCCCCAGTTCGGACATATGGGGCTGACAGGTATGCCCTGTTTTTGTTACCGTGAAAAGCAGTATAACCGCAGGCTCGTTGTCCTGTTTGAGTATCGTTCTTATAAGCGATTCATAGGATTCTTTATAGATCTGCTCCATGCCGTCATTTACGGCAAATTCCAGAAAAACAATATCGGGAGAATAGTCAAGAACATCTTTTTGAACACGGAGATTTCCCAGAATGGACGGCGTACCGCTTACTCCGGCGTTGACATATTCAAAATTTCCGCCGTACACTTCCGAAAGCGCGTCAAAGGACAATTTTGCGTAACAGCTTTCCTTGTCGGGAGCGCCTATGCCCTCGGTGATAGAACCGCCCAGATACGCCACCGTTACCGTTTCGCCGTCTGCGGCTTTTGCTATTTTATTGTCAAAACGGTATGTGTTTCCCAAAGAAACAAGGGAACGCTCCACCATATCGCGATGTATCTGTTCTTCGGGAGAAAGTGAAGTCGCCGTTGTTTCGGCGGAAGTTTCCGCAGGTTCTTCCGCACTTCCGGGAACCGCGTCGTTTCTTCCGCAAGCCGGAAACATAGTGCATATTGCAGCGGTGAGCAGGACAGCGGCAAATTTTTTCAATATTTTCATATCAAAACTTCCTTTCAATATCCCACATCTATTATATTCATAAAAATCCCGTATCCGGTGATGTCTATAAATCCGTATGACGGTTTCATTCCGTCACGCGGAAAAGCGCAGCTTCCCGGATTCATTACGTCTATGCCCTCCTCACGGGCAATGTATCTTTCATGCGTATGTCCGAAAAGAGCGGCTTCACAGTCATTCTGAATGGCGGCGTAAACAAGGGCGTCCGTGCCGTCCCTGACATGATATCTGTGACCGTGGGCGCAGAAGATCTTCCGTCCCATAGCTTCAATGACGATAAAATCCGGCGAATCATTTGAAAAATCGCAGTTGCCTTTTACGCTTCTGATATCAAGATCGGGATATTTTATTTTTAATGCCGCGACTTCGGCTTCGCCGTCGCCAAGATGTACGAACATATCGGCTTCCGGATTGGCTTTTATTATTTTTTCCGCCTGATAAAGCGAGCCGTGGGAATCGGACATAACGATCACTCTCACAAAAACGCCTCCTTTTTCATATATTGATTATATATCCGCCGAGCGGTGAAAATTTTCGTCTTTGTTCTGTTTACAAATATTATAACATATGCTGTAAGAGAAAGAAAGAACAAATTAAAAACTTTGCGGATAATTTTTTCAACATATTTCGTAAAGGAGACATAGCAATGGCAAATCTAAATTTTGATCCCAAACAAATGGATCAGCTTCTGAAAATAGTAAGCTCCAAGCTGGGGGTATCTCCGGAAAATCTGAAAAATGACCTTGAAAGCGGAAAATTTGATTCTGCTATCAGGAACATGAAACCTTCGGAAGCGGCTAAATTCAATCAGATGGTCAATAATCCGAAAATGCTTGAAAAATTTATGACCACGCCTCAGGCGCAGGCGCTTTACAAAAAGCTGACGGAGGGCAAATAATTTTCTGACCATTCAAAGGACGGACGGTGAGTATTCTGGACGATATTGCCGAAAAGATCGGAGCGCTTCTTTCCGATGAAGAAAGTATGCAGCAGCTCAGAGAACTCGCCGCCATGTTCTCCGGCGGTGAGGGAACGGACGGGGAAAGCGCAGAAAATGCTGTCGGGCAGGATACTTCTGCCGGAAATATGGGGATAGACCCTGTTATGATAATGCAGCTTATGGGCGCGGCGTCTGCAAGCGATAAGAATATCGATCTGCTGAAAGCTCTTCGTCCTCATCTTTCGGACGAAAGGCAGCAGAAACTTGACCGTGCCATGAAGCTGCTGAAGCTGTACAACATATTCACCGCTATGCGTGAAAGCGGTATGCTGAGCGATCTTGAAAAGCTGCTTTAAATCGTTGCATAAGGAAGTGAAGCGTCAGAATGTCAGACGATAACGGTATTATGGAAGCCGAACAGCGTGTAAGGGAGATGAACAGAGTGACCCGGCAGTATTCCGAACAGGGAAACCGCTTTCTGCGGAGCATGAGAGATCCTCCGCAGGCAGGGCAGTCCCGTCAGGTGCGTTTTGAGCCTGCCGCGCCGGCTCCCTTTCAGGAAAAAAGAGGACAAGACAATACTTCAGCTGACGGGCAGCGTGCACGGAACAGACAGAACATTCAGCCAGACACCGCCGCAAAGGCCGCAAATGTAACACATCCGCCGGAAAATATCAGACCTGCCGTTCAGGAAAATAAAAGCAGGAACAATGTACATAATTCAGGAACCATGATGTTCCCCGACCTTACAGCCGACAGTGAAAAGCTGATGCTGCTTCTGCTGATGTATCTTCTTATCCGTGAAAAAGCCGATATAAAACTTCTGCTTGCGTTAGGATATCTCATTTTATAATAAAAATCAGCCGAACACCTGCCATGCGTTCAAAAGCTGTCCGATCCTGAACGGAAAGGAGGGATACTTGCTTAGCAAGGATATAAATATGAAATTATTGATAAAAAAGACTGACGCAAAAGAAAATTCCGCATTTAAAAAACAGATACTGGAGGATATAGAATTTGTTACCGCACGGCTGGAGCATATCCGTGAAAGCTATGATATGACTTCCGAGCCGGAACTCGTTGACGCGCTTATTTATGAAGAAATGGCTATGAAGTCAAGATTTGATTACCTTATAAGGATAGCAAGGGAGAACGATATAAAATGCAGGATATATATACGGGAATAGTATCGGCGCTCGGCATACCGGAGCTGATATTTTACGGAGCAATGGCGGTCTTGATAATTATAATGCTTATACATTACGCAAAGTCGGAAAAGCCTGTCAGGACTGCTCTGTGCGGAATGTTATCGGGAACGGCGGCTCTGCTTTTGCTGAATCATTTCGGCGGTGATGTATCATTTATTCCTGAAATGCCGCTGAACGGATTTACCGCATTTACAGCGCTTACTTTAGGAGTGCCCGGAGTAGCGGCTATGGCAGTCATATCGCTGATAATGTAGCTATCGGCAAGCGAGGATATCGGATACATAAAAAAACAGGGACTGCATTTGCAGTCCCTGTTTTTTACGCTTCTGCTCCGGCATATTGAGCCTTTGAGAACTCTTCCATTTCCGCTTTTGCTTTTGTGAAGCAAGCCATCATTCTGTCGGAAAAAACTCCGCACTCGCCGTTTATTATCATATTGTACGCTTCGTCAAGGGAATATGCGTCCTTGTATACTCTCTTGCTTATAAGTGCGTCGTAAACGTCCGCAACGGCGACAACCTGCGCTTCGATAGGTATTTCTTCGCCTTTAAGACCGTCGGGATAGCCTTTTCCGTCATAACGTTCGTGATGATAGCGGCATATCTCATAGCTGTATTTGTAATAATTCTTATCCTGCAAAGCCGCCATTGAATCCAGTATCTCACAGCCGCGGACGGTATGGGTCTTCATCTCGTTGTATTCTTCGGCGGTGAGCTTTCCGGGTTTAAGAAGTATGCTGTCGGGGATCGCTATTTTTCCCACGTCGTGCATTGCCGACGCGGAGGAGATAACTTCCATTGTTTCGGGAGAATAATTTACATCATCAAACATTTCATTGACATATTTAAGAAGAATTTTCGTAAATCCTTTTATGCGCCTTACATGATCTCCCGATTCAACGCTCCTGAACTCAACTACCGTACTTAGGATATCTATTATCCCGTTGTTTATTTCTTTGAGTTCACGTTCCTGCTTTTCTTTTACAACATCATCCACGTCGAAAATAGTCAGCAGTATTTCACGGTCAACATTATCCTCGGTGCTGAAAATATCCGTCTCTTTCCAACGGTAATTTTCTCCGTCGGAAGTGAATCGGTATTCCACAGACCTGAAATCGGAGGGCATTTCCATAGGCTCATCGCTTGTAAAGCAGGCTGCGGCTTTCCTTACGTTTTCGATATCTTCTTTATGTATGCGCTCACGGAAAAATCCGTACAGTTCATCAAGCGAACCGTCTCCCGGCATATTTCCGAGAACGCCGGTATGCTCGAGTATGCGGTAATATTTTTCGCTGAAATTAACATATATAAAAGCGTCGTAACGGTTTCCGAGCACATTTGCCACTCTGTTCTTTACCCGTTCGGCGTCTATGCGCATTTTCTCGGCACGGACAACGTTTTCGGGGATACGGCGGATAAGTCCTACCGCGCGGATAGGCTTCATGCTGTTATCAAGGACCGTATTAAGCGCGAGCCTGCACCACATCAGTTCGTTTTCACTGCCGCGGAAGCGGACTATGGCAGACGCCTGACCCGCACCGTTTTTTACACTATCTAACATTCTTTCCAGAATAGGGATATCATCTTCAAAAATTTTTCCGTTTTCTCTTGCGCTTTCAATAAGAGGTTTTCCGGCGGTAAAAAGCTGCCAGTTTTCCATATCCTTCAGAATAATGGTATTTCCGTTTTCTATGCTGTAATCAAAAGCGAAGCTGTCAAAATCCTCTCCAAGAGCTTCGGAATATTTTTCAAAATCGTTTCCGAGACGTTCGTTTTTTACTCCGCTGTCGTTTGGGTCGATAACCATTCCCATTATGCCCATAACATTCCCGTCGGTATCGAGCACCGGCTCCTTGAAAATATCGTAATATTTTATTTCCGAGCCGCACATGGTCGGGGAGAGCATACGGCTGCCGGTCTTATTTTTCATTATGCTCATATCGTCGTCATAAAAGCTCTGCGCTATCTCTTCCGAACCCTGAAGATCAAAATCGGACAGCCCTTTCAGTCCGCCGCGTTCAACTCCGTTGAGCATATCGCATATTTTATTTGTATAGCAGTACTTGCAGTCGGTGTTTTTTACAAACACATTGAACGGGATCGCGTCAAAAACACATTCAAGAAAATGAAGCTGTTCCTGAAGATCGTTCACCGTGGCTTCAAGCTGTTCATATGTTGGTTTTTGTTTCATTTCACAAGATCCTTTCATTGGCATATAAAACCGGATAATGATCCGTTATTGGATAATTGCTCTGTTGGTTTTTCTGCGTGCCTTTACCCTGTACATATCTTCGTCGGCAAGCGTCATCATATTTTCAAGAGAGACTATCCTGTCAGAATGTATGCTGCTGTATCCGCAGCTGCATCCTATTTTGTAGGGAAGTCCGCTGGTCTGGTTGTAATCCGCAAGAAATTTATCTATTTGTTCTATAAACTCGTCTACATCATTCTCGTTTTCGTGAGAAAGTATTATGCAAAATTCGTCTCCGCCCGTACGGGTGCATATGCTTCCCTTAGGCATAGAAGCCTCTATAGCGTTTGCCGTTCGGAGAATGGCATTGTCTCCGGCTTCATGACCGTAAAGGTCGTTTATCGGCTTTAGATTATCTATATCGGCGCATATTATCGTAACAAATCCGCCCAATGATCTTGCCTGCTCTATCATGCCGTATTTTAGCTTATCCATGCCGCGCCTGTTGTAAAGACCGGTGAGCGGATCGCGGATATAAAGATTTTCCAGCTCGTCGACCACATATTTCAGATCGTTCTGCATATAGAAGCTGCCGGCGTTGTTGGACAGTGCAAGAAGCCATGTTGCAAAGAAATCGCCGAAGCCTTTCACCTTTGACGGCTGATATGCCGCATAGCCTATATATCTGTCCTTGAAATACATTGATGAAAAAGCATAAAAGCAGGCTTCTTCGCCGTTAAGGATATCTTCCGGAACATAATCTGCCGAACGGAATTCCGTTCCCGACGGAACATTTCCTCCAAAGCTGTACATTGAAAGCATTTTTTCAGATATACCTTTATAGCCCTTTTCCGTTTCGCCTATGGTCTTGGATACTCTTTCCACGTCCGGACAAACGCATATGTACAGTTCTTTCAGTTTGAAAAATACTGCTCCGTCATGGGCGGCTTCATAAAGCTCTGCGGAATTTTCTGCATTGGCAAAAATGGTGTTCAGCGTAATAAGATGATAGTTAAATTCCTTATATGTATTAAGTTCTCCGTAGCGTTCGGTGTAAAAATCAAAACGCACCTTATCTCCGGGCTTTACGCAGCCGCAGGACTGCTGTCTGAAAAGTACGGAATTGACATATACCGTATCGTCGGTATCCTTGCCGTTCCAGATATCCGTAAATATTTCCACGGCTTTTTCTCCTGATTCCTGAAAAGCAAGCCTTGCCGTAGTCAGCGACGGAGAATACGCTTCGCAGTCGCTTATACCGTCAAAACCGGTAACTATTATATCTTCCGGGATACGGTAGCCGTTGCTTTTCAGGCAGTCCATACAGAAGAATGCCATTGTGTCGCTGGCGCAGACTATGGCTTCCGGGATATCGCCCGATCTTATTATATCCTCGGTACATTCATAAGCCTTTTTCCAGAACTCGCCGTAGGATATCCTGTTTTCCTCAATGGGTATGCCATGCTCGGACAGGACTTTTTTGTAGGCTGAAAGGCGTTCTTCCGTCTGGATATTTCCGGGAAAGCCGCCTATGAAATTTATCTTTTTCAGACCATGATCCTCCACCAGATGCCGGACAATAAATTCCATGGCGATATGGTCGCTGAGGATTATATTTTTATCGAGCTTATGACCGGGATCGTTTATGTTTATTACAGGTATGCCGTGGGCTTTGGCTTTTTCATATACCGAAGAAATAACATTTTCGTCGATGATAGATTCGCCGAGTATTATTATCCCGTCGGCGGTATCATAATTGATAAGTTCAAATATTTCTGTTTCTCCGAGAATTACATTTTTAGGCAGGGAATGTTCGGAATTAAATTCGGGCTTTCTTACCATAGCAGCGAACACCAGCAGATTTATGTCAAATTTCCGGCATTGCTCATATATACCGTTGATTATTCTTGATTCATTTTCCCAGTTAAACCCGGTAACGCAGACTGCAATAGTTTTACGCTTCATTTGGATCTCCCCCAGAAACAGAATTTGTTATACAAGGCTGATAAAATACATAGAAAGTATAGCATATTTTCTCCGGAATTGCAATATATTTTCAAAATTTAAAATCAGTTTTTTCGAGAATAATCAGACTCTGCCGGCAAATATTATTTTTGACGATATGCCCCTTGGGGTATTGACAAGCATTGGGATTTATGGTAAAATCAAATATATCAATTTGGTATATTTATATTAATATAAAGGAGAGTTTTATTATGGATAAGTACGAGTGCCCATGTTCTTATGTTTATGACGAAGCTGTCGGAGATCCGGACGGCGGAATCGCTCCCGGTACAAAGTGGGAGGATATCCCCGACGATTGGGTATGTCCCGTCTGCGGTCTCAGCAAGAGCGAATTTACCAAGATATCCTGATAAGATATCTGCGGCGGCAGTTCGGTGCATCCGTTCAGCCGCTGAATTTTTGAACGGAGGAGATCTGTATGGTCAAGCTTAAAGACGATATCTACTATGTAGGTGCTATAAACCCTAACCTAAGGGTGTTCGACATTATTATGAAAACCGATTATGGAACGACGTATAATTCCTATCTTATAAAAGGTGAAAAGACTGCTCTGGTGGAAACCGTACACGACCGCTTCGGAAGCGTCATGATGGATAATATCCGTGAGATATGCGATCCTTCCGATATAGACTATATCATTTTCAACCACACGGAACCCGATCACAGCGGCTCGGTGGAAAAAATAATGGAAGCTAATCCGGAGGTCATCATAGTCGGTTCTGCGGCGGCAATAAAGAATATTGCAAATGTTTCAAACAGAAGCGATTTCAAAAGTATGACCGTCAAGAACGGCGATACTCTTGACCTTGGAAAGGGAATGGAACTTCAGTTCATTTCCGCTCCCAATCTCCATTGGCCTGACAGTATATTTACCTATCTGCCGTCAAGAAAAACGGTATTTACCTGTGATTTTCTCGGTTCCCACTACTGCGAACCGCTTATAACGGATGATGTGATAACCTATCCCGACGAATATGAAGAAGCCTTTGCATACTATTATAAAGCCATATTCGGACCTTTCCCGAAGTTTGTTAAAGACGGCGTTGCAAAGCTCGAAGGACTGGACTTTGACATGGTATGCTGTTCGCACGGTCCGGTGCTGAAAAACGGCATAAAGAAAGCTATCGCCAAATACAGCGAATGGGCAGTGCCAGAAGCTCCTAAGGGTACGGCTGCGGTCCTTTATGTATCCGCTTACGGTTATACGGAAGCCGCTGCAAAGCGTTACGCTAAAAAACTGGAGGAACAGGGCATATCGGTAAAGTGCGTGAACATAATCAGGCACAGTGCCGGCGAAATAGCCGAAGCCGTTTCGGGCGCGGCAGGGCTGGTATTCGGTTCGCCTACTATCAACAGGGACGCCCTGAAGCCCGTATGGGACGTTATATCTTCTATAGACGCCATAACAAGCAAGGGCAAACCGTTTGCGGTAATAGGTTCTTACGGCTGGAGCGGAGAAGCGTGTGCGGCTCTGGATTCAAGATGTGTCACCCTTGGACTTAAAAAAATACACGAACCGTACAGGTGGCTGATGAAGCCCTCCGAGGCTGATTTTGAGGAGATAGACAAGCTTGCCTGTCAGTTTGCGGAAGCCATAAAGTAAAAATAAAAACCGTACTATCCTTATAAAATGATAGTACGGTTTTTTATTTGGCGGAAGCGGAGGGATTCGAACCGAAAGTATTACATTTTCAGCAAAAATCAAATTCAAAAAAGCCCTTGCAAACGCCTATCCTACGTTATTTTTATTTTGTGCCGCAAATAAAATTTACCCATGAAAAATAAAAAACGTGTACTTTTATGTGTACTCGAAATTTGAAAAGGCAGCCGGCGGAATGATCGGCTGCCTTGCTTTATTTCTGTGAATTTTCCAAGTCACTTATTCTATGATTTGCAACTTTTATCTCTTCATCAAAAACAGCGTCGTGCTGTTCCAGCTTGTAGACTCTTTCAACGAGATTGTTGTGTTTTTCAACTTTCTTTTCAAGCTGCTCTATGCGGTAGTTTGACAGCTTGCTTGAAATCATGATCCCACCGAAAGAGCCGCCCAGAGTTCCCACAAGCGCAATAAGAGCGGTGATTATTTCGGTGTTCATTCTTCCACCTCCGGCAGACCGGCAATACTGGTAAGCAGCGATAATATCCCTGCAAGGATCGCGGACGAAATAACTATCTTCCAGTCTACCTCACTTAGAACGGCAGTCGTTCCGATAGTTGCAACGGCAGTCTGCGCGACGGTTTTCAATGCCCGTATTCCTGCGGCTTTCAGCCACTTTAAAAAATTGTTTTTCATTATGCGTCCCTCATTTCATAGAAATTCTTATATTCGGCAATGGTCTCCGAATATTCGTCCGTTATCTTTTCAACGGCTTCGACGGAAACCTCCTCTACTGCCGCGATCTCGTCGCAGGTCATTCCCATAGCCGCGGAGCGGCATATTTCTTTGATGTTTTCCGCAGTCATTTCTATCCCTCCTCTATCTGTGTCACCGTCATTCCAAGCGCGGAACATTGCTTCGCGATCGTTTCCGCACGGCTTCCGGCAACGTCCTTTATCTTAGCTGAAACAGTGTATTTTGCGCTGCTTCCATACCCGTTCAGCCCGGCGGACTTGATTATTTTCGGAAAGTCCTTGTAACTTTCGTTTATATCGAAACTGCATTTGTTTCCGGGAATTTTTCCCGTCCAGCTGTACTGCCACATATCGCAGGGATTAACGGGCTTCGTGCCGATCCTTGCGACCCAGCAGCTGTATTTCTGTGAAATATTTTCCGACAAGTTCGTAGTAAAAAAGCTGTCGAAGCTGTATACTCCGCAAAAATATCCTGCCATTTCAATTGCGGAACAAAAAGCGTCCGTTATTTTGGAACATATTGTTTTGCCGAGCTTGACATGCTCCGGCTCTTCAATGTCAAGATAGACCGGCATATCGAATTTTTTGCCTTTTATAGCTTCAAGGAATACAGACGCTTCAAGCTGTGCCTCCGACGGCGATTTTGCATAGGAATACCAGTATGTACCTATGTGCAGTCCGGCTTCCGAAGCACATTTGTAATTGTTTTCAAATAGCTTGTCTTTCTGTGAAATAAGTCTGCCATATCCTGCCCGGACAATCACGCCGGATATCCCGGCAGTCTTGACAGCGTTCCAGTCAACAGCGCCGTTGTGGTGTGAAATATCTATGATCTTCATATGTTTGCTCCTAAATACTGTACAATTATCACGCCATTTGTTCCGTCTGTGCAGCTTGCCTGAACATCTTCGAGAACATATTCATACAGAGGTTCCTCAGCATGGCTACGGATATATTCATCTAAGGCGTTTTTTGTTAAAACATCATTCACCTTGCCACCGGCGCCTATACTGCATGATATGGATTGATCTTGTTCAAGATCGGTTATAGTTACCTTGATCTGACCGGCCATACCCGGAGCATTGCGAAGATGGACGTTGACCTCTAATTCATAACTGATTCTACAGCAGCCGCCGGCTCCATATTCGTGTCTGTTTTTTAAAAAAAATACCTGATTGTTATCTCCTTTATTGTATGAAAAGAGATTGTATCCTTCTTGCCCTCTGATTATACTACTTGTACTCACACTTGACGATGATATCAAAGCTGCACCAAAGCATTTTCCGCCTCCTTGGGCTGTAAGAATATCACCGAACGACGTAGCACCGCCTTCACTTTGCATTGGCTCGCTTTTTGTGCTTACCGCTCCATTATCAACATATCCACCACTTGACCCTCCTCCGACACATATGATTTTCCAAAGTCCACTCTTGGGACATCTCCACGTTGTGGAGCTTTCAATATAATCAATATAATTCATATCGTTTTCCTCCTCAATCATCTGCAACTTCAAAAGCTATACAAGGTTGATCTGCTTTTGTATCAACGCTTACTACTCTATATATTTTTTCACCGTCATATATCAGTGTCCCATGCTTATCGAATACCGGTGCAGACAGTACCTTGTATATTGAAATGAAGTTTTCGCTTTCCTTTAACGTAGGCATCTTGACCATACTGAATAGTGATGTGTTTGAAGTCAAGGCGCTAAGACTCATATTGAACATATTTTCTGAAAAAAACACCGTGTCCATTAACAATATTCCCCAGTTGCCTTGGTCGGTTTTACCGGCTATGATCCCGGAAAGTATGTCGCTGGTTTCGTCGAAAAGTATATAGTATGCTTCACTATTTTTTCCTTTTTGAAAATATATTGTATGGTCTATATTGTCACTGTAGTTTGTGTTTATCGTATTTGTTTTCTGACCGTTTGTAATGTTGAACTTAATGCTTATATCGTCACGAAAGTATATTCCCACACCTGAACAGCTTTCGTCAAAATAGTATATCCCATTTTTTTCAAAAAGTCCTACATTATCTTTCAGAACTTTGTGGATCTCCTGTACTAACCTTTCACGGTTTTTTGTTGTATATATCGTGTGAGATGATTCTATAAGGCTCATATTCATTCCTCCTCATATAATTTAGCATATATGGGTCCGTCCTTATTCACAACATAAAGATAAAGCCCGGACTGTGCAGTGTGTCCACTGCCGCCTCCGCCGGAGCTGCTGCCCTTAACGCCCCGTATCGTTCCGCATAGTACCTGCTTGATATGTATCTTGGCTTTCAGCTTTTTCATCATATTGGAACAGCCTCCTTATCACCAAGTGCCGGCAGTATCTTGAATGTATCTGTCAGTACCGCCGTGTAGAAGTCCTCCCCTGCGATACATACCGCAAAGTCGAAAAGATAATAGCCCTTTTTAAGCGCAATAGTCTCTTCCGGAGCAATACGAAACTCCACATCTCCGTCCTTGTTCATATCCTGAACGGTAAGGAGCTTCTGAATGATAGGGACCTCTTCACGACCGTCAGCGGCTTTCACTGTAAACATAGCCGTATCGCCTTCTGCCAGCTTGTAGGGATTGCCGTCCGTGTCTGTGATAGTCACCGACAGCTCCAGTGTGTTCCCTCTTGGAAGTACGATCATTTTCAGTGCCTCCTTATATGAATCTTAATAGGTCTGAAAGCCTTTCGCCGGCATTAAGGCGGGCTATCTCTGTCCGTGCCTTATGGTCGGCAGTGTTGATAGTAACATGATCGCTGCTGCCAAGTGATTCAACGAACTCGTCCCAAGCGGTCTGGAACTCAATGAACATATCCGTTGCGTCGAACTGCTTCACAAGACCGCTGACTATACCGCATACTGATGAATCGGGGCGCGTGTCTCTTATATTTGCTTGTGAAACGGAAACAGCATTTGCAGGTACCGTTACCACCGCAAGCCCTATGTCATATATGGTCCCTGTCCGTATGATGTCCGGAGCTGTCGGTGAAGCTGATTCCGAGCCTTTCAGCAGTACCGGGTACATATTACGCCGCGCGAAGTCAAGACGTATCACGATCCTGTCAGCCCTTGGAAAAGCTCCGCCATGTTCCGGCGTCAGAGTGTCTGTGCCGTCCGATTCGCCAACATATCCGTCGATAAAGCACTTGCCCGGACTGATAGCCAGCTTCAGCCCACTCGTAGCTTTCACCTGCATACAGTCGGCAGGAAATGCAAAGACCCCGTTCCCTATGAATGCCGAAAAATAGCTTGCAAAGTCCTCCGCCTTGTATACCCTGTCCCTGTTTACGCTGTCAAAAAACCTGCTCTTCAAATTCATCACCCTTTCGCGATATCAAGAATAGTCTTGAGGTTTTCTCCGAACGTCACACTTACTGAACGGTGATCCCCCTCGAATACCTCCGTGACCTCTTCGATCTGTTTCTTATACATTTTCATGCGTGCAGCGTCCTCTATGCTTACATAGTCACCGAGCTCCCATTCTGAACGGTAGCCTGAACCGTCTGCCGTTCCGCTGAAATTCTCCGTGTACTCATTGAAATAAGTACGAGCTTCCGAATCCATTGCGGCATATGTTTTGTCCAGATCTATATACTTATAAGTAACGCCTTCAACGACCCTCTCAACTACTACCGGAGAACATTCGGCAATATATACAGACAGCGCTGCACCGCCGTCAGTGACTGCGCCGCTTTCATTACCGGGGTAAAGATCATATATAAGATATCGCTCCATTTCACCGTTTTCATTTTTTATAAACTCATCTTTGAACGGATATGTGCCTGTGAAACCTGATATTTCAGGCTCAACGCGTACCCTTATCCGTATGTAGTTATAACAGCCCTCTTCGGAATAGCTGTAAACCATGTCCGAAATATTTTCAAAATCATTTGAGAAAATGACTTGAGGGTTTTCTTTCTGGTCTGCTGAACGGTCTGCCGCCTTTTTAGATTCAAGATATATCGTCTTGTTTTGGGGAGACAGCCGAAGATCCAGACCGTACCCGCTCCCGTATATTGCCGAGCGCACGCTTTCACCAAGATTTTCATACTTTTGCGCTGAAAGGATCGTTTCATTAAGCAGTGTATCCGTGCCGTTGAAGTACAGACACGGAATGAACTGAAAACTTGACGGATCACACAGCGAATGAAGCAGGACGTTATAAAGCGTCAGAGTGCCATTTCCCGCAAAGGATATGTCCACAAACCTCTTATCAAGTAAGCCTTTAAGCATGCTGCCCGAAACGGTCAGCACCCTGCCGCCGTCGGATATCTCTTCACTTATTGACTTGATTATTCCTGTTTCGTCAACGTCCGGACGGTAAATATATCTGTTCTTCTGCAACAGCAAAACATTATTTTCAGTCAGCGGCGTTTTCAATTCAAATACTCCTGTCTGATAGAAACGCATAGTCCATATAAGTGAACTAAATTCGTCCACAATTCCAAGTTCATTAAGGTTGCCGTCATATATGCATAGTTCCATACTATATACCTCCATATTTCACATCAAATGTGCAGGTGATATCGGCGACGTGTTCGTCGCCTGATCCGAAAGAATACCTCAGCAGATTTTCTCCGGGATATATAGGGAAGAAAACCGAATCCGCCGTCCGATAATTGAAATAGTTTTCCGTAACTCCTCCGTGAGTGAATCTTATTGACTTTTTTCCTTTTTCGGTGCATATCTCCAAGCGGTCACCGGTCACCATGCTTACATTTACCCGCATATGCTCACCGGTATTGATGTTTTCAATGCACGGATCCGTGCAGGCGGTCACGGCAGTAAATACAAATACCGCGCCGCTTTCTACAAAACCGTTATTCACTACCGAAACTATCGTTTCTGAATGTACCCGTCCGAACTCTATTCCGGTGTTTTTAGGAATAACAAGCGGAAACTCAAACAGGCATTCCGTTCCTGCAATAATAACGGTATTGTCACCGCTGTTCCGCCAGTACGGATCCGGACATATCACTGATATCTGAGTATTCATAGGGAACGTGTTGGGCGGCGTTGTCACGCTTTCAACACGTCCTTCGATGTATCGGTCTATGTTGTCGGTGATATATCGTATTTGCAGTATGCCTTTGTTTCCGATAAGCCGCATAAGCCGATTTTTGTGGATTTCATGCCGCCACCGTGCGCCCTTGTAACGGACTATAAGAGAGATCCCACGCTGTTCAAGGTGATTTCCCTCGAAGCGTGTCCCGTCGGTGTCGTACAGCTGCGACGTGGATATCGCAGCTTTGAAACCGATACCGTCTATGCTCACGAGCCGGATATATTCATCGTGGTAAAGGTCTATTGTTTCGCCTTCAGCCGATTTCAGCAGTAACTTGTACATTCAATATCACCTCATACAGTTCGCAAGCTGTAAGCCCTGCCGTGTCTGCCTGTTGATAGTGGCAGCGTCAAGTGCTTTCGGGCTGTTGTTTATTTGAGTGAAATTCAGCGCCCTGCCGCCGTATGCACCGGACAGCGCTTCATTCTGCCGTGGACGTTTCAGCTCTACATCAAGACCGAACGACGTGGGAATTGCAGCCGCCATTTCATTAGAACCTTTTTTCATTCTCTTAACAAAACCTCCGACAGCTTCGTCAGCCATGTTGAAGCCGAGATCTTTTTCCGTTTTCTTCGACGGTGAAGCGATTCCGAAAAAGTCCTTGAAAGACTGCATTATCTTTTCGCCTGCGGAATTGATCTTGTCCTTTATCGAGGTAACGCCCTTGATAAGCCCGTCACCTATGCCGGCAATGATATTCTTTCCTATATCCGAGATATTTCCGGCAAAATCCTTGAAACCGTTCACAAGACTTGATATTATATCCGGTATTATAACGACGATCCCGGCAATGATTTCGGGCAGTGCCTTTACAAGTGCCGTAAACACTTCTATGCCCGTCTGTATGATAAGCGGTATATTTTCCGTCAGAACGCTTATCACTCCCGTAATTATGTCAGGAATAGCCGCCGTAATACCAAGAATGATATCAGGAAGCGCACCTATAAGCGCTACAAAAAGCTGTAGGCCTGCTTGAATTATAAGCGGTATGTTCTGTATCACCGTATCACATAGAACGGGTATCAGGTCCGTTACCGCCTGAACGATCGCAGGTATAGCCTCTGTCAGAGCCTGCACCATTCCCGTGAAGAACTGCACCGCTCCTGTGATAAGTTCGGGAATGTTTTCTATAAGAATGTTTGTAATATTCGTAATAAGATCCGGCAGCATAGGTATGATCTGCTCAATAATGCTGTTTAGTCCGTCAATAATGCCGGTGAACAGCATTACAGCCGCTTCAAGGATCAGCGGAACAAATTCCGGTATTGAATCGACCAACCCCGAAACAAGCCCCGTAAAGCTCTGCAATAATGTTGGAAGAATAGTATTTATCGCTTCCGGAAGAGTTTCTGCCGCTGAATTAACAAGTGAAAGAATAACGGTATTTATACCGTTCAGGAAGTCCGGCAGCATATCGTTTATATTTTTTGTCATTTCAGAGCCGAAAGCATTAAGTTTTGCCGTCAGCGCTTTCCCGTCTACCGAATCGCCGCTGAATATACTTGCGATCTCTTTGATTATCATTGCAGAATTATTGCCGATAGTGTCGGTGAATTTCTGAAAATCCTGCGCGACCGCTCCGGCAAGAATGTTCCCTGCGGCGGTCGTGTTCGTTTTCATGTTGTCAATACTGTCGTTGAAAGCATTAAGACCGTCGAGAGCGTCCTGCGACATTACAAGTCCGTTTTCTTTTGCATTTTCGCCGAACTCTTTCAGCGCGTCAGCACCGCCAAGGATAAGAGGATTAAGCTCTGTTGCAGATTTACCGAAAAGATCCATTGCCGCCGCGTCGCGTTCGGTTTCATTCTCAATGTCTCCCAGCTTTTCAATCGCTTCTGCAAATACCTCGTCATTGGAACGGAGATTTCCATTGATATCCGTTACTGAAATACCCAGTTTTTCAAACTTTTCAAGCGCTGAATCTGAACCTCCGGCGGCATCTCCCATGTTCTTTGTCAGCTTTTTCAAGGCGTTTGCGGTAGTTTCAGCGGATACATCTATCTGCTCGGAATACATACTCATGATCTGAAGCTGCTCGGTAGATACTCCTGTCACCTTTGACATGGTATTTATATCGTCGGCAAAGCCTGCCGCATTTGATGTAAGTCCGAACAAAGCAGTCGCCGCTCCTGTTATCGCTGTTGAATAAGCAACAAATGCGTCTGTACCTGCCTTTATTCCACCAACTACCACATCAGCGGAGATCTTTGCGACCTCTGTTGCCGCTTTCCCAGCTTCCGAAGCTATGTTTTTTATGTCATTTATCAGCTTATCAAGTTTTGCCTTGCCCAGCTTCTCCATTTCAGCGTTATTTTCCCGATTCGCCGCTTCAAGCTGATTTATATTTCTCGTCGTATTATTTGCCTGAATTTCATAGCCGTTTAGCTTTTTCGTCACCTTGTCGTATTCGTCAGCGGCTTTCCGGGCTTCCTTGCTGTTTTCCCCGTGTTCTTCGGTGGCTTTCCTTACAGCTTCCGCAGCTTTTTCCTGCGCTTCACGAGCCGCCGTAATAGCCTGTCCAAGGACTTCCAGTTTGGACTTCTGTGCCTCTATTTCCTTGTCATAGATTTCGCTCTTGGTTTTCAGAGCATCCATAGATGTTGCATTCTTATCGAAAGCCGACATAGAGGCGCCCATTTCGGAGGAAAGCACCCGCAGCTCCTGATTGATGTTACTTAGCGCCGACTTGAACTGTGCTTCGCCGTCTATCTTCAAGACCGTTCCGATCTCACGTTTTGCCATATGCCACCTCCTCCATATATCTGTTATCTTTCACTTACACTGAAAAGCCACATCTGAATGATCTCACCGGGAGACGTTATGTTTATTTCCCGATAGTCCATTCCAAGCCCGTAACCCCTTTGAAACAGACGCAGAACGAATAAGTCATTCTGCGCCTTTATTCCTTTTTTTCCTTTTCTTCCTGCTCAATTTCCATAAGGTCAATGTCCTTTTCCTCGATTTCAACGCCTTCGGGAGCTTCGTAACTCATTCCCATACTAAGCGTGCCGTATATCTCCGCCTGATACCGGGCGATATCAGAAGGCTGCATAATGTTCACGAAATAGTCTTCGGGATATAGCGGCTTTTCTTTTCCTTGTTCAAGATCGAGCGAAACTTCGCAGTTGCGCTTCACTACAGCACCGTTTGCAAGATCGGAAATAACTATTCCGATCTTTCTCATCTGTTCAACAGAGTTTTCATCGTTGAGCCATTCGCTCAGCTTTGATATGTCACCGCCGCAGCGCTTGGCAATTTTCAGCATTGCCCAAGTGGAAAGGTACATTTCGTACTTTTTACCGTCGATTTCAATAACAGAAGATCTGCTCATAATTAACACCCTTTCATATGCTTTTCCGGAACGGATCATTTTCAGACCCGCTCCGGTAAAAGCAGCTTACGCCGAAGTTAGCTTGAAGTATTTTTCAAGATAGTCTCTTGCCTCTTTTTCGGTATCGAACTGCGCTGTTTCTTCATATGGGTCATTCTTGAACCCTCTCAGGCACTCTATCGTGCCTTCCGATTCATAAGTTCCCCATGTGATAGACTTCTCTTTTGTCTTTGCCGATTCTTTAGGAGGCGTAAATTTTATCTTGTAAATGATAGTCGTCTGATATATTCTCTTGCCGTCTTTCATTAACGTCTTGTAGTATCCGAATACATGATACAGAGCGGTATCCATAGCGCCCCGTACTATCTTTTCAGGGGTCGAATCCTCTGCGCCTTTCTTGGTGTATTCGTGCCCATACATCTTTGACTGAGCTTCAAGGGTCATATGATCCACAACAATAGTGAGCTTGCCCTCACTCATTGACGTATCATTTTCCGCGATACCGTCGTCCGCATATAGCGGATTGTCAGAGTATGTAATGTTCTTTTCTGCCGAGATCATCTTGCCGACTACAAATGCAGTCTCTTTCGTGACCTCCGGCAGAACGCCGTCAACATAGTTCTCTATCGGTGCCGCTATAGGGTATTTCAGTCCTATCTGTGCCATTTTTATAAACCTTCTTTCTCCAGATATTCATTTAAAACGTTCTGCATAGCGTCTGTTATAAGCGGCTCGGCAGTCTTTTCTGCATTTTCCAGAGAATGTGTTGCCGCCTGACCGCTCTTGCCGTAATTAAGGATATAAGCCTTTTCAGCATATCTTACGCCGCGCTTGTCTTTTCCTTGGGGATATATTTTCTTTTCGGAAGTTCCTGCACTGCGCTTTGTTTTCGCCGCCTTAACGTGTGCGGCAGTCTCACCGGTTGAACGGTCTGTTCTTACCGCCGAGGCAATGCCTTTTTTCCACTCGTCAACGGCAATATCCGCGCCTGCTGTAAGCATATCCTCGATAAGTTCATCGTTGTCCGATTCTCCGATTTCTTTCAGGATATCTGCAAAATCGGAAATTCCCACCGCTTCAAGCCTTGCCACCGCCGTACACCTCCGCAAGATATTCGTAGTGGGTAAATCCGGTATCCTCCTCGTAGTCTATTTCCGGACCGTCAAGACAGATATCGTCATATTCACATAACATCAGTTCCAGCTCCGTGGGAATAACGCTGTATTCCTGCTTCGTATAGAAACCCACGGATATTCTCATGCCCGTTTCGGTCCTGTTGCCGTCGGCGTCAAGGGAAAGCCCTCCAAGTTCGTTCCATACGATATAGTTGTCCGAGCTCTTGTGCGCTTCCTTGTGAAATACTTCCACACCTTCCAGACCGCAGAGAACGTCCCGAAATTCCTTTACCGTCATTCCGCGACCTCCTTGTCATATTTCTGCACAAGCCTTTCAAGGGATATCTGCAATGCCTTCGGCTTTGTGTCAGTTTTGAACTGAAGCTGTACTATTCTGTACTGATCCTCGTTTTCACTGGACAGAATAACGATATCCTGGGCCGAAACAAACACCCCAAGAGGAATGATAATAAGCCGGTCCAGCTTTATTCCTGCCTGATCCGCCGTGAACTTCCTCACAGCTCCGACGGTGCGATTACCGAAACGGACTTTCCGCTTGTTTACAAGCTTTTCGACGGGCTTGTCACCTCTGGGAGCGGAGTTTTCAACAGTGTATATCTCGGCGATCCCGTCTCCGAATGTCACTACATTCCGCAGCATACTATTCCTCCTCCGTTTTCGCCTTTTCGTTAATTAACGAATGCTTGATACGAAGCGAGATAATGTTATCCGCGAAATTCGTCCGGAAATCCTCGAAAGCGTCGCTTGCAATGTACCGGCAGGCGTCAAGGAACAGCTGTTCTTCCTCTGAGCCTTCCAACGTACCTTCCGGCGTCATTCCGGAAAGGTCAACAAACTGCACGTCCTCCGCCCCTATCAGTCCAAGAACGGCAGCCTGCGCCCTGAGAGCAATGCCCCTGAGCTTGCTGTCGGAAGC
>CANQZR010000031.1 GCA_947628405.1 uncultured Clostridia bacterium
CCGCTAAAGCGGCTTCAATTCACCCCTTGCGGAGCTCTTTTTAAAGGGAATTTCGCCCTCTGCGGAGGGCGACCAAAGGCTCTGCCTTTGGAATCCGCGAGCTGGGCTCAGCTCGACCAGCTATAATATATTTTAAAGCGTTTAGGATTTAGATATTAAAGGCTTAACGTAAACCTGACCGCCCCCTTGAGGGGGCTACATATTTAAACGGTTTAATTTAAACTTAATTTGGGGGTGACAAAGCCCACGGGGGCTTCCCCGTAAATTATCATTTTACTGCGTTTTACCAAGTCCAGTCGGACATGAACCGTGTAAGTTTTGTTTCCTCGCCACTGCGTTTCTGCTGCTTCTTTATCTCGTTTATAACTCCCAGCGCGATCAGCGCCGCTCCCGTAAGAGCAAGATATACAAGCCATGCAATACTGTCAAGTTGGCGCAGACTAAGCAGCGCAGCCGAAACTACAATTGACGCCACCGCAAGCACGAACCAACGCTTGCGCTTTATAATAAACGATACCGCAAGCATTATCAGCAGGACTATACCGATAAATACCGCGTCAAAACTTTCGCCCGAAATAAGCGCGTCTATGAACAGTAAAACTATACACGCTATTGCTGCTCCGAAAGAGAAATTATATACCTTTTCCGGAACATCTTTATGTATTATCCTTAGAAGTATGCAGAATATCACCACAGGGAAAAGGTTAAATTCAAGTTTGATAATATCCGGGATATCAAAGAACGGTATCGTCCACCATATGGGGAATATCCCCAATGCGGAAACAGTCATTATAAATTTCTTTGCAGTGTGAGTCTGTTCACGGCGGACAAAATTCAGCACCACTGCGGAAGCAAGAATACAGCCTATCCATGTCTGCACATCTCCGCTGAATCCAAGCAGGAACACAGCCGCAGTGAATATAGAACCCATTGAGAAAACATCTATCCAGTATTTTTCTTCAACTATCTTTTTGCGGAACATCAGCCGTCCGAAAATTGCAAATACCACCGCGAAAACTGCCGCAGGAAAGCTGTGAACGCTTTTCAGAAGTACAACGTCAAGAGCGAATATGGGGAAGATAAGATCAAGCGTATTTCTTCGGAAAATGCTAAGCAGCACCGAGCAGACCCCAAGGACCGCTGCAAAAATGTACATTATAACACTGTCATTGCTTTCTGCCATAAAAAGCATTATCCCCGAAAATACCGGCATAACGTTCCAAAGGAAAATTTCCGATGGCATTTCAATTTTTTCAAAATCACCCACATCGGCAAATATAGTCTGCACAGCAAATATCAGAAGCAGCAGCGCCGCAGGGAAACATATAAAGTAAATGCCGTCGGTGAACTGTCCGCCCATGAAAAGCGACGTAAGCAGAAGCGACGTGTAGAAAAGCCATATCCGTTGATATTTTCCCTGTGGGAACGCCTTTTTCACAAGGTAAATAAGCGAAACGCCCGTTACTAAAATAAGCGGCACGAATAAGTATGTTTCTGCAATCAGAATTATAATGCAGTATACCAAAGCTGCGGCAATTACTCCTATTCCGTACGCTTTTGCGTATTTTTCCGCTTTAGGAATGAACATCGTCACCGCCGCGATAATGCATATCAGCATAAGCGTTACCGCCGCCGCGCAGACGATCGTGGGATATTTTTCCGTTTCTGTAAATAATACTATGAACGGGAAAAACGTCAGCGCGGTAAGTGAAACGGTTATTATGTGAGAGAATTTTTCCTGCTTTGAAAATACCGCAAGCAGCGTTCCGACAGCAAGTATGCCGAGTCCGATAATTCCGTCGGTCATATATGTTCCAAAGTCTGCGTTTATGGAGATCAAGGAACAGATAAACGCATACGCCGCGATAATAATGTCATTTGCCGGGGAGTAGAGGCGTTTTTTGAGCGGCGTGAACCTTGTTGCCGCAAAGTATAAAGCCATGAAAAGATATGCCGCCGCAGCCGAAAAGGCATATCCGCTTAACTCAAGCTTTCCGAAAACATACAGGGAAATTTCCGCCGAAAGCCACAGTACCGCTCCGAATGACGCTGCTTTATATCCGCTTGTTTTGCTGCGGAGCGCAAGAATAAGGAGCTGTGCAAAAATTGCCGCAGCCGCACCGATAAGCGTAAGTGACGGCAGTTCATTGTCGGCAATAAGGGAAATATTCTCGATAACGCCAAGGAACGCGACTGCTCCTGCGGCAATGATACCCAGAACTTTCATTATTTTTCTGATAGGTTCGGGAAAGATCCCCATTGCCGACAGAACGGTGTAAATAAGCGCCGTTGCGGCAATTATTGCCGTAAATCCCGACATTCCGTCAGGGTCAAAGCCCACGAACAGCGCAGTAGTCATAAAGAACGCAAACGCTATAGTTCCTGCGGCACCGTTTTTGTCCGAAACGGATTTTTTCAGGAAACATGCCGAGAATATCAGGAACGCTGCAAGCGCTGTCCAACCGCCGTCGGAAACAAACAGCGATATTACGCTGAGCACCCATGCATTGACGGATGAAAAACGTTTCCATTCGGCGGCAAATATTGTTTCTTCACCGAAAATTTTCGTAAATGCCCTGCTTACAAGCGGTTCTGTGAGGATCACCAGCAGCGAAAATACCGACATTCCCAGAGCGGCAATATCTCCGCCTTTTGTAAACTGCCATATCAGCGAAACTATCGCAGCCGAAAAACTCGCAAAGGATACCGCAGCAAAACTTCTGAATTTATAATCGTGTGCGCCTTTGAAAAACGGTATGCACACAGTAATGAACATTAACGCAAAGACAGCCGCTTTCCCGTCTCCGTAAAAGGAAAAATATTCACCGAAAATTTTCAGAACGCCTGCGGCGGCAACTGCCGCCGGAAGAAAAATGCTTCCAAGTATGTAGAATATCCGTCCTGTCTGGACAAGACCGAGTTTTCTTTCCGCAACGGAATGTATCCCAAAGAACAGCGCCGAAAAGGACAGCAGCAGTACCGAGCGTAAAAGTGTGTTCATTATGTCCCATGCTGCGGCAGCAAAAATAAATCCTGCAAGGGAAAGCAGCAGCGCTCCGAGTATAAGTATTATATTTATTGTGCTGATGCTTTTCTTTTCCGGCATATATAAATTTTGCGGAATATTCTCCGCTTTTTCCGGTACGGCTGTTTCTGCTTCCGTTATATCGGGAAGAACGCGGCTCGCCGCTTCTTCGGGATCGCAGCCGTTTTCAACATTTACCTCTGTAGAAAGCGCCGCTTCTGACGTTTCCGAAAGGGTAGCTGCCGGAATATTTTTTGGAATGGCATAGGACATATCATAATTTGTATCATATGAAGCTGCCGGTTTTTCAGCGGTCTCTGCATGGACCGTCTGAATGTTGTCTGCCGGCTTTTCGGTATTTAAGTCCGTCAGTTTTTTTATTTCTTCAAGCAGCGATTTGTTTTGCTTTTTCAGATCGGAATTATTGCTTAACTGCACTAAATAAAGTATAAGCAGCACAATAGGTGATATCAGCCATATAATGGCAAATATGATAAAAGGCATATAATATCACTTCCTTTTTTAATATAATTTATTTAATTATACATAAAATTGTAAAGTTTGTCAATCTGAAAATGCGTTCCGGCATAAATAAAAAGCCGCAGATATTTTTCTGCGGCCTTAAGTATGGTCATGCTCTTATTCAACTGCTGCGTCGGGAGCATTTTTCTTTACGCTCTCAATGCCGTTGAGGCAGCTTGATTTCTGTTTGTAGCCCTCGCTTGTGGCAATGATCTCGCCGTTGCGTGCTTTAAGGCGGAATCTGTATTCGCCGCCCTTGTCGGTGTAAACTTCAAATTTCGGGTGCTTGCAGGTTTCGTAACCCTCGACTGTCTGATCCTCGATATCGCCGTCACAGCATTTGCGAACGCTTTCAATGCCGTTTTTGCAGGCGTCAAGTGACTTGTAGACCTCGCTTGTAGCGATAACTTCGCCGTTGTTTGCTTTCAGGTCAAATTTAACGCCTGTAGCTGTTTCCTTGATAACAAATTTGCCCATTTTTTATTCCTCCTTATGGAATTATTTTTATTAATTATATTATAATCCGACAATTTTGTCAAGAGAAAACTCCCTCTTTTGTCATAATATAAAAGAGGGAGCCGTTTTATCAGAGATCTACTTTCGGAAGTCCTGCAAAACCAACGGCAAGGTCGTCGTCGGTGGGGATATAGTCGGTCATTTCGCCGTCGTTGTATTTCTGGTATGCAACCATATCGAAGTAACCTGTGCCTGTAAGACCGAAGAAGATGTTCTTTGCTTCTCCTGTTTCCTTGCACTTCATAGCCTCGTCGATAGCAACGCGTATAGCATGGCTGCTTTCCGGAGCGGGAAGAATACCTTCAACTCTTGCAAACTGTGTGGCGGCATCGAATACAGCGGTCTGTTCAACTGATACTGCTTCCATAAGTTTGTCATCATAAAGCTGAGAAAGTATAGCGCTCATGCCGTGATAGCGGAGACCGCCGGCATGGTTCGGAGAGGGAATGAATCCGCTTCCGAGAGTATACATTTTTGCCAGAGGGCAAACCATTCCGGTATCGCAGAAGTCGTATGCAAATTTTCCTCTTGTAAAGCTGGGGCAGGAAGCCGGTTCAACTGCAACTATGCGGTAATCCGCTTCTCCGCGGAGCTTTTCACCCATGAACGGAGCGATAAGTCCTCCAAGATTGGAGCCGCCGCCTGCGCAGCCGATTATAACGTCCGGCTTTACGCCTATCTTATCGAATGCGATCTTTGATTCCAGACCGATTATAGACTGATGAAGAACTACCTGATTAAGCACCGAACCAAGTACATAACGGTAACCTTCCGTGGAAGTAGCCGCTTCAACGGCTTCCGATATGGCGCAGCCGAGGCTTCCGGTCGTTCCCGGGTGTTCGGCAAGTATCTTTCTTCCTACATTTGTAGTATCCGAGGGAGACGGCGTTACCGAAGCGCCGTAGGTGCGCATGACTTCGCGGCGGAAAGGCTTCTGTTCATAGGATACCTTTACCATATATACCTTGCAGTCAAGCCCGAAATAAGAACAAGCCATTGAAAGTGCAGTACCCCACTGACCTGCGCCTGTTTCGGTCGTAACGCCTTTGAGTCCCTGCTTTTTGGCATAATAAGCCTGAGCGATCGCACTGTTCAGCTTGTGGCTTCCGGAAGTATTGTTGCCCTCAAATTTGTAATATATATGAGCAGGTGTGTCAAGAGCCTTTTCAAGACAGTATGCCCTTACAAGCGGAGAAGGACGGTACATTTTGTAGAAGTTCTGTATTTCTTCCGGGATATCAAAATACTTTGTGTCATTGTCGAGCTCCTGCTTTACAAGCTCGGAGCAGAAAACTCCGGAAAGTTCCTCGGCAGTCATAGGCTGCAAAGTACCGGGGTTGAGCAGGGGAGCGGGCTTATTTTTCATATCTGCCCTTAGGTTGTACCATTTTGTAGGTATCTCGTTTTCGCTGAGATAGGTCTTATAGGGTATATTCTTTTCCATATGCGCGTTCCTTTCATAATAAAATTTAATATTATATGATCCGTGCAGAATATTCTCCGCTTGATCCTGCCGGGTCAAATTATGGACGAAAGATAACAATAACTCTTTTGATAATTATTGTCATTACCGCTTAAAAATATGATATGTATTCAGATAAATTTCTTTTTTGCTTCTTCAAGGGAATTTATTACCTTGTCGCACCATGCGTCAAATTCCGGATCTTTTACCTGACATTCCGGGTGAGAAAGAACATATTCAAGAGAGATCCTCACGCCCTCGGAAAAACGTATCTTCGGGCAAAATTCAGGTACAATGCGCTTTAATTTGCTGTTGTCGAAAACCACCGAAACGGATTTATCTCCGGTAAGACTTCCCTCATAATCATAATCAGGACCGACGCTGTGAAGAAAATCGGAAGAAACATGATACGGGTGAAGTTTAACGCCAAGAGCCTGTGCTATAGTTTCATATATCTGGTTCCATGTAAGTGTTTCGTCGCTCGTTATATGGAACGCTTCGCCGATAGCGTGCGGATCGCCCATAAGTCCCACAAAACCCACCGCAAAATCGGTGTTGAACGTAAGCGTCCACAGAGAAGTTCCGTCGCCCTGGATAATTACCGGCTTTTCGTTTCTTATCCTTTCGACCACCTGCCATGAACCGTTCTTTCCGTGAACACCAAGGGGAATGCTTCTTTCGTCGTATGTATGGCTTGGACGTACTATAGTAACGGGGAAACCGCTTTCACGATATTTTTTCATAAGGATCTCTTCGCAGGCTATCTTGTTCCGTGAATACTCCCAGTAGGGATTTGCCATAGCCGTTCCCTCGTTTATGATATAGCTTCGCGAGGGCTTATGATAAGCGGAAGCCGAACTTATGAAAATGTACTGATCGGTCTTTCCCTCAAAAAGACGGATATCACGCTGTATCTGCTCGGGAACAAATCCGATAAATTCGCATACGGTATCGAATTTCATGCCGTTCAGCTTTTCGGAAACGGCTTTTTCATCATTGATATCGGCGATCACGGTGTGTACTTCTTTTGGCAGCGCATTGTTCCTGCTGCCGCGGTTAAGAACGTAAACTTCCCAGTTCTTTTCGATCAGCCTGCGGACTATCGCTGTGCTTATGGTGCCTGTTCCGCCTATTATAAGAGCTTTCATATTATTTCCTCCCATAAATATCTAAGATCCACTGATTATATTATACATTCATGCTGAATAAAATTGGTTAAATATTTGTAAATTGTTGTATAAATTGAAAACAATTGTTACCGCTTTGTAATTATTTGTAACCTATTTGTAATTGAAAATATTCACTAAATATGTTATTATTTTATCAAAGGAATTTTTTATTCGGGGGGATATTTATGAAAGCAACAAAAATAATTTTTGCTGTTTTATCCGCAGCAATTATTTTTTCGGCTTGTAAAAGAAATAATTCTGACGGTCTTTTTCCCGAAAAAATAAATAAGGAACAGATAATTGATACCGAAGTCGTTCCCGAAATGATCGACAGCTTCTCGGAAAATAAAACCGTTCTTGAAACGGCAATAGAAAGGGCAGGGGAGATATACAGCGAGCTTGATGGACGTATTTTTATTGACATTAACGGCGACGATTTCCCCGAACGGATAGATGTCCGGAACGCGTCATACGGAAGGGCTATTATTTTATATTATTTTGATCCCGATAATGAAAAATGGACGCCTTTAAACGATTGTTATATTTATTCCGTGCTGAAAATTTGCTGTGATAAAGAAAATAACGAATATTTCTTTATTGCCCATTGGCAGGATATAGGGAACACTTCATATTACAAATATGATTTTACCGAATACGGCTTTGAACAGACGGATGATTTCGGGAATATCAAGTGTATGGCAGGAGGAGAGATCCTCCCCGAAAGCGGCGTTTTTAATTTTGATACTTTCTTTTATTACGGCGTTGCGGACGGTAAATTCTATACGGAAAATTCCGAAAACGGATATGAAAAAATTCTTGATAAAGCATTGTCGGAATACGAGATCATAAAAACCGTTGACTGTGAAAAAATAATTTCCGAAAACGGCGGAGGAGATATTTTTATAGACGAATTTGCCGATCAGCCAACAAGTTCGGAATATGCAAATTCTCCAACAAAAAATGAAAAAGAATTTATTACCGTGGGAAATATGGAAATTCCAATTGACGCGGCGTCTGTTAGTATCAATTATAACGATATTGGACCTATAACGGAAGAAACCTTTGAAAAACTTTCGGAACTTCCCGATCTTTCGGAGCTTATGATAAATTCTGCAGACGTAATTGATATAAGCGGCATTGAAAAACTTACCGGGCTGCGTTCGCTTGAAATTTCCACGCCCGATAAAGTTGAAAACCTTTCAAAAATATCCGGACTGAAAAACCTGACGGTATTTTCAGCCGATTATTATATTGGTGATGATATTATTTCACTTGAAAATGCAGACAGCCTTACGGCGTTTATTCCGCATTATATCAGCGAAGAAGATATGTCGGCTGATTATTTCAGACCGTTATATGGGCTTGAAAATTTGCGGTATATATGTGTGGGATATGAAGAACCTATAATTTCCGAGGAACAGATACATGATATTGAAGAAAATGCTCCCCGGATAAATATCTGCTATATTTTATAAAAAATTTTTATTGCAGATACCGCAATATTATTGATAAAAATAAAACCGCTCCCGTTTTTTACGGGAGCGGTAAATTTACGATATATATACCGTAAACGTAAGAGTGTCACTGTATGTTCCTGCATACAGTGCATTTGTTTTATCAAGATCGCTTATAAATCTAAGGATCACCCAGCCTGAATTTTCGCCCGCATTAACTACAAGGATATCATATGAACTTCCTGCCGCAAGGGTCTTGCCGTTTGCGCTAAGGGAATAATCTATATATCCGTCATTATTTTTCATTTTGAAATCGTTAAGACTTGCAACATTTACTATCAGCGAGGTACCCTCTTTTATCCTTACATTGCTTGCCTGAACGCCTCTTTCTATCGGTTCTTTATTTCCATCGTTAACGAATGTTACTCCGGCAGGGATAGTTACCATATATGATATTTCTTCGTCATAGGAAATGTTCATATTTCCGCTTTTATTCAAAGAATCCTGATCTATTGCTTCTTCGGCTGAACTTGAAAAAGAAGCTGTTGTAAATATCAGCAGAGCGGCTGCTATATTCAAAAGAAATTTTTTCACTTTTATTCCTCCAAATAAAAATTTTTTTGCCGGGAACATGATCCTATTCAACAATAAGTTCCGTTCTTATATCCGCATTGTTGGTAGGACTGTGATTTCCGCCGATACGATATGGCTGAACGTGTATTATGGCATTGTAATTGCCTTTTTCAAGCGCACGGGAAAGAGTTATATTATAAATATGCTTTCCCGGTTCTACCAATCCGGAGGTATAAATAGTTTCGTAATCTGTTTCGCTGCCGCTGCATATTTTCAGTTCAAATGTCATGCAGTATGCTCCGGCATTTTCCTGTGGGTTGTAAAAATCAACGGCTGCTTCTTTAACGCCTGCGGATATTTTTATGACCGCTTTTCCCCATATGGCAACGCCTTGCTCCTCGACTATGCCTTTTACGGGAGTATGTTCATATTCCGCATAAGGGTCGATCGTCATATTTACGCCGCTCTGAATATTTTTTTCATATTTATAAACAGATATTGTTCTGCAAAAAATTATTATAGCTATGATAAGGAATAATATTATAAAAATTATCAGAATTATAAGCAGCCCGGAAATATTATTTTTATTTTTCTGTTTCGTGGACTCGCTTCCCTTCATTTTTAAAGGGAAATTCTTTTTGCGCAGAATAATGATAAATAGGGGAAGTTAAGCTGTATTTGATATGTGTCAGTTCAGATCATTAGAGTTGTTATGCAGTACAGAATTTCCCCACTTTTATTTTATGTGATATGTATAAAAATGTTCGGACGAATATTATTCGTTCCATATAAAACTTTTTAATTGTCCGCAGCCAAAACTGCCGCTTTAATTGCAGATACTTTCAAAAAAATTGACCGCCGTGAAAATGTTCACGACGGTCATGTTTTTATTTTTCATTGTCAGGCTTGAAAGGAACAACATTCTTTACCGCTTCTTCCGCGGTGATCTCCTTGTTTCCGTTGTCGATATCTATAAGATGATATCTGTTATTGCCCATTCCGAGTTCTTTCATATAGCTTAGCTGCCTGTGTCCGTGGCGTGATTCTATGCGCTCAGCAAGATCGTGACGGTAATTTTCCGGCAGAGCATAGACCATATCTATAGACGCCTGATCCACCGCAAGTATATCAAGTGAAGCGGCTATGCCGATATTCGGCGTAACTACCGGAGCGGCTCCCACGCCTTCACAGTCGCAGGATACAGACATATTCCTCATTACATTGACAAAGCTGATATTTTTTCCAAAATGGTCAACGACTGCTTTTGCGGATTCGGTCATTCTTTCCATAAATTCCTCATGACCTATGCTCCAGAGATCCGACGAACCTTTTACGGTGTGTATCATTCCTTTTCCTATGCGTCCGTCAGCACAGCCGATACCGATATTCTTTACCGAACCGCCGAAACCGCCGTTCGTGTGTCCTTTAAAGTGAGTAAGAACAAACAAAGAATCATAGTTAAGTATGTTCTTTCCCATGCTCATTTCGGTGAACCATTTTCCGCCTTTTACGGGAAGCATTGCAGTTCCGTCGGCGTCAAGTATATCCACAGGACAGAAAGTCCAGCCGTTTATTTCAAGTGTTTTGCGGTGCTGTTCGGTAGTGTATCTGTCGCCGTCGTAATATGTGTTTGTTTCAATGATGACCGCTCCGGGCAGATCGTTCTTTATCAGCTTTTCCACCCATGAACGTGGGATTATATTCGGTCCGTGAGGTTCTCCGGTATGAAGTTTTACGGCAATTTTGCCGGTAATATCCTTATTTACCAGTGCAGATATCCTGCGAAGCCCCCTCGGCGGAAAGATCCCTTGTAAAATAAACCGTGGATTCAGCTCCGTCCCTTTCCGAATACGGAACATAACACTTTCCTCCGGTTCCCGGTTTTGGCATTGACATATGCGTTCCTCCTTTTTATTATTTGATAAAATATACATACCGGGAAATCCTTTATCCCATAATAATTTCCCGGATATTATCGCTTTTTGAAGTCTTGCGAAAAAAGCCTGCGGATATTATGAACGGGGTTTTTTCTTTTTTCTTTTCTTTCTTTGTTTTTCAGACGGCTTTTCTTTTACTTCCTCCGGAATTTCCTGCTTTTCTTCGGGAATTTTTTCTTCGGCTTTGTTTTCTTCCGGAACTTTTTTTATTTCCTCGGAAACTTCCTGCTTTTCTTCAGGAATTTTTTCTTCGGCTTTATTTTCCTCCGGAACTTTTTTTATTTCCTCCGGAGCTTCCTGTTTTTCGTCGGGAATTTCCTCTGCGGATTCTTCCGCAGGAACTTTTTTTATAACGTCGCCTATCGGCAGGGATATAAAATCAGGATAGCCTTTCAGCTTGGATATTACATCATAATGCGGCACCATTCCCACAAGATTTATATGAAGATACATCCCGTATATCGCAAAAGGCAGTATTATCAGCGTTTGTATCATCATTGCCGACAGAACTGCAATAATAACATGCATTAGCAGTTCAAGGGCAAGTGCCCATTTCTGCATAGTTCCGGAAATAAATTCAAAAACAAATATACCTATGGCAAGCAGCGGAACTATGCCGTTTATTTCCGGAAGCTGATGATGCATACGCATCATATATGTCAGGCTGAAAAGAGTATACACCGCAAAAAAAGCGGCTGTGACCATACTGAAAATAAGCGTATATTTAAAAGTTTTGTTTATGGCTCTGTTTATGACGTCTGCACAGTCGCGCTTATGCCTGTCGTCAAGAGCGGGTATATCTTTAGGTTCAACATCCATTCTGAACTTAAATCTTGACATATTTGCGCCTCCTGATCCTATTCATTATCGGTCTGCGTATTCTGTTCGATCCCTTTGATATAATTATCCCATATTTCAAGGGCATTTTCATAATTACTGGTAAATTCCTTTTCGTTCACTCCAAATCCGCTCTTAGGAACACGGAATGAAATAAAAAGCTCGTCCGAAAGCCCTTCATATCCGATATCTTTGGCAAAATTTGTCCCGTTAAGCATATATCCCAGTTCAAAGGCATTTTCATCACCGGGATATATTTCCCTCATATCCGCAAGAACGCCCTCGGTTATACCCATAGCCTCGCAGGTGGTGCGGTCGCCGATAACGATTATTGACTCTCCGGATTGAAATTCAGCCACAAGTTTTGTTCTTCCTGCCTGATCGTAGTAGGATAAGTCGTCCGTATCCGCAGGAAGATAGCTTACACGGACATATATCTTTCCGTCGCCGTTGTAATCCTTGCAATACCGTTCAAAAACGTTCTCCATATCCTCGGTGATATATTCAAATTCATCATCACCGGCAATTATCATCACAGCCGCGTCGGGATATACGGTAGAAAAGTAATCGTAGGCAAGGAATATTGCCAGCGCCGCAAAAAGCGTTCCGAAAATAATATACATTTTATTATGGTAAAAAAAGTTGCTTATTTTATCCCATAACGTGTAGTGCTTTTCTTCAGGCTCTTCCTCCTGAGGCATTTCTTCCTCCGAAATAACACCCTGTTTCAGTTTTAGGAGCTCAAGCCTGTCCTGACGGAGTTTTTCCGCATATGCATCACGCGCCTTGCGTTCATTTTCGGCTCGTTTCGCCTGACGCGCGGCTTCTTCGGCTTCTTCCTTAGCGTTTATTTCACGGTAAACGTCCAAAAAGGACCTGCCTTTTTCCTTTTTTGGCATAGGGTGATTTTCCTTTCCGAAATATTCTGAAAAGGGACGGCTTGCGCCGTCCCCGTTTTGCCGTATAAGACCGGCGAGCCCCCTTATTTTATCACTGATCGAGCGGTTTCATAGTCGGGAACAGCAGAACGTCTCTTATCGACGCACTGTCCGTAAGAAGCATTACCAGTCTGTCCAGACCGAATCCCAGTCCGCCCGTAGGAGGCATACCGTATTCGAGTGCCGTAACAAAATCCTCATCTACAGAAGCGTTTGCGCCCTGAGCGCGCTTTGCTTCAGCCTGTTTTACAAAACGTTCCCTCTGGTCGATAGGATCGTTCAGCTCGGAGAATGCGTTGCCCATTTCACGGCGGTATATAAAATACTCAAATCTTTCGGTGAAAGCAGGGTCGGAGGGCTTTCTCTTTGCAAGAGGCGAATTTTCCACAGGATAGTCATATATAATAGTCGGCTGAATGAGTTTTTCTTCAACGAACGCGTCAAAGAACGCAATAAGAACGTGTCCTTTTGTGGCGGAATCGCCCTCTTCAACTTCAACGCCCTTTGCCTTTGCGCAGGCTCTTGCGGCAGCGTCGTCCGCCCAGTCGTCATAATCGACTCCGGCGTATTTCTTTACCGCTTCTTTCATTGTAAGTCTTTCCCATGGGGAGACCATGTCTATTTCCGTTCCCTGATAGGAAATAACGCCCTTTCCGCATATTTTCAGTGTAAGCTCGCGGTACATTTCTTCGATAAGATCCATCATGCCTATATAATCGGTATAAGCCTGATACATTTCTATGGAAGTAAATTCCGGATTGTGAGAAGTATCCATACCCTCGTTGCGGAAAATTCTTCCCACCTCGTAGACCTTATCAAAACCGCCGACTATAAGGCGTTTCAGGTACAGTTCCGTTTCAATGCGCAGATACATATCAATATCAAGAGCATTGTGGTGCGTCTTGAACGGTCTTGCGGCAGCGCCTATTTCCAGAGTGTGGAGAACGGGTGTGTCAACTTCCAGATAGCCTCTGCTGTCAAGAAAATTCCTTATTTCGCTGAGGATACGGCTCCTGTTCACAAAGGTCTGCTTTACTTCGGGATTGCAGATAAGGTCAACATATCTCTGACGGTAACGCATATCCTGATCTTTAAGACCGTGCCACTTTTCCGGCAGCGGCAGGAGAGATTTTGAAAGCAGTTCTATCTTCTGCGCATGGACGGAAATTTCGCCCTTGCGCGTTCTGAAAACATAGCCCTCCACGCCGATAATATCGCCTATATCCCATTTTTTGAACTCGGCAAAAACGTCCTCGCCCACGTCGTTCATTCTTACATATACCTGCATACGGTCGCTGCCGTCGCGGACATCTATAAAGTTTGCCTTGCCCATATCGCGCCACGACATGATACGTCCCGCGATACGAACGTTTATCCTTGCAGCTTCAAGAGTCGCTTTCTTATTTTCCTCGTCGTCTCCGCATTCTGCGATTATCTTTGCTTCCAGCTTCTCATAAGCCTTGCGGATATCGGCATTCAGAGCGGTAACGTCATACTTTGTAATTTCATAGGGGTTCTGACCCTTTGCTTTAAGTTCGTCAAGTTTTTCAATGCGTATCTTCTTGAGGATATTTATATCCTGTTCTGTCTGTTCCTCGTCGGGAACAGCATTTACCTGATTTTCTTCAGCCATGTTCATGTCCTTTCATTACTTTCCTATTGCAAGTATCTCCATTTTGATGATACCTATAGGCGCCTCGACTTCGATTATATCTCCGACTTTCTTTTTAAGAGCGGCAATGCCTATGGGAGCGTCTTCGGATATCTTGTTGCTGTCGGGGTCGGCTTCGGTAGAACCTACGATCTGAACGGTCATTTCCTCGTCAAGTTCAAGGTCTTTGAGTGTAACATATGAACCTACGCCTATTTCATCATTGGAAAGCTCAGACTCGTCAACAACTACAGCGTTTGCTATCGTAAGCTCCATTTCCTGTATTTTTGCTTCAAGGATACCCTGTTCATTTTTTGCTTCATCATACTCGGCATTTTCCGAAAGGTCTCCGAAAGCTCTTGCTTCTTTAAGTTTCTGAGCGACCTCGGCACGTCTTACGGTAATGAGATATTCAAGCTCCTGTTCGAGTTTTTTGTAACCTTCAGCAGACATTCTGACTTTTTTTACAGCCATTTTATCAAATCCTTTCTTGACTGAATAAAAACGATATTCTAAATTTCTATTATATAGTATATTTTGCATTATGTCAAGAGCGAACGGCAAAAAGTATCGGTAATTTTTTATGAATGGGCTTATATCTTTATTCGCAGACGGTGTGATGTTTTTTACAAATTACTGTTGAAATGTTATGAAAAAAATGATATAATAATTATTCAAGATAATATTGATAATGACACAAGCACTCTTGAATTGTACAAAATGCTGTGAATTTTAAATTCTAAAGTACGATTTTTGTGCAATGATACAAAAGTTAAAGCGCGGTGCAACAAAATCCGTTCTTTTTGCCACTACTTTAATGACAGGTCTTTTAAGAGACGGGAATTTGTGGTATAATGTCATTATCAGCACGAAATAAAAAAAGCGGTTGAGAGGTGATGTTATACAATGAATACAGATCTTTCCCATTGCGTAAAAAAAGCGCGTGAAGGTGACGCTGACGCATTCGCAGAATTGTATTCTACAGTCTACAAGGAACTGTATCACATTGCTCTCGTAAACCTTAAAAATCAGCATGACGCCTCCGACGTGGTTAGCGACACGGTGCTGGAAGCATACTCCTCCATAAAAAAATTAAGAGATGAAAACGCATTCAAGGCTTGGATAATCAGGATCCTTACTGTGAAAATAAAAAGAAAACAGAGGGAATATATAAAAAGCCGCGATTATCAGACAGACCTTGACGATCTCGAAAATGAAAACAGTGTAGGACAAGAGAAAGCCGGAGAGATAAATTACGGCGGATTAGAAATAATGGAGGAATTCAGAAAGCTGAACGAGGACGAAAGACTTGTTTTATCATTGAGCGTCGTTTCAGGATACACCAGCGAAGAGATCGCCAAAGCTACGGGATTATCTGCAAATACCGTAAGATCAAAAGCGGCAAGAGCCAAGATCAAACTGAAAAAAATGCTCGAGGAACGCTGAAGGAAAGGAGGTCGGAATTTGTGAAATTTGAAGAAAGATTGAACGAACTTATCAATGAGGCCGAGGTTCCCGATGAACTGCTGCCTCAGAATATAGCAGCCATGTTAAAGGCAAATAACGCGCAGTCTCATTCGGGAGCGGAAAAGAAAAATATAAAGTGTTCCGCCGGTGTCCATGCACAACGTCGTACTATTATAATGAGAACTGCAGCTGCTACCGCCGCCTGCGCCGTTTTCACAGCCGGTATGCTGATGTACAGCGGCAGCAGACAGGAACAGGAACAGATCGAGGAGCGTATCGAGTACGAAGCGGTATCCCCAAATTCATATGACGATCTGTATAACATTTACACGGATATCTATCTTAACGGCAGCGGAGACGGTCAGAAAACGGACGGTTACGCGGACGACACTACTATCGACGAAGAGTTCTCCGGAGAACAGCCGATAGAACATTCCGGTGAAGTATCGGAAGCTCCCCCGGATATTTCCGCTTATGACTTTACCGATTATGACGGTCTGAATGTAAGCGTGTCCGAAGCGGATATTGTAAAATGTGACGGCGGATATATGTATTGTCTGAAAGACAAAACATTGTATATCGTTTCTCTTGAAACGATGAAAGCAGTCTCACAGATAGACTGTGCGTTCGATCCGCCTATTGAAGTCTACATCGAAGGAGACAATTTAGTTATAGTCTCCACCGAAACAGGAGAAAAGCAGACGATAAGCAATGCTTCTCCCGATAAAGCCGGATCTTCTCCAACAGGATATGATGTTCCAGCAGATGATCCTGATACCATACAACCGGCAGAGCACTATTCCGACAGTCTTGACCAAGGTCATCCCAATGAAAAAACAGGTTATGATATACAAAATTCAGCAAATGTCAGCCGCAAGAATACTGCGGTTGACATTTACAATTTAAAGGACCCTGCATCACCGGTCCACAGCCTATCATATAAGCAGAACGGCAGCTACACAGCTTCAAAGCTCGTTGACGGAAGGCTTTACACGGTCACGGTATATTCCGATTACCATACAAAGCCTTTGGACGAACAAGCAGACCTTGACAGCTTTGTTCCTGCCTATTATATTAATGGGGAAAAATTTTTCCTTGCAGCCGGAGATATAACCGTTCCGGCAGGCGCTAACAATACGGATTATACGGTAGTTTCAGCAATAGATGTAAACGGCGGAACATTTTCGTCGGCAAAAGCCGTGCTTGGATCGGGAAGCAGCGTATATTGTTCCGCAGGAACTCTTTATATCGTCGGAACAGGAAAAAAAGACAAGGATTACAGCATAATATCCGCCTTTGATCTTTCCGAAAACGGCATTGCTCACCGCGTCAGCAGTTCCGTTGAAGGTACTGTCCTCGGCAGGCAGAGCCTGAACGAATATGACGGAAATTTCCGCATGGCTGCAAAAACCGTTGACGAAAACGGAGTACCGTCCGTATCCGTATATGTGCTTGACAGGACTCTTACCGTAATAAACAGTGCCGGACAGCTTTTCCCGGGCAGCGATATAACCTCGGTAAGGTTTGAGGGAAACTATGCCAGAATATTTGAAAACGGCGGAAAAACTTCGTCTGCGGCACTGGATCTTTCATCATATCCTCCTGAATTGATACAGTCTCCAATCGTGAGTTCGTCATATCTTTACAGTTATTCCGATAATATGCTGCTCAGCTTCGGGAAAGCGGAAAATTCCGGCGTAAAGCTGACAATGTACGATTCTGAAAGCGGTCTTGAAACAGGAAGCATTTCATTTGCCGAAGGTGAAAAAGATATATTCTCAAAGGCATTTGACGACAGGCGTGCCGCTCTTATAGATGCGGAAAAAGGCATCATAGGCATACCGGTCTACAGTCATACGGAATTTGGTACAAAAAACTGTTATTATGTATTCGGCTATGATGAAGATATCGGATTTACGAACAAAGGCGTTATAGAATATACCGACATAGATGACAGCCTTGCATTTGAAAGAGGTCAGATAAACGGCGATACGCTTTATGTTATCAGCAAAGGCAGGATAATCGCGGCACAGCTCAGCGATCTGAAGATAATAGGCGCATACGAATATTAAAAATTGCTAAAGATCAAATTTTTATGATATATAAAAGATAACGCCTTTCGTTATTTGTTTAACGAAAGGCGTTATTATTATAAAATATCCGGTCTATCAATTACTCAATTGCTGCTTATTTACCACTTTTTTAAGATGCTTTTCCCGGTAAAAATACTCCTTTGATTCCCTTGCCATTACTCCCGAAAGCATTACAAGCGCAATAATATTCGGAAGCGCCATAAGTCCGTTGAAAATATCAGCAATATTCCATACCGCTTCAACTGTCATATATGGACCTATGAAAACCGCTCCTATGTATATCCAACGGAAAATCACAGTAACGCTTTTTTTAGCATTTGTAAGATATGCAAGACATCGCTCCGAATAATAGCTCCAGCCGAGAATAGTAGTGAATGCAAAGAAAATAAGACACGTCATAAGAATAAATGCGGTGACTTTGGGAGGAAAGGGAAGTCCGCTCTGGAATGCTGCTGTTGTTATCCCTACACCCTCAAGAGAAGGATCGCTCCACGCTCCGGAAATCACTATTGCAAGTCCCGTCATGGTGCATACGATTATTGTATCTATGAAAGTTCCGGTCATTGTGACAAGTCCCTGACGGACGGGTTCTTTCGTCCTTGCAGCGGCTGCTGCAATAGGTGCGGAACCAAGTCCGGCTTCATTTGAAAAAATTCCTCTCGCAACGCCTTTTTGCAGTGATATCATCATTGAACCCAATGCGCCGCCTGCAACGGCGTCAAAGCCGAATGCGCTGCGGAAAATTTCAGCCAGAGCCGCCGGTATCTTAGTTATATTAAGGAAAATTATCATCAGGCTGAAAATTATATATGCTGCTGCCATGAACGGCACTACTACCTGTGATACCTGCGATATCCGTTCTATACCGCCGATTATAACAAGCGCTGCACAAACGGTTACAATAAGTCCCGCAATGATAGTTGCATATGTGATCTCGTTATCACCGATTGTGAACGCTGTTTTTGTGTTGAAAAAATTATTTGCCGCAGACGTTATCCCGTTTATCTGTGTGATCGTACCAATGCCGAGCAGTCCGGCAAAAACTCCGAAAATGGCAAAAGCCTTTGCAAGCCATTTCCATTTTATGCCCATGCCGTTTTCTATGTAGTAGAACGGACCGCCGAGATAATGTCCTTCTTTGTCAAGCGTTCTGTAGCGTATAGCAAGAAATCCCTCGGTGTATTTTGTAGCCATTCCGAAAAGCGCGGCTACTATCATCCAGAAAAGTGCTCCCGGACCTCCTGCGGCGATCGCTGTGGCAACTCCCACTATATTTCCTGTTCCTATTGTTGCGGAAAGAGCGGTGCAGAGAGCCGCAAAGCTGCTTATTTCACCGGGACCTGCTTCATCGTCCTTTATCATGTATTTGAAAGCCTGCGGCAGATGCTTGAACTGAAGCCCCCGTCCCCGTATTGTAAGTAAAATTCCGCAAGCCATAATAATTACTATGAGCGGTATGCCCCATACATAATTGTCAATGGTTTTTATTATATTATTGAATGTTTCCATAAAATTTTCCTCTTTGTTGGATTACTATACTGAATTGTATCATATAAAAGCCGATTTGTCAAGCAAAAACTCCCACAGGATCTTCTGTGGGAGTTTAATGAAATGCGAAGTTGATTTTTAACATTTTTATATTTACCGATAAATGATAATTTAGTGTTGAGAGTTGAGAGTTAAGAGTTGAGATATTATAATTTAGCACACCAAACATGATAAACA
>CANQZR010000032.1 GCA_947628405.1 uncultured Clostridia bacterium
ATTTCCAACAGCCTATAGCTGTTGGAAAGAGGGGAACGCTCTGCAAGAGAGAGCGTTCCCCTTGGCACTAACGATTATTATAGTTTAAGTCTTGCCAAACAGCCCAGTGAGCTGTTTGGCAACATATATAAATAAGTTTTGCTTTTTCCAAAACAGTCCACCGGACTGTTTTGGAAATTCTGAATTTTGCGCTTCGCGCAAAATTATCATTTATTGGTACATTGAAAAATTATAAATGAAAATCAACCTTGTGTTTTGACATAGCCAACTAAAATAAGGAAGTGCTGATATGTATTATCAAAGGTTAAAAGATCTGCGCGAAGATAGGGATCTAACTCAGGACGATATCGGGAAAATACTTTATACAAGCAAGCAGCAATATCATCTCTATGAGAGTGGGAAAAGAGAAATACCGTTCCATATGGCAAAGATCCTTGCGGAATTTTATGATGTGTCTCTTGATTATATTGCAGGACGGACTAATGATAAAAACGGAATGTATTTTCCAAAACTTTCACCCGAAGAAAACAGGATAATTTATAAATACCGCGATCTTGATGAAAAAAACAAGGGAAGATTAATGGAACGCCTCGATATTCTTAGCAGAAAAAAGTAGCAATATTCATTTTAAAATGAATATTGCTGTTTTTATACAGTATATTTTGCATATTTATCAAAACGTTAATAAAATTATGCAAAAAAAGACTTGACAAACTGCTGTAATAGTGTATAATTATTCTGTAATGTCGGAAAAAGAAAATTTTAAAATAAATTTTATGGAGGAATTTACAATGGCAAAAGCAAAAAAAGATATCAAAAAAGTGGTTTTAGCGTATTCCGGAGGTCTTGATACATCAATTATTATCCCTTGGCTGAAAGAAAATTATAACAACTGCGAAGTTATCGCCGTTTCAGGCGATGTCGGACAGGGCACGGAACTGGACGGCCTGGAGGAAAAGGCTATAAAGACCGGCGCTTCCAAACTCTATATCGAGGATCTTAAAAAGGAATTTGTAGAGGAATTTATTTTCCCCACTGTCAAGGCTCAGGCCGTTTATGAAAACAGATATCTCCTGGGAACATCTTTCGCACGCCCGATAATCGCAAAAAGGATCGTTGAGATCGCCAAGAAAGAGGGCGCGGACGCTATCTGCCACGGCTGCACAGGAAAGGGCAACGATCAGGTAAGATTTGAACTGACTATCAAGGCTTTTGCTCCCGAAATGGAAATTATCGCTCCATGGCGTATCTGGGATCTTAAATCAAGAGATCAGGAGATAGACTATGCCGAAGCCCATAACATTCCTCTTAAAATAAACAGAGAGACAAACTATTCCAAGGATAAGAACCTGTGGCACCTTTCCCATGAGGGTCTTGACCTTGAAAACCCGGCAAATGAACCTCAGTACGAAAAACCCGGATTCCTTGAACTGGGCGTTTCCCCCATTCAGGCTCCCGATAAGCCTACTTATGTTACTATACACTTTGAAAAGGGCATCCCTACGGCTATCGACGGCAAGGAAATGGACAGCGTTGCTCTTGTTATGAAGCTGAACGAGCTGGGCGGCGCAAACGGTATCGGTCTTGCGGATATCGTTGAGAACCGTCTTGTGGGCATGAAGTCAAGAGGCGTTTACGAAACTCCGGGAGGAACTATCCTCTATGCCGCGCACGAAGTCCTTGAGACTATCACTCTTGACAAGGCTACCCAGCGCATGAAGCAGAAGCTGGCAATAGATTTTGCTGATATCGTTTATAACGGTCAGTGGTATACTCCTCTCCGCGAGGCTCTCTCCGCATTTGTTGACAAAACTCAGGAGACCGTTACAGGCGACGTTAAGCTGAAACTCTATAAGGGCAATATCATCAACGCCGGCGTAACTTCTCCATATACTCTTTACAGCGAGGAAGTTGCTACATTTGATGAAGATCACGTTTACGATCAGGCGGATTCCGCAGGATTTATCAATCTGTTTGGTCTGCCGATAAAGGTAAAAGCAATGCTCGATGCTAAGAGGAACAATAAGTAACCAATAAATTTTCGGGGCGGAAATTCACTGAATGTTTTTAGTGGATCGGCGTGATCCTGCTTTTATGTGGGATCGCGCTCCGCCCTTTTTGTTTGATATTTGCTGTTTCATAAGCGCCGGGATATTTCCGGGCGCGTGAGCCGCAGAAAATGTGGAATTATCGGGCAAACGGGAATATATATGAAAATATTCCTAAAAATATATATGATCTCAACCGAAAGGACAGGACCATGAAAGTTATAAAAAATATGGCAGTATTGATGATCTTTATTGCTGCTGCGGCAATATTTTCTTCATGTTCGGGTTACGTTATGACGGACGAAGATATTGCCCTGCAAAATTCTATGGTTGGCTACTGGGCTGCGGAGGGCAGCACGGGATATAATACCTATGATGAAAACGGAACGCTTCAGACTATGATCGTGGTGAAGTTCAGCGATGATTTCAGCTATCAGCTTTTTGAATGCAACATGACCGAAGGGTATACCACGGCATATGATCCTATAGAATATAAGATCGAAAAGGGAAAATTCCGGGTAGATGTAAAGGGCGTGGCGTCCTTTGCGGGCGTAAATGTTTCGGAGGACGGAAAGACCCTTTACTGGGTGACCGACCAGAAGACCGATCAGTATACAAGAATGGACGAAGCAACGGCGGAAGCGCTGGGGATCTTGAGCTATGATGAAACTGCAGGCTCATCAACGGAAGCAGCTTCTGAAAACAGCGATACGGAAACCGTCACGGAGGAATGATACATGGCAGATAAAATGTGGGCAGGACGTTTCAGCAAAGAACTGGATAAACGGGTAAATGATTTTAATTCATCAATATCATTTGACGCAAGAATGTACAGGCAGGATATAAGAGGTTCTATAGCTCATGCGACCATGCTCGGAGATACAGGGATAATTGATAAGTCGGAAAGCGAAAAGATCGTTGAGGGACTTTCGGACATACTTTCCGATATAGACAGCGGAAAACTGAAGTTTGACCCGAATGCAGAGGATATCCATATGTTTGTGGAGCAGGTGCTTACCGAACGTCTGGGGGAGACGGGAAAACGTCTGCATACGGCGCGAAGCAGGAACGATCAGGTAGCTCTTGATATAAGAATGTACCTAAAGGACGAGATAATAGAGATAATTCCACTTGTGATGAAGCTGACCGAAACGGTATGCGGAATAGCTGAAAATAATCTTGAAACGGTAATGCCGGGATATACCCATCTTCAGAGGGCGCAGCCCATAACGCTTGCGCACCATATGATGGCATATGCAAATATGTTCCTTAGAGATATAGGCAGACTTATCGACAGCTACAAGAGAATGAATTATATGCCTCTCGGCAGCGGCGCTCTGGCGGCTACGACATATCCCATAGACCGCAGACAGGTCTCAGCCATGCTTGGATTTGATGATATCACGCAGAACAGCCTTGACGGCGTTTCGGACAGGGATTTCTGCATTGAGCTGTGTTCGGCGCTTTCGGTGCTGATGATGCATCTTTCAAGATTTTCGGAAGAGATAGTAATGTGGTGTTCGTGGGAATTTAAATTCATTGAACTGGACGACGCTTATTCCACCGGTTCGTCGATCATGCCGCAGAAGAAAAATCCCGATATCACCGAGCTTATCAGAGGAAAAACAGGACGCGTCTACGGCGACCTTAACACGCTCCTTGTGATGATGAAAGGGCTTTCTCTTGCTTACGACAAGGATATGCAGGAGGATAAAGAGGCGATATTTGACGCGGTGGATACCGTAAAGCTGTGCATTTCAACATTTATACCCATGCTTGCCACTATGAAAGTAAACCGTGAAAATATGCGTGCTGCCGCAGCAAAGGGATTTATAAATGCTACCGACTGCGCCGATTACCTTGTTAAAAAGGGAATGGCTTTCCGTGACGCATATAAGATCACCGGAACTCTTGTGGCGCTGTGCATTGAAAAGGGAACTACCCTTGAAGAACTTCCCATTTCCGAATACAAGGCGGTATGCCCGGTATTTGATGATGATGTTTATGCAGCAATAAATCTGGAGACCTGTGTCAATATGCGCAAAGTCCCCGGAGGTCCTGCGCCGGTATCGGTAAAGGCGCAGATAGAATATATCCGCAGAGAATTGGGAGAAATTTTTATAAAAGAGTAAAAGTTTATGAAAAATTATTACATAATTGTATAAATTTATATTTAAGACATAATATATCAGGTAAAAATCAACAAAATTATTATATAATATAAAATTAATATAATTTTTACACTTTTAACACAGGGAGACAACAAACAGTAATTGAAAGGAACGGTTAAGAATGGCATATAAGGTTTTTATTGACGGTCAGGAAGGAACGACAGGGCTCCGCATAGTGGAAAGATTTCAGGGACGCAGCGATGTGGAGCTTCTTAAAATAGACGAGGATCTGCGGAAAAACACAGCCGAAAGAAAACGTCTTATAAACGAGTCGGATTTTACTTTTCTTTGTCTCCCGGACGCAGCGGCAATAGAATCGGTATCCCTTGTGGAGAATAAAAACACAAGGGTCATAGACGCCTCCACCGCCCACAGGACAAATCCCGCATGGGCATATGGTCTGCCGGAGCTTTCGGCGGAACACAGGGCAAAGATAGCTTCATCAAGCAGGGTAGCCGTTCCGGGCTGCTATGCAAGCGGCTTTAATGCGGCATTGTATCCGGTCGTCAAGGAAGGACTTATTGCTCCGTACCACCCGATAGTATGCCATGCGGTCTCAGGATACAGCGGAGCAGGAAAGAAGACCATAGCCGTTTATGAAAGCGAAAACAAGCCTTTTGAATACAATTCTCCCAGACAGTATTCAATGGGAAAGCGCCATAAGCATATAAAGGAAATGATGGCTGTTTCGGGGCTTTCATATCCGCCTATATTCAATCCTATAGTTGACGATTATTATAACGGAATGGTGGTAACGATACCGCTGCATCTGCGTGCAATGGCAAAAAAGACTTCCGCACAGCACGTATGGGAAGTTCTTTCGGAACATTATGAGGGGCAGAATTTTGTAAAGGTAATGCCGTTCGGCGGCGAGGGCGTTCTTGAGGACGGCTTCCTTGCGGCGAATACTCTGCGCGATACTAATCTTATGCAGATATTTGTTTTCGGCAACGAGGATCACGTTCTGCTCTGCTCACGGCTGGATAATCTGGGCAAGGGCGCAAGCGGCGCGGCTGTACAGTGCATGAACATCATGATGGGAATTGACGAAACAACGGGATTAATATAGAGTTGAGTTTTGAGAGTTGAGAGTTAAGATTTTTCGGCTTTGAAAAGTGCAGAGGGGATTATGTATAAATACGAAATTATTATTTACTGGAGTAATGAGGATAACAGCTATATAGCCGAGGTTCCCGAACTTGCAGGTTGTATGGCTGATGGTGAAACTATGCAGAAAGCCCTTGAAAATGTTCATATCATAATAGAGGAATGGATAGAAACGGCTAAAAAAATAGGCAAGAATATTCCCGAACCAAAAGGTAAGTTAGCTTTTGCATAAATTACGAATTTCGCGGAGGTAATTTGTATTATGATCGAAGAAAAATTTCATACTATAGACGGCGGAGTCTGTGCTGCAAAAGGCTTTAAGGCAAGCGGAGTTTACTGCGGAATAAAAAAATGGGGAGCTCCCGACTGGGAAGAGTCTCTCACGAGCGGCGCAAAAAATGATATCGCAATGATATTTGCGGATAACGTCTGCAATGCGGTGGGAGTTTATACAAGCAATAAAGTAAAAGGCGCGCCGGTCACCGTTACAAAAAACAATCTTGAAAGATCCGGCGGAAAAGCAAGAGCCGTTATTGTAAATTCGGGAAATGCAAACACCTGCAACCCCGACGGCATTGAAAAAGCCGTTAAAATGTGCGAACTTACTGCAAAAGCGCTGAATATCCCCACGGAGCAGGTAATTATCGGCTCGACCGGCGTTATCGGACAGATATTCCCCATTGAGCCTATAGAAAACGCCATACCTGAGCTGACCGAAAAGCTGTCCTATACGGGAAATGCCGAAGCTGCCACAGCTATTATGACCACCGACACGGTCAAAAAAGAATATGCGGTAAAATTTGTTATTGACGGCAGGGAATGTCATCTCGGCGGAATGGCAAAGGGCAGCGGAATGATCTGCCCCAACATGGCAACGACGCTGAATTTTATCACCACCGACTGCGCCGTTTCGGCGGAATGTCTGCAAAAGGCGCTTTCAGATGTGGTCAAGGTTACATATAACTGTCTGAGCGTGGACGGAGATCAGTCCACAAACGACACCTGCGTTATTATGTCTTCCGGTCTGGCAGGAAATAATGAAATTTCCGCCGAAAATGAAAATTTCGGGGTATTCAGGGACGCTCTTTATCAGGTAATGGCAAATCTTACAAGAATGCTTGCGAAAGACGGCGAGGGCGCAACAAAACTTCTTACCTGCGAAGTTTCCGCCGCTCCCGATATTGACACAGCAATTACTATCGCAAAGAGCGTTATAAATTCTCCCCTTGTAAAATGCGCTATGTTCGGCGCTGACGCCAACTGGGGACGCGTCCTCTGCGCTATGGGTTACGCAAATGCGGAATTTGACGTTGACAAAGCGGACGTTTCCTTTGCTTCAAAAGCAGGAAAAATTCTTATGTGCAAAGGCGGTTCGGGAGTGGGATTCTCCGAAGAAGAGGCGAAAAAGATACTTTCCGAGGACGAGATTGAAATTCTTATTGATCTTAATATGGGCAATGTTTCCGCGGCGGCTTGGGGCTGCGATCTGACATACGATTATGTTAAAATAAACGGAGACTACCGCAGCTGATAGAGTTGAGTTGTTGCATTAATTTTTTAGTTTGCTGTTCTTTTTCAAATTCAAATTAAGAATATTTTTGCAATATAAAACAAAACTCTTAAAATTTCGTCAGTAACTCAACTCTCAACTCTTAACTCTCAAAACTTAAAAGCAGGTTCGGCTTGTACAAATAAAAATCAGGTTCAACCTGCCTTAAAAACTAAATAAAAAGAAGGTCTGTTTTAAAGTGGGCGAAATAAAAATTTCCAACGAGATACGTTCTAAAATTCTTATAGACGCGCTTCCCTACATACAAAGATACAACGGCAAGATCGTAGTTGTAAAATACGGCGGAAACGCCATGACCAACGAAGAACTGAAAAACGCCGTTATGAGCGATATCGTACTGCTTTCGCTGGTAGGAGTAAAAGTCGTTCTTGTACACGGCGGAGGTCCGGAAATAAACGAAATGCTGAAAAAAGTGGGCATTGAAAGCAAGTTCATAAACGGTCTGCGGTATACCGACGAGGCTACAGTTGATATTGTAAAAATGGTCCTTGCAGGAAAGGTAAACAAGGAACTTGTTTCACATCTTACAAGGCATAAGGGCAAGGCTCTGGGAATGTGCGGCATTGACGGACAGATGATAACCGCTTCAAAAATGCAGAGCGATCCCGATCTTGGTTTTGTTGGCGAGATAGAAAACGTAAATACAACTCCCATAACCGACGCCCTTGACAGGGGATATGTTCCGGTAATTGCAACGGTCGCCTGCGGCAAGGACGGTCAGACCTACAACATCAACGCCGATACTGCGGCGGCAAGGATCGCTGCGGAGCTTCGTGCGGAAAATCTGATCCTTATGACGGATATTGTGGGACTTCTTAAAGATAAGGATGATGACGGAACGCTGATAACTACCGTTCAGGTCAGCGAAGTTCCGTTCATGAAGCGTCAGGGGATAATCTCCGGCGGCATGATACCTAAGATAGACTGCTGCGTCGAAGCTGTCAGACGGGGCGTAAAAAAGACCTGTATCATTGACGGCAGAGTTCCTCATTCAATACTTATCGAACTGCTTTCAAACGAGGGCATAGGCACGCAATTCATTTAAAAGGATTTATTCGGGTCATGACAGGGGGCAAGGGGAATGTTTATAATTATGACGCTGATCTTTGCGGCGATAATAGTTCTTGATGTGTTCGACAAATTCCCTCTGTCAGGCGCTGTGGGAAAATTTGTGGGAATGACGATAATTCCACATATTTATCTTTTTGTGAGGATGTGGCTGCTTCCTGAAAATTTTGCGGAAGCCGAAATTTTAGGTTCTGTATTTTTCGGATATGTAAATATAATACTTAACGCCGCGCCCTTTGTGCTGTTCTCTCTTTACTGGCTGATAAGACTGGCAGTAAAGCCTTATCGCGTTAAATTTGACAAGTCTACGGTAAATATCCGTATAAGAGCAATGTACGGCGGAAAATATCTGCTTAAATATACGGCGGTTTCACTTGTGTTCCAGACGATCTTCTACACAGCCGCAGTCTTAAACGATTTCTGGGGACTTCCCAAAAGCTATTGGATACCCGACGCAGTTATTGCGGGGCTGATAATTTTAGGTTGCGGCTTTAACGGTATCATACGCATAATGGTTTTGTGCAGGAGACTGGGGATAGTAAAGCGTGTGCTTGCGCTTTTCCTGCTGCCTGTTCCAATAGTGGGGATATTTGCGCTGATAGGATTGTACCGTTCCGCAAATGCGGAATACGATTACGAAACTACCCGTGCCGCCTGTGACAGTCAGCGCGTGGAATCGCAGATATGCGCTACAAAATACCCTATACTCCTTGTTCACGGAATGGGCTTCCGGGACTGGAAATATTTCAATTACTGGGGACGTATCCCAAAAGAGCTTATTAAAAACGGCGCTGAAATTTATTATGGGCATCAGGAAGCCTGTGCTACGATAGATACAAATTCACAGCTTATAAAGAATAAAATTCTTGAAATAAAATCAGAAACAGGCTGCGAAAAGGTGAACATAATCGCACATTCAAAAGGCGGTCTGGATTCGCGCTATGCAATAACAAAGCTGGGCATGGCGGACAGCGTTGCTTCTTTGACTACGGTGGGAACGCCGCACCGCGGTTCACAGGTCTCGGACGAAGCTAACTCTCTGCCGGACGGTTTTTACAGAACGGTCTCGGACTTTATGGATAAAAGGTTCAGGAGCTTTGGCGACAATACTCCCGATTTTTACACGCTGGCACATCAATTGAGCTGCGAATTTGCGGAAAAATTCAACGAGAATGTTCCGGATTCCGATAAAGTATATTACCAGAGCTACGCTTCGGTAATGAAATATCCGTTCAGCTTCAATCTGCTGGGCTTTACAAATCTTCTGCTAAGAAAATACGGTCCTAATGACGGGCTTGTAACGGTCGAATCCGCAAAGTGGGGGAATTTCCGCGGAACTTTTGAAACAAAGCGTATACGGGGAATTTCCCACGGCGATACTATCGACCTTAAACGGGAGGATTACAAGGGCTTTGATCCACGCGAGGAATATGTTAAAATAGTTTCAGAGCTTAAAGAAAGAGGATTTTGACAGTGTTGAGAGTTAAGAGTTGAGAGTTGAAATAAATTCAAATTACCGAGAAAGGGAAAAATTTTATGAGTACAATAGAAAAATTCAACGAACACGTTATGGGAACATACGGACGTTACCCGGTAGTCCTTGAAAGCGGCGAGGGACGTACCGCCGCTGATGAGAACGGGAAAAAATATATAGATTTCGGCAGCGGCATAGGAGTAAATTCTCTGGGCTACTGCGACGAGGAATGGGCAGACGCCGTTTGCAGACAGGCAAGAGCCATTCAGCATACTTCAAACTATTATTATACAAAGATACAGGCGGACTTTGCCGCAAAGATCTCAGAAGTTACCGGCTATGAAAAGATGTTTTTCGGCAACAGCGGCGCGGAGGCAAACGAGTGCGCCATAAAGATCGCAAGGAAATATTCTTTTGACAAGTACGGAAAAGATTCCAAACGCTATAATATAATAACCCTTGTGAACAGCTTTCACGGACGAACGCTGGCAACTCTTTCCGCAACGGGACAGGACGTTTTTCACAACTATTTTTTCCCGTTCCTTGAGGGCTTTATCAATGTTGAAGCAAACAATATTGAGGATCTGCGGAATAAGGCGGACGATACCGTCTGTGGGATAATGTTCGAGTTCATACAGGGCGAGGGCGGCGTTATGCCCCTTGAAAAGGAGTTTGTGGACGAAATTTTCAGGATCTGCGCCGAAAAGGATATTCTCGCCATTGCCGACGAAGTCCAGACGGGCGCAGGCAGAACGGGAGAATTTCTTACGTCGAAGCTGTTCGGAGTAAAGCCGGATATCACAACTCTTGCCAAAGGCGTTGCAGGAGGCGTTCCCATAGGGATATGCCTTGCCGGCGAAAAATGCGGAAATGTTCTTACCGCAGGAACGCACGGTTCCACATTCGGTGGGAACCCTCTTGCGTGCGCTGGCGGTCTGGCGGTAGTTAACAGAGTGTCTTCAAAAGAATTTCTTGACGAGGTAAAGGCAAAGGGCGATCATTTCAGAAAGAAACTTCTTGAAATACCGGAGGTCGAGGGTGTTGACGGAATGGGGCTGATGATAGGCATACGTCTTAAAACCCAAAAAGCCGCTGATGTCTGCAAAGCCTGTCTTGATATGGGGCTTCTTATGCTGACGGCAAAGGCAAAGCTGAGACTGCTGCCGCCGCTCAACGTTACATATGAAGAAATAGATCAGGGAACGGAAATTATAAGGAGGGCGCTGAAATGATGTATTATGAAAAATACGGAGAAGCGGAAAGCAAAACGATATTTTTTCTGCACGGAATGAATTTTGTTCATTGCTTTACAAAGCAGATACCACACTTTTCAAAGAATTATCAGGTCATCGTACCGCATCTTCCCGGCTTCGGCAGAAGCGGCGACGCTGTTTTTTCTACGGAAACGGCGGTCAGCGAGATAGCTGAGCTTGCCGGAAGTATCGGCAGACCGGTCACTCTGGTGGGATTTTCTCTCGGTGCGCAGCTTTGTCTGCCGCTTATCTGCGAGCATACGGAACTTTTTGACGGCGCTGTGATGATAAGCCCTTGGCTGTTAAAAGAAGTTTCAGAAATAGAAAAGCTTATGAAGCAGCAGTCGGATAACGAAAAAAATATGCGCAGCGGAGCCGTCAGCATTTCAGTAGGGTTGAACAAGGCGGAGCGTCAGGAACATAAGGAATACTGCAAAAACGTCAGTATGAAGTCTATCCTTGCGTCGGTGGATAACGGGATAACGCTTGAAAAATTTCCGCAGTATCCTGATGTGGATAAACCTATCCTTGCCATATGCGGAATGAAAGATCCGGTAAATATAAGAAAGTCTACAAGAATGCTTTCGCAGAAAAATCCGCGCTGTTCATATGATATGTGGGACGGCGCCGGACACAATATACCATACAAATTTGCTTCGAGACTAAACAAGACCATTGAAGAATTTATCGCAAAAATAAACTGATAATCGAAAGGAACTGATATAAACATGAAACATCTTCTTAAAATGCTCGATCTTTCCAAGGAAGAGATAATCGAGATACTCAATCTTGCCGATCAGCTCAAATATGAACTGAAACACAACATTCCACATCCGCTTCTTCAGGGAAAATCACTGGGAATGATATTCCAGAAAGCGTCTACCCGTACAAGGGTATCCTTTGAAACAGGAATGTACCAGCTTGGCGGACATCCGCTGTTCCTGTCGGCGTCCGATCTTCAGATAGGACGGGGCGAGCCTGTTCAGGATACTGCAAGGGTGCTCTCCAGATATATTGACGGCATAATGATCCGTACATTCGATCAGAAAGAGGTAGAGGATCTTGCGGAATTTGGCGGCATACCCGTAATAAACGGTCTGACAGATTTCTGCCACCCGTGTCAGGTGCTTGCGGATCTTATGACTATCCGTGAGTTCAAGGGACAGTTTGACGGTTTAAAAATGTGCTTTATCGGCGATGGCAACAACATGGCAAATTCGCTGATCGTAGGCGGTCTTAAAGTGGGAATGTCGGTTTCGGCGGCTTGCCCGGAGGGATACCGCCCCGATAAGAGAGTCCTTGATTTTGCAAAGGATTACGACTGTTTTGAACTTACCGATTCTCCCGTAAAAGCTGCGGAAAATGCAGACGTTATATTTACCGACGTATGGGCTTCAATGGGTCAGGAAAGCGAAGCCGAAAAGCGGCGTGCAGCATTCAAGGGATATCAGGTAAACGACGAAGTAATGGCTGCCGCAAAGCCGGACGCTATGGTACAGCACTGTCTGCCCGCTCACCGTGAGGAAGAGATAACCGAAAAGGTATTTGAAGCCCACGCAAACGAGATATTCGAGGAAGCTGAAAACCGTCTCCACGCCCAGAAAGCCGTAATGGTAAAGTTAATGGCGTGATGACTGCCGGAAAAGCAGAGCGTTTACGATAACAAAAAATGAAGTCCCGGCATATAATGCACTGTACGGAACAAATCAATCCTGCCGTGCGAAAGGACTGAATATATTTGGCAAACGTTTCTGATAACAGGTGCAGTGTTTCGGTCACAGTAGAAGAGCTTTATACGATATGTCCCTGCTCTCCGAAATATTTTACCGTTGAGATAAGAAATTCCAGCGGAGAGGTGGTTGCAAGAGGTCAGGTAGCAGGAGGAAATTCTGCTGTATTCTCACTTCCGTGCAACGGAACTTATGCTGTTACCGCAATAGGCGACGCTAATTCGTCTCCAAGGTCGCAGACAAGGCGCGTAAAGTGCTGCTGCGGCGAAGCAAACGGATTAACATTCATATTTACGGTTTACGAGCCTATGTGCTCGCAGCCGATACCGCCCTGTCCGGATCGCTGTGATCCGTGCGGCAGCGGCTGCGGCGGAAATTCAGGCTGTGGGAACGGCTGTGACTGCTGTGAGAACGGCGAAGAATGTTATGAGCTTACAATAAACCGCTGTTAAAAAGAAAAACAGGACCTCCGGTATCCGGAGGTCCTTGTTATTATCATAGGATCTATTCTTCGGCAGCGGTTTTTATCTCACCGAGGGAAGCGGATATATTTTCCATGTCGGCAAGGCAGCGGTCGATAATGCTTCTTGTGCTGCTGACCTGTGCGTCCATATCCTTTGAATAAGCGCCTATTTTCTGCATGGCTTTTTCAATAAGGTCTGCCGAACGCTTGCTGGTTTCCGCAAGACTTCTTACTTCCTGAGCGATAACGCCGAAGCCTTTTCCGCTTTCCTTTGCCCTTGAGGCTTCTATTGAAGCGTTGAAGCCGAGTATTTTTGTGTTAAGGGCAATATTCTGTATTACCTTTACCGTGCCTGTGGTAGCGGATACTTCAGAAGCGGATCCTCCGGCAATGCGGTCTATATTTTCAAAAGCGTCGGAAAGCTCTTTGATTTTTTCGGCAGCCCTGATAATTGCAAGTTCGGTCTCGCCGATCTTTTTTATTATAGACTGATTTATTTCGGAAACTCCGTTTTTGGACTGATTTGCAGAATAGCAGTTGTAAGCCGTTTGAGAAAGGACTTTTGATATAGTGAACATAAAATCAGCGGCAGCGTCGATCTGTTTTTTATCTACTATCCTTACTTTTTTCAGTGCGGCTATGTATTCGTCGGGATCGACGCCTATTTCAACGGCTATACGGCGGAAATTTTCCTCGTCGGGTTCTTCGGTAAGGACCTGACCTCCCACAAAGGAGCCGAGGAGTTTTCCGTTCAGAAGTATCGGCGCGGCAAAATCCACAAGTCCTGCATGGCAGAAATAAGCCGAGGCACAACCTGAACGCATTGCCTGTTCACCGCCTGCTTTGTTGCATTCTTCGCATTTTGACCTGCCCGAATGTGAGCTGCGGGTATAATTCATGCAGAAATCGGTAAAATTGCTTTCTCTTGTGACAGGGTCGCCGTTTTCGTCGGTTATAAGAGCCGCCATGCCGGTAAGATCGGCAAAGCCGTCCTGTATTTCCTGAAGTGTAGCTATATCTATAAGATCTGTGAGCTTTATATCCTGCATAATAAACGAGTCCTTTCGTTTTAATATAACGGTGCTGATATCTTATTTTAAGGATACACTATTTATGTTCATTTGTCAAGAAGAAAGTATTTATACTTGACGATAAATGAGGGGGAAGTCCACGTGGGCAATGTCACCTCCAAAGTAGGATCGCATTAAACCTTTAATATTTCAACTCTTAACACTAAATGCTAAGATCAACCTTTTGTTCTTGCATGGCTTTTCCTTTTTGTTTTCCCGGCGGTGGAAAACCCGAAAGAACCAAGTTTTCTTCCAAGAGAAAAATATTCTCCGTGAGAATATGCCATAAGCCCTGCCTGCTGAAGATTTATTTTTCCTTTGCTGTCAATGTATCTTCCGTCCACGCTGACGGAGACGATCTCCGATATGAACACATCATGAGTGCCAAACGGTACTATTTCTTTCACTTTACATTCCAGCGAAAGGGGACTTTCCGAAATTATCGGCGCTCCCACAACGAACGCAGGTTCGGTATGCAGACGGCACTTTTTTATTTTATCGGTGTTCCTGCCGCTTTTCATTCCGCAGAGATCTGTTTCCCGTGCCATTTTTGAAGTGGTCAGGTTGATGACAAATTCGCCTGCCTCCTTTATGATATCGTATGAATATCTTGACGGGCGAACGGAAATATACGTCATTGCAGGGTGGGTGCACAGTATCCCTGTCCATGCTACCGTGAGAACATTGGCTTTTTCCATTGTTCCGCAGGAGACCATTACCGCCGGTAGCGGAGAAAGGAGCGTTCCGGGATCAAGCCTTTTTCTTTCATATCGTAAATCCGGTGAAATATTTTCCGACATAATATCCTCCTGAAAGCACAGGCGGCGCAGCATTATAAATACTGCGCCGCTTTTGTTTTTTATCAGCCAAGTGTTACAAAGATCTCATTTTCGGCTTTCAGCTTATCTGCCGGGATAAGATTTCCCTCAAGTTTTTCACCGTTCAGAAGAATGGAGGAAACTCCGCTTTCCTTGTGTGACGGATTGTTGAAGGTCATAAACAGCTTTTTGCCTCTGAATGTTTTTTCTACCGTGTAGCTTGCCCAATCGGAAGGGATCGCGGGATCTACTACAAGACCGTCGGCATTGGGTCTCATTCCGAGGATACCCTCAACACAGCCTACCATTACGGTAGAAGCTGTTCCGGTCAGCCAGTGAACGTGTGAACGTCCTTCAAACGGCGAACGTGTGGATTCGGTAAACTGTCCGTGAGCGTAAGGCTCTATAACACGGATCTCAGCCTTGTCGTTCATTGCCGCAGGAGAGGATTCCATAAAGTATTCAAAAGCCCTGTTGCCGTGTCCGAGAAGCGATTCTGCAAGTATTGCCCAGCCCTGTGACTGAGAGAAGATACCGCCGTTTTCCTTTGTATCGGGGTTGAAGATATGCATCAGCGCGCCGTCAAAGAAATGGTCAACGTAAGGCGGTTCAAGAAGTTTTACGCCGTAAGGAGTGTTGAGTATCTCATGAACAGAATCCATGGACTTGTCGCCCTGCTCTTTGGAAGCAAATCCGGAGATAACGCCCCAGCTCTGAGGATTGAGCCACATATTGGCTTCCGGATCTTTCTTTGCGCCTACGATAACGCCGTCCTCTCGGATACCTCTGATCCAGCGGTCCTCGTCCCAGCATTTTGCAAGAGACGCACCCAGCTTGCCCTGTACTTCTTCGATATATTTAACGTATTCCGCGTCGTTTTTCTTTTCGGCATAGCCCTTGATAACGGTCATTGCATAGTAAAGCTGGAACGCAACAAATGTGGATTCGCCTTTTTTGCCCATTCTAAGGCAGTCGTTCCAGTCGGCGTGCAGACCGGCAGGCATATCGTGATCGCCAAGGTGCTTCATGGAGAAGTCTATTGCTCTCTTCAGGTGGTCGTAGACCGTTCCCTCACCGCCGTTGGAATAGGGGATCACTTCGTCAAGGAATGCAGTGTTGCCGCTTTCACCTATGTATTTGAAAATCGTGGGGAACAGCCAGAGGGCGTCGTCCGCACGGTAAGAGGGGTGACCCGTTTCCTTTGCGTAATCGGAATTGGGATTGTCCTCTTCGGGAGCATTTTCATGACCGGCATTGTGGTCGAACTTTACAAGCGGAAGTCCTGCGCCGTTATCTACCTGCGCGGAAAGCATAAATCTGATCTTGTCTCCTGCCATTTCGGGATCAAGGTGAATTATACCCTGAATATCCTGAACGGTATCGCGGTAGCCGTAGCCGTTCCTGAGTCCGCAGTAGATGAACGAGGCTGCTCTTGACCAGATGAATGTAATAAAGCACTGATAAGCGTTCCATACGTTTATCATATTGTTAAATTCTGCGCTCGGAGTATTTATCTGGAAGTTTGAGAGCTTGCCGTGCCAGTAATTCTTCAGTTCCTTTATCTCGGCGTCGACTTTGCCGGGAGTTTTGTATTCATTGAGTATCTCGGCAGCTTCGGCGCTGTTTCTCTGTCCTACTATATAAACAAGCTCGATAGTTCCTCCTGCGCCGAGTGTAACGGCAGTCTGGAGCGCGCCGCAGGCATTGGCGTTGTAGTTGAGCACATTGTCGCAGCGTCCGCTTTCAACGGCAATAGGATTTGCCATGGTGCGGTAAGAACCGATAAAGTGGTTCAGGTCGCCGTTATATCCGCAGATATCCGAACCTACCATTCCGAAAAAGCGCTCGCGGTGGTTGGAGCCTGTTGCGTCCTTGCCGCTGTTTTCGTTGATATGCTGGATTATCCTGTTTTCTTCAAAAGTGGTCCTTGTGATGAACTGAGTATACTGGAGATTTACCTGATCCTGTTCATAGTTGCTATCGTTTGTAAACTCGCAGAAGCCGTAAACCGAAAGTTTTCTCGGCTTATCCGAAAGGTTTGTGATAACGGCTCTCCACACCTCATAGGTCTTGCCCTGAGGAACGTAATATGTAACTTCGGACTTTACCTGAGCATATTCTGCGGAGATAACGGTATAAGCGGTACCGTGGCGGCATTCGCTCTTATACTGATCGAGGGGCTTTCCTACCGGCTGCCATGAAGCCGACCAGTAATCTGCGGTATCGTTATCGCGGATATAGATGAATCTTCCCGGGAGAGAAAGATTTGTATTGAAGCGGTAACGGAGGATACGTCCGTTTGCACCGGATTTTACAAAGCTGTATCCTTCCGCGTTATTTGAGATCATTGCGCCGTACTCCGGCGAACCGAGGTAATTTGCCCAGGGAGCGGGGGTATCGGGTTTAGTAATGACATATTCCTTTTTTTCAAGATCAAAATGTCCGTAGTTCATTGAACACACTCCTTCTTTCAATAAAAAGCCGGACCTTTCCGGCACAGCATATGATATTAACATTTTACCATTATTGCCGTGATTTTTCAAGGGGTTATCAAAAAAATTCACAAATTTTAAACGTTTTCGGAGGTAAAATTTCTGCAAAATGCTCAAACTTTTATTATGGATATATCAGGGAGCGGAGCAAATTCTTTCCGACTGAATTTTACTTCTGCTGAATAACAGACTTTTATGTGTCAATAATTTTCAACAAGCATATGCGCACGCTGAATTTTAAATTTGTTAAAATTACAAAAAAATACTTTACTTAAAGGGAGAAGTGGTGTATAATATTTATGAACACATTTAAATTTGCGCCGGCTTTTCTTGAAAAACAAGATAATGACGGTGGGCATTCTGCGAAGGGACGAGGTAAATTGAAAGTCGATTTCAACAGAAAATACAATACCATAGCCGTATACTGTGTACTTACTTTTGCGGTATGCCTGCTGCTTGTGATACTTTTTGTAAAATTTTCCGTCGTTGCCGGCGCTGTAAAGGAATTTTTCCATGTGATAGCGCCGGTCACCTGGGGTATAGTCATTGCATATCTGTGCAATCCTATAATGAAATTCGTTGAAGGAAAGCTCAAAAAGCTCGTTGACAGGAAGAAGCCGCACCCTAAGCTGACAAGGTCATTGAGCGTGGCAATAAGCATTATCCTGCTGATCACCATACTGGCAGCTCTTATGGCAATAATAATAAATCAGATAATTTCCAGCATTGTTGAGATATTCTCCAGCATACCGGAGTATCGGCGGCAGATAGAAACGCTTATAACAAAATTCCTCGGTGATTATCCCAAGATAGTTTCCGCGATAGAATCACAGCTCGATACCATATATCCGAAACTTGTGGATTTTGCAAATGATATGATCCCTAAGCTGGGTGATATGTCTATAAAGCTGAAAGACAGCGCGATAGTTGTGATAGCTGCCATAAAGGACTGTGTTATCGGTTTTATAGTGGCTATATATCTGCTGTACAGCAAAGAAACGTTCCTTGCACAGGCAAGAAAGATAGTATATGCCTTTTTCCCGAAAAATCTCAGCAGGAACATACTGCGCGTAAGCGCAAAAGCCAACAGGACACTTTCGGGCTTCCTTTCGGGAAAGCTGCTTGATTCATTTATAATAGGTCTTATCTGCTTTATAGTAATGACTATCATGCAAATGGACTTTACCGCTCTTATCAGCGTTATAATAGGCGTAACGAACATAATCCCGTTTTTCGGACCGTTTATCGGGGCGATACCGAGCGCATTGTTGCTGCTTATGGCTGCTCCCAAGCAGGTCATACCGTTCATAATTTTCATAGTGATCCTGCAGCAGTTTGACGGAAATATTCTTGGTCCTAAGATAATAGGCGATTCCACCGGGCTTACTCCGTTCTGGGTAATGTTTGCGATATTTGTAGGAGGAGGACTTTTCGGCTTTGCCGGAATGCTGCTGGGAGTTCCTGTATTTGCCGTGATATACGCGCTGTTCAGCGAAATGGTGGCATATCTGCTGAAAAAGAAGAAGCTGTCGCACCGTACAAAAGATTATCACGATGCGGATATTGATCCTCGTCCGGCGGATAATGCAGCGAAAAATGACGCGGCGCCGCAGGAAGTTTCTGCAAACAAATAAAATACAAGCAGATCAAAGGGGCGCAAGCCCCTTTTTTCTTTAGGCTATGTTACAACAAAGAGTTGATTTTTAACATTTATATATACCGATAAATGATAATTTAGCGGAACAAAATAAAAAAACAATAGCTGGTCCAGCGCAGCCGCGCTGGTGGGGTCAAGGG
>CANQZR010000033.1 GCA_947628405.1 uncultured Clostridia bacterium
GCCTGCCATTATAGCGTCTATGTCGCAGCCCGCTACGGCTATAGGAAGAAGTCCTACTGCTGTCAAAACGGAATATCTTCCTCCGACATCATCAGCAATAACGAATGTTTCGTATCCCTCTGTATCGGCAAGCTGCTTTAAAGTACCTCTTGCCTTGTCCGTTGTACAGAATATCCTGTCCTTTGCGCCTTCCTTGCCATATTTCTTTTCCACCATTTCGCGGAAGATCCTAAACGCAAGCGCAGGCTCGGTAGTAGTTCCGGATTTGGAGATAACATTCACCGAGAAATCCTTGCCTTCGCAAAGGGAGATTATCTCGTTAAGATATGTGGGGCTGATATTGTTTCCGGCATAATAAATTTCCGGCGTATCCTTTTTAAGATTGTTGTAAAGCGGCGATCTTAGAAGTTCTATAGCCGCCCTTGCGCCAAGGTATGAACCTCCAATGCCGATGACGATAAGCACGTCAGAATTGCTGCGTATCTTAGCCGCAGCAGCCTTTATCCTTTCAAACTCTTCCTTATCGTAGTCTGTCGGAAGATTTACCCAACCGAGAAAATCGTTTCCTGCGCCGGATCTTTCTTCAAGTGTCTTTGCCGCAAGCATGGCGGAAGCCTTGATATTTTCCATTTCATGTGGCGCGATAAAGTTCTGAAGGTATTTGGTGTTTAATTTTATTGACATGACCTTCTCCTCCTAAAGTTATTCATATTCTAATTTTACTATAAATTCAAAAATTTTGCAATGATTTTCTCAAGATAACCTGAAAAACGAGCAACTTTTGGTCAGTCTTACTAAAATGTTAAAAGTTTTTTGATAATAATGCCCAACGCCTTAAACACCGACATTTTTTCCACCGGTCCGGCAGCAATAATATCTACCGAGAACATCATTTTTTCTCCGCGCAGGAACTGTATCTCTCCCGCTTTGTCCCCTTTTTCTACCGGAGCATAAAGAAAATCCGTAATTATTACCCGTGAAGATACCGAATCTGCCGCTCCGTTCGGCAGTACAACACTTTTTACGTTCCCATATGACAAAGGCACTTCCCGTGACATTCCGCCCTTGACGGATATAGTTTCGGGTATATCATCCGGAAGTCCGGGAGTAAATACCATATAGCCGGAAAATCCCGTATTCATAAGCCGCCCGGCTTCCGAAAGAGCGTATTCCTCATCATCACTGCCAATAACTACCGAAATATATGTTACTCCGTCACGTTCAGCGCCGCAGGCGGCAAAATATCCGGAATGTTCAGTATATCCTGCTTTAAACCCGATAATACCCTTATATGATCTTACAAGGGTATTGGAATTTACAAGTTCAGTCTGACCGCCACGTACAAAATCGTGCCAGCAGGTAAAATATTCTTTCAGGAATTTATATTCCGACAGTTCTGCGCAAAGGACAGCTATATCCTTTGCTGAAGATATCTGCTTATCATCATCATAATATCCGTTAAAATTGGTAAAGGAAGTGTTTTCCATTCCGATCTCTTCAGCTTTATCATTCATAAGCCCTGCGAAACTATCTGCCGAGCCGCCGATCTCTTCCGCAAGAACGGCAGCCGCATCATTGGCATTCCCTATTATTACGGATCTTAAAAGCTCGTCAACGGTTATCTCCTCACCCGGCATCAGCCATATCTGCGCTCCCTGCATGGAATTGGCATAAGCCGACGTTTTAAGCTTTTTTTCCAAAGAGAGCTCTCCGCTCTCGACCTTTTCGGCGGCGAGCAGCACTGTCATAAGTTTTGCGGCAGTACCTACGGGAACAGAAATATCGCCGTTTATACTTTCTATAACCGTTCCGCTTGACGCTTCCATAAGGACTTCGCATAAAAGAAGTTCATCTTCTTCATTATCGGCATGGATATCCGAACAGAGTGAAACTGTCATTATAATTATCGCCTGAAATACAGATAAAAACCGTACTAAAAATTTTTTTTGCATAAAACAACCTCCCGGTTAATCATATGCATATTGGATCATTTTTAGACAAGCATATTAAAGGACTATTTGACATATCAGGAAGAATATGTTATAATCATTTACAGATATCATTAATTGGAGAATGTTATGTTCGGATATGTAAAACCATTCAAGCCGCAGATGAGAATATGCGAATTTGAAACATACAGAGCTGTATATTGCGGACTTTGCAGAACTCTTGGAAAAAAATACGGAATTGCCGCAAGAATGACACTCAGTTATGACTTTGCTTTTCTTGGACTTATGGCTCTGGCGCTGAACGGCTCAGACGCAGAAATGTGTTCGTGCAGATGTGCAGTCCATCCCTTCAGAAAGACCCCATGCATAAGAACGGATACCGGTCTTGATTATACTGCCGCCGCGGCTTCTTTGCTTATTTACCATAAAATAAAAGACGACTTTGCCGACAAACGCTTTTTAGGCAAACTGCCGCCTATGTTCATGCTGCTGTTCGTAAGAAGAGCTTACAAAAAAGCCGCTTCAGCTTATCCTGAACTTTCGGAATACATTGCCGAACAAATGGAACGTCAGGATCGGCTCGAAAAAGACAACTGCAAATCCATAGACCGGGCTTCCGAACCGTTTTCAAACATTCTGGGCAAAATTTCATCAGGACTCAGTGAAAACAGCGATGAAAAACGCATATTGCAGCGTTTCGGATATCTGCTTGGAAGATATATCTACATCACCGACGCTTTTGATGATGTAGAAAAGGATTTCAAAGCAAACGGGTTCAATCCTCTTATTCTTGGGAATAAAACGGTGAACGACCTTGACCTTCCGCTTATAAAAACAAAAGCCGAAGACAGTATCAATTTCACTCTCGGAGCGCTGGCTGACTGTTATGTACAGCTTGAGCTGAAAAGGTTCAAGCCTATAACGGACAATATCGTATATCTTGGACTGAAAAACGTTTTTTACGATATAATAAGAAAAAAAGAAGATAAAGAAATGAAAGGAGATACTCGGAATGAATGACCCTTACAGAATACTCGGCGTTTCCCCGTCGGCATCAGACGACGAAGTAAACGCCGCATACAAAGAGCTTATAAGACAATACGCCGGAAATGATGAAAAGATATCCGAATTTACCGAAGCATACGATTTTATAATGGATTCACGCCGCGGCGGAGCCGGCACAAACATTTTCAAAGAAGTAAGACGTCTGATAAGCATGGGAAATTATGATGACGCTTCATCAATGCTTGCATCTGAACAGGAAAGGTCTGCCGAATGGTATTTTCTTAACGGCAGCATATGCTATGCCAAGGGCTGGCTCAACGACGCATATTCAAACTTTGAACAGGCTTGCAGAATGGAGCCTTACAATCCCGAATATAATTCCGCATTCAGACATATGCGTGAAAGCAAAAAAGGATATATGCGCGGCGATCCGAACGATCAGACTTTCGGAAACGATGCAAGACCTATCGGAGGGTGTTCCGTATGCGATATATGCAATGGTCTGATTTGTACCGACTGCTGCTGTGAATGTATGGGCGGAGATTTTATACCATGCTGCTGAACAGAGGATAAATATGAAAAAAGTTAGTTATAAAGTATCGCTTGGCGGAATTGTATCCGCACTTTGTCTGCTGCTTATGTTCCTTACAGCAGTATTTCCCCCTTTGAATATAACTCTTCCGCTTTTTGCGGGAGTGCTTATAACCGTTGTTGCGATCGAAGTAAGCACGTCATGGTCTTTTGTAACATATGCATCGGTAGCGGTGCTTTCGTTTTTCGTTACTCCGGATAAGGAAGCATGGCTGTTTTTTACGTTTCTGTTCGGATATTATCCGGTTGCAAAATCATTCTTTGAAAAGATCAGAAGCAAGGCTCTCGGGTGGATATGCAAACTGGCAGCATTCAATATTTCCATAATAATAATATTCTATACGCTTATGAACATTCTTGGCACGCTTGATCTTTTTGAAGAATTTGGATTTTACAATAAATGGCTTATACCGGCTCTTATAGTTGCAGGAAACCTGATATTCCTTTTCTACGATTACACGCTGACTTTACTTATCATGAGCTACAAAAAATGGTTCCGACCGACTTTTCTTAGAAAGTTCAAATAATATCTGCGGCTGTACTTAACTGACAGCCGCTTTTTATTATAAAACTGCCCAATCAGGCAATTGCTGAATTTGTGCAAAAGTGCCTTTGAAATCTCCCGTAATTTATGCTATAATCAAAACATAGAATGAAAGGAGTGTACCCCCATGTTCAGCATTGGTGAATATGTTGTTTATGGTTCCGGAGAAATATGCCGAATTGCAGAAAAAACAGAAAAATGTTTCGACGGAAAGAACGGAAAAGAATACTGCAAACTTATCCCCGTTGATTCGGTCAATTCAACATACTATGTTCCTGCCGACAGTATGGAAAACAACGTGAGAAAACTTCTTACAAAAGAAGAAATTTACAATATAATAGATTCAATGCCCAATGCAAAAGGTATATGGTTCAATGACAAAAATATCCGTAAAGAACAGTTCGGAGCAATGCTCAGGAATGATGACTTTTACGGAATAATAGGAATGATGAAGTCTATATATGAAGAACGGCGCAGACGTTCCGAGGACGGCAAACAGCTTATTGCTTCCGACGAAAAAGCATTCAATGCTGCGGAAAATCTTATTAACCGTGAATTTTCTATAGTTCTTGGAATAAGCGCTGATGATGTGGAAAAATTCATTCATGAACGTCTGACCGCTTCTAAGGCATAATATCAAAGCCGTACATAAAATGTACGGCTTTTTTTATAACTGTTTCGTTTCTTCTTTCAATATCCTGCCCTCTTTAAGAAGCTCTTTAAGACGTTCGCTGTCATCATTCATCATAGCATCACGGTACTCTTTAAGACGTTCAATTATAAAATCTATCTCAAAGCAAAGCGGCTCTTTGTTCAGCATGAAAAGCGGCGTCCACATGACTTCATTCAGTTTTGCCACACGGGTAAGATCCTGAAAACTTCCGGCACTGAACCCAAGCTGTTTCTGATGTGTAGGACTTTTTATATAAGCGTTTGAAACAACATGAGCAAGCTGACTTGTAAAAGCTATTATCTGATCGTGCTCTTCGGGAGAAGCAAAAACTACTTTTTTAAAATTGATCGAATATGCAAAATCCTCAAGCAGGTTCAGCTTAGCCTGAGGTACGCTTTCCGACGGAGTAATTATAAAACTTGCCGTATCAAAAAGATTGTCAAGAGAATATTCAAAGCCTGAAAATTCTCGTCCCGCCATAGGGTGGCAGCCTATAAAAGTTACTCCGTACTTTTCAAGGACAGGAGTAACTCTTTCGACAACGGCTTTTTTTATGCCGCAGGTGTCAATGACAATGCTCCCCTCTTTGAATTTATCTGCATTTGAAATAATGTAATCTATGGTATCGGTAGGATACAGCGAAACTATTGTGATATCGGCAAGACCAAGATCATCGGTATCTGCGTCGATAGCATTCTGCGAAAGTGCCATTGCAACAGTTTCCTTGTCAAGATCAATGCCATAGACTGTATGATTTGTATGCTTTTTTATTGCTTTGCACAAAGATCCACCGATAAGTCCTATTCCTACAGCCGTAATTATCATACCGTCAGCCCTGCTTTCATGATCTTATTTTTCAGATAAGTCCTTCGATTATCTCAGCCGCTCTGGCATTATCAGAGCAGATCGTAAGAATGACCCAATTGTCCTTTTCAATAACGTTTGCGTCTTCAAGCTTGTATACTTCGTCAGGAGTATAATCGGTATAAAGATTTGTCTGATTTTCAAGACGTTTTTTTACGGCTTCTGCTCCTGCCGAAGCGCTGTCAGGATCGTTAAATCTGAATACCGCTATTTCGTCCGGATATGCTCCGCTTCCGCAAATAAACACGGACATATCCGCAATGGCGGAGGTATCCACATCATAGAAAGCGCCTATATCTTCGGGAGTTTTTTCGGCAGCGGAAGTTATTTCGATCTCAGCCATAACAGCAGCGGTAATATCCGCCGCAGAAGCTGCCGACGCAGGTTCCGCACTTTCAACAGATACTGAAGCCGCTGTTGTTTCACCCGGAGTTCCGTTGACCGGCACAGTGTCATCATTCACATTTTCACACGCGGTAAAAGCCATTGCCGCCAGAACGGATAAAGTTATTATAATTTTTTTCATTCGGAATGTTCCTTTCGGTTTTAAAGTAAATACAAATAATATTATTCTTAAACAACGATAGTAATGCCCGTTTCTGTTTCTTCCGTCTGAACGGACGGAACTGAAGCGCTTGTTCCGGGTTCCCACACGGTCACCGTTTCCGTTGTGCTTTCAGTAACGGCTTCATTGCCGGTAAATGCTGTCTGTATCGCACTCAGTATCACAGGATATGCGTCCGTTTTGAAGTGAAGACCGTCATTTTCGGCATAATCGTCTGCAAGATATCCTGTAATTCCCTGCAAAAGCGAGTAAGTATCAACAAATTTTACTGATTTTTCATCTGCAACTCTTTTTATATGAGCATTGTACATACTTATATTTATGAGCTTTTCGGGTTTTTCTTCTTCATGCTCGGCTGTTACCGGCGGTATGGATATAACGGCTATTTCTGCATCGGGACATATTCCGGCAAGTGCGTCGATAAATTCTCCCATTTTGTCAGCCATATAATCTTCCGAAAGGTAAGAAAGACCGTTAGTTCCAAGCATTATGCATATATATTCCGGAGAAAGCTCCACGGCTTTATCATAAACGCTTTGCTCGTCAATATCCGTCGTCATTACCGAAGCGGGAGTAAGCCCAAGCTGCGCAAATACATTTTCTTTTTTAAGGAAGCCGTAATTTACAAGTCCCACGGAAAGAGAATCGCCTATCATAAGCACATTATCATAAAATTCCTTGTCATATTCAGTAGGAACAGGAACAGCAGGATTGTTTGTGATCTCTGTGTCGGAAGTTTCTTCTGTTTCGTCATTAGATGTCTCGGTAGTTTCGGCAGAAGAAACTGCCGGTGCCGAAGTTTCGGATACTGTTGTGACCGATACGGTCGTCTCGGTGGCAGTATATTCCTCTGTTTCAATTACAAGAGGAACGGTATTTTCTGCTGCAGCGGCATCGGACTGCAAATATCCGTTAAGCCGCAAATAATATATTCCGGATAAAACCAGCACAGCAGCAATAAGCACTATCATTGCAAAAAGCGCTGCCGTGTCGGCAGGAGTCGTTCTGCTGTTGGAGCGAGCCATAATTACACCCTCATACAAAAAATACAGGTCATATCACCATAATAAGCTAATATACCGTAGCTATATTATTATACTACAAACTTTACCGTTTTTCAAGCATTATTTTTATTTTCCGTCATTTTCCAATCATAAAAATATGTCCCGGTCTCAAATATCTGATTTTTATATGAAATAAAGTGAAATTATTGTATTTTAATAGCTGTAAAATTGAGGTAAAGTAATTATATAGCAACTATTATTACAGAAAGAAGCTGTTTTATGATCTCAAAAAGTTTAAAAAAATTTTTTTCTGCATCGGTCGCCATGTTTTTAGCGGCGGCAATGTGTTCATGCAGCGGCAGCTCCGAAGAAACTTCGGATACGTCTTTACCCGGCGAAACGGTAAATGTTCCGGCAGATACAGCTGAAAATACCGCCGCTTCACAGACCGAACTGCCCGATCAAGCGGATATTCCGCCTTTGGACACCTCGCCTATAACACTTTCGTTATTCATTTTCGGTGACTATGAAGATATCCCGTTTGATGACGCCGCAGCCGAACAGATAACCAACGTCACCGGAGTTACACTTGATATTACGGTATTTAACGACGAAACTCCCTCTGATGTTCTTTCAGAAAGTGAGATAATGCCCGATCTTATCTATGCCGGAGACGATACTCAGGAGCTTATAGAAAACGGAGATATTATTCCCGTTAATGATTATGTCACGTCATATGGCACTAATTTCCATGACTTTTACGGAAAATATTTCAGTTCCCTTACATCACCGGACGGCAATATATATACTTTCGGAACGGGAGGTTCATCTCCTGCCGTACTTCTGCCAGAAGGAACATTCAGCATACGTCACGACGTACTGGAGGAAACCGGTTATCCGGATATAAAAACCGTTTCCGATCTTGAAGCGTGCATTTCGGAGTATATGGAGAACCATTCCGGGAACACCGGACTGCTGCTTTGCGGCGGTCCTATCCAGCTTTATGAAAAAACCATAAGCGAACGGGTAAATTACGTTCTCGGATATCCAAACGACGGAGAATTTATTGTAAATGAAGAGACCGGAGAAGCGTCGTATAAGTGGCTCGATCCAAATGCAGGAAAATTTATAAAATGGCTGAACCATATGTATAATACCGGTCTGCTTGACAGTGATTCGTATTCACTTAAAGAAGGAGCATATTATGATAAGATATCCCGTGGAGGGGTTATTGCCATTGCAGGGCTGCCGGAGGATTATGATGATATCTACTGTCCCCTTTCTGTCACGCTGGACAGCGGAATGAACACTATGTTTACAGCGGAATATAATGATTATTCCGTTCCGTCCGGAATAGGCATAACAAAATACTGTTCCGAGCCCGAAAGAGCTTTCCGTTTTCTTGACTGGTGGTGCAGTGATGAAGCTCAGGACATCATAATGGCAGACTATGACGAAGAAAATTTCTATTCACGATATGCAGAGCCATTCCCTATGATAGGCATTACGGAAAAGGATCGGAACGGAAACTATATTTCTCCGCTTCTTGAAGATATTATCGCCGGATATTCAGACGAAGAACGGGCTACGCTTGATGGATACGGAATAAAAACCTTTGCGGATCTGTTCCCTTCGGCGGATGAGCTTCCCGAAATAAACAGAACTCTGATAAGCGATTATGATATTCCTGCAATGAGCGAAGAAAGTATCCTGCTGGAAACCCTTGAAACTTATATGAAAACCGAGATACGCAATTCAATAACCTGTTCCGAAGAAGAATTTGACGGCAAATGGGCTGAGATCACCGAATGGTGCGAAAACAACGGTGCAAAGGAACTGGAAGAGCTTATGACAGCAAGAATAAGATCCGGTGAATAATTATCATAAAACATAGATCGGGGAGGCTTTTGCCTCCCCGATAATTTTATTCTTCAAAAAATGATTTGAAAGCCTTATATGTCATATAAACGTCTGCTTTTGCAACTACTTCATATGGAGCGTGCATTGCAAGCACCGGGACTCCTACGTCTATAACGTCCATATCAAGATTTGCAAGATATGCGGCAACGGTACCGCCGCCGCCAAGGTCTACCTTTCCAAGCTCGCCGGTCTGCCAGATTATATTGTTCTTCTCCATAAGAGCACGGACCCTTGCCACAAATTCCGCCGAAGCGTCAGATGTTCCTGATTTTCCTCTTGCGCCCGTAAACTTGGTAACTACAACTCCGTAATTTACAAACGCAGCATTTTTCTTTTCAACTACGTCAGGGAATGTGGGGTCAAAAGCAGCATTTACATCTGCGGAAAGACATTCTGTATTGGAAACAAGGTCTCTGCCCTTTACACCAAAGCTGTCGGCAAGATCATAAAGGAAATTCTTGAGGTAAGACGAACAAAGGCCGGTATTGCCGTCGCTGCCCGTTTCTTCCTTATCGGTCAGGCAAACTACCGCCGTTTTGTTTACCTTGCTGCAGCCGAGTATAGCTTCAAGAGCCGTATATGCGCATACTCTGTCGTCATGTCCGTATGAACCGATAAGACTTCTGTCAAATCCTATATCCTTAGCCTTAAAAGCCGGGACCATCTCAAGCTCAGCCGAAAGGAAATCCGATTCGATAATACCGTATTTTTCATGAAGCAACGACATGATATTCAGCTTTACCTTTTCGCTTACATCATCATCGCGGAACGGTCTTGAACCGACAATAATATTCAGTTCCTCGCCTTTTATGCCTTCACTGAGAGTTCTCTTTACCTGCTCCTGAGCAAGATGCGGAAGAAGGTCGCTTATAAAGAATACCGGATCGTTTTCATCTTCACCTATGCAAACGGTGATCTTCGTTCCGTCCTTTTTGATAATAACTCCATGAATGGCAAGAGGTATGGTCGCCCATTGATATTTTTTTATGCCGCCGTAATAGTGGGTCTTGAACAGAGCTATTTCATTGTCCTCATAAAGAGGATTCTGTTTAAGGTCTATTCTCGGCGAATCAATATGCGCCGCAGCAAGGTGAACGCCTTTTTCCATAGGTTCGCTGCCTATAACGGCAAGAATGACTGCTTTTCCGCGGTTGTTGAAGTATATCTTGTCTCCCGGTTTAAGAGCCATACCTTTGACATACTCCGTGAATCCTTCCTCTTTTGCAAGCGCAATAGCAGAAGCAGCCGCTTCTCTTTCGGTCTTGGCACCGTTAAGAAAATCCTTGTAGCTTTCGCAGAAATCATCACATTCCGAAGTCTGCTCCTCTGTCATTATAAGACCGGCGTGCTTTTTATCCATAAAAAGCCTTTCCTTTAGAAGAGCAGCAGGTGATTTTTCTTTTTCGTTTGACATATTGAAACATTCCTTTCATAATGAATTTATTACCGTATTGCTTTTTTAACCGTAAAGATTATTATAACCTTTATAAGCCGTCATAACCTTTTTGACATAATGCTTTGTCTTTCCCTGCGGCATATTGTCCAGCGTTTTGCCGTCGGAACTGTATTCAGGAGCTTTGAGCCATTCATTTACATTTCCTCGTCCCGAATGGTATGCCGCAATTGCCGTAGCGGTATCGTTATATTCTTCATACAGCAGTTTCAGCAGATAGCTGCCGTATTCTATATTATACCGGGCATTGAACATATCGTCATATGATATATCCCGTTCGTCTTCCATTCTGAATTTTACCCATTCAAAAGCGTCCTCCGTAAGCTGCATAAGACCTCTTGCACCTACCTCAGATACAGCCGTTTCATCAAATCCGCTTTCCGTTTTTATTACCGCATATATCAGGTATTTGTCCACGCCGGTCTCAGCCGCCGCCGTTTCTACGTATGCATTGTACTGCTGCGGATATACATACTTTTTGCATATATCCTCTATATTGAATATCAGCCATATAAAACAGCCGATAAAAATTATTGTTATCACGCCGCCGAACTTTTTCAGCATTGATAGTACTCCTTGATCTTATCTGCAACTTCCTTTGCCTTTTCCTGAAGTATCTCTGCAGATTTATTATTTTTGATTATAAAATCCGAATGATTTATAAAAAATTCTTCCGTATGCTGTGATGAAAATCTGTTCCTGATCTGTTCTTCGGATATGCCGTCACGTCTGGCGATCCTATCGAGCCGGTTTTTTTCCGACGCCGTAACACTTATTATAAGGTCGCAGAAATCATCTGCTCTGCTTTCAAAAAGCGTGGGAGCGTCAAGAAGAACATATTTTTTATTTTCCGCCGCATAACGGTTTATCATGTTAAGTATCTCAGATGTTATGTAGGGATAGCTTATTGCATTCAACTGTTCGAGTTTTTCTTTATCGGAAAATACTATATCCGCAAGTTTATGCCTGTTCAGTGTACCGTCATCATTAAGTATTCCCTCGCCAAAACATTCGACAGCTTCTTCCAGACACATACTGCCTTTTTCCATAACATTTCTGGCAATTTTATCAGCATCAATAACCGCAAACCCACAATTATCAAAGACCTGACATACGGTAGTTTTTCCTGCTCCGCTCTGTCCTGTCAGACCGACCACGACTGTATCGCGCGTTTCGCTCATATATGCGTCTCCTTTCATTCAACATCCTTGATAGTCACTTTCCAAAATCAAAATACAGCTTTTTACCTGTTATGTGATCTTAATTATCTCAAATCCGGCAGCCCTAAGGAGCCTGTTATATACAGCCAGACCGACACCACTTACAGCAGGACATCTTGCATAAACCTGCTTTGCACCTATTTCGTCAAATTTTCTAAGAACGTCAAACAGCTTTGCTGCCTGTTCTTCGCAGGTATCTCCGTATGAAACAGCCGGGATACGGCAAAACGGTTCGTCACTGTCAAACGGCATAGCAAAGACTCCTTCGCCGCCGTGAGAATTTACAAACTCTATATAATGCTCGCTGTCGCCGTCAATGATAGTTACGTTTGCTTTCGGAGAATAATGTTTGTACTTCATTCCGGGTGAAAGTACCTTTTCACCGTCATCAGCGGCTTCCGTTATATGGCGGTCTATTATTACTTCTCCAAATTCCGAAAGCTCTTCTGCCGAAACAAATCCGGGACGAAGTATCCTTATTTTTCCGCTTTCAAAAGAAATGACCGTGCTTTCCACACCAACGGGACAGCTTCCGCCGTCTATTACTGCCGGTATCTTTCCGTTCATATCGTTCATTACATGGATAGCCGCTGTAGGGCTGGGACTTCCGGAAAGATTTGCCGAAGGAGCTGCTATCGCCTTTCCGCTGAATTTTATCAGCTTTCTTGCAGCCTTATGACTCGGTATCCTTATACCGACCGTATCAAGTCCGGCACTTGTTATATCAGGTATCCTGTCCTTTTTCGGAAGGACCATAGTCAAAGGTCCAGGACAGAACCTTTCGGCAATTTTATACGCAATATCGGGAATGTCATATGCATAATCCGATATATCGCCGACATCTGCAAGATGAACTATCAGAGGATTATCCTGCGGACGCCCTTTTGCTATAAAAATTTTCCGGACGGCATCAGCATTCTCCGCATCTGCGGCAAGACCGTATACAGTTTCGGTAGGCATACCAACAATACCGCCGCCGGCAATTATTTCAGCCGCTTTTTTTATGTCATCATCAGAAGAAGTAAGCAGCTTAGTTTCCAGATCCATTGTTTTCCACCTTTATTCTTCACTCTGCGCAGAAAGCTTTGCAGCCTGATCCGCCGTAGCAAGAGCGTCTATTATTTCATCAAGGCTGCCGTTCAATATATATTCGAGCTTATAAAGCGTAAGACCTATACGATGATCGGTAACACGGCTTTCGGGGAAATTATAGGTCCTTATCCTTTCAGAACGGTTCCCTGTGCCGACCTGCGATTTTCTTTCAGACGCGATCTTATCGTTCTGTTCCTGTATCAGCGCCTCAAACAGCCTTGAACGAAGGATCTTCATTGCCTTGTCTTTATTTTTATGCTGGCTTCGCTCGTCCTGACATTCCACTACCACTCCTGTGGGAATGTGCGTTATGCGGACTGCCGATTCGGTCTTGTTGATATGCTGACCGCCCGCTCCGGAAGCCCGGAAAACATCTATTTTCAGATCCGTAGGAGCGATCTCAAGCTCCACATCATCCGCTTCTGCAAGAACTGCTACGGTTACGGTAGAAGTGTGTATCCTTCCCTGAGATTCCGTTTCCGGCACACGCTGAACACGATGCACTCCGCTTTCATATTTAAGTCTTGAATAGGCTCCCTCGCCCTCAACGCTGAAACTTATCTCCTTAAAACCCCCAAGCTCGGTAGGGTTAGAGTTAAGTATCTCGGTTTTCCACCGCCTTGTTTCCGCATACATTGAATACATACGGAAAAGTGAATTGGCAAACAAAGCAGCTTCTTCTCCTCCAGCTCCGCCGCGTATCTCGATAATAACGCTTTTTTCGTCGTTAGGGTCTTTAGGAAGAAGAAGTATTTTAAGTTCTTCACTAAGAACGTCAAGTTTTTCCCTGCTCTCATCAAATTCTATCTGAGCAAGTTCTTTCATTTCCTTGTCAATACCGTTTTCGTCAAGAAGTTCTTTAGCATCTTCCATAGTTTTGCGGCATTTTTCATATTCACGGTATTTTTCTACAACAGGCGTAAGATTTTTATATTCTTTCATCAATGAAGCATACTGCTTATTATCCGAAATTACCGATACGTCGGTAAGCCTGCTGCCGATCTCATTGTATCTTTCTTCAGTAAGTTTCAATTTTTCAAACATGATATTTTCCTTTCGATCTTAACAGACGGCATATGCTGTTATTTTCTCAAAAGAAATTTTCTAAGGCTGTTCGGTATCTTCGTTTCTTTCGACCGATCGTACATTTTTTTCTATCTTGCTCCTTGGCGTCATAAATTCATGTCCGCAGCCGCAGCAGCGAAGCCTGAAATCCATGCCCGACCTAAGCACCAGCATACGGTTATCGCCGCAGGGGTGCTTTTTTTTCATTATTAAAATATCCTGCGGACGGATATCCATAAGATCATCTCCGGTATAATTTTAAAATAAATACACAGATATTATACCACATTCTGATATGTAAAGGCAATTATTTTCATTAATATTTTCAAAAAGTTTATATAAACTATACTTAAATGCATTTTAAGCAGCACAACATCTTTACCGAAAGGAGAAAGTCTGTCCGGCAGACGATCCACGGTCAGACTGAAAAGTTCAATGAAAATAACAGCATATTTCGATTCCCCCGACAGCGCAGATCATGCCGCAGGAGCTTTAAAAAGAGCATTGTCTCCTCTTGCCGAGGTCGGGACGAGAAACGCAAAACACAAAAGCGCTTCAAACGGAGTAAATTCCTTTGCAGTATTCAACACACTTACCGGGACATCTCCGACTTACTCAATGCCTATATACAACGCTGCATACCTGAGAGACGCCGATAACCGAGAAAGCGACTATATCGGCACAGACTGCATTGTTGAAGTTACCTGCCGCAAAGAAGAGGAAGCCAAGGCTTCAAGAATAATCATCGGATACGGCGGAAGAAACATTTCCAAATTATAGAATATAGTAACCCCTCTCCGCATAGAATTGAAAAGCGAACTAATCAATTCTATCAAAACTCGGGAGGTACAAAATGAAAAATTACAGTCCTGAGGGCGCGCTTTTTCAAACGCCCGAAAATCAAAACTGCTTAAGATCAATTTTTGCCATGCAGGAAGCCATGCTTCAGAACAGAACTCTTGAAGCGCGCGTTCTGATATGTGATAATGACCATGATCTTCATCTTGATATTCCATGTGCAAAAGCCGTTATTCCGCGTGAAGAAGGCGCCATAGGCATTGCAGAAGGAACTACCAAGGATATAGCGCTGATAACAAAAGTAAACAAGCCGGTCTGCTTCAAAGTAAAACAGATATACAAGGACGACGGCGGCACTTATGTCGCCGTTTTGTCCCGAAAAGCAGCTCAGGAAGAATGTATGTCGGAATTTATTTCCTCATTGACTCCGGGAGATGTTATCCCTGCAAAAGTCACTCATCTTGAACAATTCGGCGCTTTTGTAGATATCGGCTGTGGGATACCGTCCCTTATCCCCATAGACGCTATATCGGTTTCAAGAATATCGCACCCGTCTGACCGTTTTCAGGCAGGGCAGGATATTTTTGTAGTTATAAAGGATATCAGCGGCGGACGCGTCTGGCTTTCGCATAAGGAGCTTCTCGGAACATGGGAGGAAAACGCTTCCCGGTTCAATTACGGAGAAACGGTTTCCGGAATTATCCGCAGCGTTGAGGAATACGGGATATTTGTTGAGCTTGCTCCGAACCTTGCAGGGCTTGCCGAACCCAAAGAAGGCGTTTCCGCAGGACAGCACGCCAGCGTTTACATAAAAGCCCTTATACCGGAAAAAATGAAGGTCAAACTTATCATAGTAGATGTTTTCAGCGGAACACATATACACCGTCCTCCGGAATATTTCATAACCGAAGGGCATATCTCTCACTGGAAATATTCCTCGGAGCTTTCCCCGAAAGTAATAGAGAGCAGATTTGGGATCTGAGGATCATTTTTCCCCTTTTATTTTTTGCCAGTAAAGTTTTGCCGCCTGTTCGACCTTGTTATCGCCGTATTCGTAGTATACCCTGTCTTTTATAGTATCGGGCAGATACTGCTGCTTTACATAATGGTCAGGAAAACTATGGGGATACAGATAATGCTGTCCGACTACCTCTGCTCCCTCGCCGTCGAAATGCTTGTTCTGCAAATGCCGCGGAAAATCTCCGCAGTCCCTGTTCCTTACATCATCAAGGGCAGCGTCTACCGCCATGATAACGGAATTGGATTTAGGAGCCGTAGCAAGGAGTATCACTGCCTCTCCAAGAGGCAGCCGCGCTTCCGGAAGTCCCAACTGCATTGCGCTGTCAACGCAGGCTTTTACAATTGCAATTGCCTGCGGATAGGCAAGACCGATATCTTCCGCCGCAATGACCAGAAGTCTCCGTGAAAGTGAAATGATATCCCCCGCTTCCATAAGTCTTGCGGCATAATGCAGCGCGGCATTTTCGTCCGAACCGCGTATGGATTTTTGCAGCGCCGAAAGAATATCATAATGGAAATCGCCGTCGCGGTCATAGTGCATATTGCTGCGCTGAGTAAGCGCTTCGGCATTTTCCTTTGTTATAACTATTTCGCTGTCAGTTCCGGCAGCGGAAAGAACGCAAAGCTCGGCAGTATTGATCGATTTACGCACATCACCGCCGCAGCCTTGTGCAATATGTTCCACAGCGCCTTTTTCCACCTTGACTTTCAGACCCATTTCATCAGCTACAAGCCGGAACGCCCTTGTTATAGCAGGAACTAATTCTTCCGCTGTAAGAGGTTTGAACTCAAAAACGGTACATCTGCTGATTATTGCGTTATAAACGTAAAAATAAGGATTTTCCGTTGTGGAAGCTATAAGAGTTATCTGCCCGTTTTCAATATATTCAAGAAGCGACTGCTGCTGCTTTTTATTAAGATACTGTATCTCGTCAAGATAAAGCAGAACGCCGTTTATTCCGTCAATGGTGTTGGTATCGGCAATAACATCTTTGATATCGGATATCGAAGCGGAAGTACCGTTCAGCTTATGGAGCTTCATGCCGGCATTTTCGGCAATAATGCGTGCAACGGTAGTTTTTCCCACACCGGAGCTGCCGTAAAATATCATATTCGGTATCTTACCGTTCTCGATTATCCGGCGCAGGGGTTTCCCTTCGCCGAGAATATGGGACTGTCCTACCACATCATCCAAAGACCTCGGACGTATCCTGTCGGCAAGAGGTGTATTCATTTAATATCACACCCTATCATAAAAAGGCATATTCCCCTCGTTCTGAAGCCGAAGGCTTTAAAACGGGGGAATATTTTTACTTTTTTTAAACGATCGTTAAGCTATCATTCATAAAGCGGATATTTAGCACATATCTCGTTTACGCCTGCACGGATCTCATCAGCCTTGCTGTCAAAATCCTTTGCCGTAAGATATATAAACTCAGCTATCTTTTCCATATCATCCGTACCGAGTCCGCGGCTTGTAACTGCCGGAGTGCCTATTCTTACGCCGCTTGTGATGAACGGGCTCTGAGGATCGTTGGGGATAGCATTCTTGTTCACTGTGATGTAAACTTCATCAAGACGGTGTTCCAGTTCCTTTCCTGTGATGTCAAACGGACGGAGATCAACAAGCATAAGGTGGTTGTCCGTTCCGCCTGAAACAAGATCAAAGCCTCTTGAAACAAGTCCTTTTGCCAGTGCCTGAGCATTTGCAACTACCTTTTTGCCGTACTCCTTAAATTCCGGCTTGAGAGCCTCACCAAAGCATACGGCTTTTGCGGCGATGACGTGCATAAGAGGTCCTCCCTGTATTCCCGGGAAAACAGCCTTGTTTATCTTTTTTGCAAGTTCTTCGTCGTTTGTAAGAATAAGTCCGCCTCTGGGTCCTCTTAAAGTCTTATGGGTAGTAGTTGTGGTAATATGAGCATACGGAACGGGCGACGGGTGAACTCCTGCTGCAACAAGTCCTGCGATATGCGCCATATCGACCATAAGATACGCTCCGACAGAATCCGCAATTTCGCGAAGCTTGGGAAAATCAATTATTCTCGGATAAGCAGACGCTCCGGCTACGATAAGTTTTGGTTTATGCTCCTTTGCAAGCGCTTCTACTTTATCATAGTCGATAGTTTCATCGTCACCAAGACCATAGGAAACGAAATTGAAATATTTACCCGAGAGATTTACCGGAGAACCATGTGTAAGATGTCCGCCGTGAGCAAGGCTCATTCCGAGAACAGTATCGCCCGGCTCGAGAAGCGCAAAATAAACAGCAGTATTTGCCTGTGCGCCGGAATGTGCCTGAACGTTTGCATATCCTGCACCGAAAAGCTCTTTGGCACGTTCGATAGCGATATTCTCCACGATATCTACACACTCGCAGCCGCCATAGTAACGTTTTCCAGGGTAACCCTCGGCGTATTTATTGGTAAGTACCGAACCCATTGCCGCCATTACCGCCGGAGAAACAAGGTTTTCGCTGGCAATAAGCTCCAGATTTCTTCTCTGACGGGCAAGTTCTTTCTTCATGCCTTCCCCAACTTCCGGGTCAGCGGCAGCAACAAAGCCTATGGTATCCATAATATCGTTGTACATGGGAAATTCTCCTTTACAAAAAATAATTCCCTATTATTATACACTATTCCGTTAAAAATTTCAACCATATTTTTAAAAAATGTTGTCAATAATTCCTTGGCAAATATAATTTCAAACTTAACCGATTGACATTTTATATAAATTATGATATAATTATTAAAAATTTTATTTTTGCAAAAGATATACTGCCTTTCCTTACATCTCAACTTACGGTATGTTTACAAATATCCTCAGATAATGTACAATTAAAGCATAAAGGAGGTCACTTCGGTATGGATCAGGAGAAAACAGGAAAATTTATTGCCGCGTGCCGAAAGGATATCGGGCTTACCCAAGCTGCTCTTGCCGAAAAACTCGGCATAACCGACAGAGCAGTTTCAAAATGGGAAACGGGACGTTCTCTGCCCGATGCTTCGATCATGCTTGAGCTTTGCGGAATACTTGGAATAAGCGTAAACGAACTGCTTACCGGAGAAAAAATTGCCATGAAAAATTACAAGAAGATAGCCGAGAAAAATCTTGCGGATATTTCGGAACTTGAAAAGGACAAGAATACCAGACTGAAAAATGCGGAAATG
>CANQZR010000034.1 GCA_947628405.1 uncultured Clostridia bacterium
TATCTTGAATCCTATCTTGTAATTGCAATAATTTATTTTGTTCTGTGTTTCCTTTTCAACAGGATATTCCTGTTTATTGAAAAGAAAATGGCAGGCAAAAAGGATTATGCGCTTGCTGTGGAATATATGGATAACAACGAATAAGGGGGCGGCATAAATGAATGATGAAATTATCCGTGTTGAAGAGTTGAGCAAGAATTTCGGCGAACATCAGGTATTGCGGAAGATCGACTTTTCCGTAAATAAAGGTGATGTTATCTGCATACTCGGTTCCTCCGGTTCGGGAAAATCCACGCTGCTCCGCTGTATAAATCAGCTTGAAAAACAAACCTACGGAAAAATTTATTTTGACGGACGGGAACTTGGCAGGACACAGCGTGAAATAAACGCATACCGTTCCAGAGTAGGAATGGTTTTCCAGTCTTTCAATCTGTTCAACAATATGACCGTTCTGAAAAACTGCATGACGGGAACGCGCAAGGTGCTTCATCTTTCCAAGGAAGAAGCGCGCGAACGGGCTATAAATCATCTAAGATCTGTGGGAATGGCTCCGTTTATAAATGCTTATCCGGCGCAGCTTTCCGGAGGTCAGAAACAGCGTGTTGCTATCGCAAGAGGACTTTGTATGGATCCTGATGTACTGCTTTTTGATGAACCTACCAGCGCACTTGATCCGGAAATGGTGGGAGAAGTTCTGAATGTTATGAAATCACTTGCAAAAACTGGTCTTACAATGCTGATAGTAACTCACGAAATGGGCTTTGCGAGAGACGTTTCAACAAGGGTCTTGTTTATGGACAAAGGTTATATAGTTGAAGACGCGCCGCCGGAGAAATTCTTTACATCTCCTGAAAATACCCGTACAAAGGAGTTCCTGAGCAGATATATTTCCGACGGGGAAAGGAGATCGTAAAGCATGAAAAATTATGTCGTTACGGTGGCAAGAGGTTTCGGAACAGGCGGAAAAGCAATTGCTTCAAAACTTGCCGCCGATCTGGGCATACACTGTTATGAAAACAGGATACTTACCCTTGCTTCTCAGTTAAGCGGTCTGGACGAAAAACTTTTCAAAGAAGTAAACGAGAAGCTTCGTACTTCCGGAAACAGCTTTGCAAGTCTTATGAAAGGACTTCCCCGTGCAAGAAAATATATCGCAAGGAACGAAAAATTCGTTTCAGACGACACTCTTTTTGAATACCAGAAAAAAATAATTTTGAATCTTGCTGAAACGGAATCCTGCGTCATTGTAGGAAAATGTGCCGACTATATATTACAGGGCAGGGAAAATGTTGTCAGCGTCTATATTGAGGCTCCCAGAGATTTCTGCATAAAGCGCACTATAGAAAATATGGGCGTTACCGAGGAAGTAGCGCAGGCAACTATCCGTCAGACGGATAAATTCCGCGCCGACTATTATCAGTATTACACTCACGGAAATTACTGGACAAATCCTATAAATTACGATATGACCCTGAACAGTGAAAAGGTAGGAATAGACAACTGTGTTACGGTCATAAAGGATTATCTTAAAATAAAGGGGCTGATATGATTGGAATTTCGGTATCATCTTCCCGTAAACCTTATATTCGGCAGGGGAACTGCCTGTAAGATCGGAGAGATCGTTTCCGGATACGGGAAAAAAGTCCTTGTTGTTACGGGAACAGGCAGTACGAAACGTTCAGGACTTTTGGACAGAACGGTAAATTCTTTAAAATTGTCAGGCGCAGAAGCGGTGATATTTGACAAGGTAACACAAAATCCGCTTACAACAACGGTTTACGAGGGCGTTTCGATTGCCAAGGAAAATAACTGCGATACTGTTCTCGGCATAGGCGGAGGTTCGGTAATGGACGCTGCAAAGGCAATAGCTTTCTGCTTTGTAAATGACGGAGATGTTTCCGATTATATTTTCGGAAAGAAGAAAGGCAGCGGCGCATTGCCGATAATACTTGTTCCCACTACCTGCGGAACAGGCAGTGAGGGAAATCAGATCGCCGTTCTTACAAATCCTGAAACAAAGGACAAAAAAGCGCTATATACTATGGAAATAATGCCGTCCGCTTCGGTGATCGATCCTGATGTGATGTCTACAATGCCCAAACATGTGCTTTCTTCGGTCGGCTTTGATGCATTCACTCACGCACTGGAAGCATATACTTCAAAAAAAGCAAATCCGCTTACCGACGCTCAGGCAATTACGGCAATGAAACTGATCGCAGGCGATCTTCCAAAATTAATGGAAAATTATGATGATCTTGAAGCATGGGGATCGGTAAGTCTTGCCGCCACTCTCGGAGGAATGGTCATAGGTGCGGCGGGAGTATCCGCAGCTCACGGAATGGAACACCCTGTTTCCGGACTGAAAAATATTGTTCATGGCAGGGGACTGGCGGCGCTTACTCCGGCTATTGTCAAAAGGCTTGCTCCGTTCAGTCCGGAAAAATTTTCCGAAGTATCAAAGATCCTCGGAGGAAAAAACGAAAACGATTGCGCCGACAAGATACAGGAATTTTTACGCAGGATAGATCTTTCCGTAACTCTTGGAGAGCTTGGGATAACAGCCGATGACGTTGAATGGCTTACAAAAAACTGCATAAAAATTTCTTCGGGCAATTTGAGCAATGCGCCTGTTGTTTTCAATGAAAAAGAAATTTCGGAAATTTATTATGAAGCGCTTTAAAATTAATATTTCGGAAGGAGTTTTTTATGCTTGAACCTACAAACGCTTTTATCAGCAAAAATGTTCCTAAAGGATCGGAAACAGTGCCGGACAGTATCAAAACTCACAGTTCATACAGCGACGATATAAAAGTGATCCCGGATGAAAATAAACGCCATTCCGGCGACGCTTCAAGACCGAAGATAATCCCGAATGAAAATATTCCGGATATAAACCGTGCTTTCGGCAGGGAGGGAGTTCCTTTCAACACCGGGGAAAATATCAGGATCGCGCCGGAAAATCATTCCGTATCTTCTCACCGCGATGATGAAAAGATACCAAGCTATATAAAACTTCACAACGAAAATAAAGATGGCCGTATATAAAACTTTATACTGAATTTCGGAAAAAATAATCATTTATCAAAGAAAAAGATCCTGCCTTCTTAATAAAAGAAGACAGGATCATATTTTGCCATATCGGGTAAATTAATCTCAGCTTTCTTTTTTTACCGACCTGACCTTTATTTTTTTCCTTTCAGGGACCCTGAAATAACGTTTGGAATAATCAAGTATCTTATCGGAAAGTTTTTTTGTAAGCTCGTCTCCCGAAAGTCTCCAAGCCCAGTTGCCTCCGCCTATGGTGGAGGGCGTGTTCATTCTGGCTTCCGAGCCCAGTTCAAGGAAGTCCTGCATCTGTATTATAACAAGATCGGAAACGCTTGCGTATGCTGTGCGTATCATTCCCCAGCTGACGCCTTCCTTTTTGCGGAGAGCCATGTATTTTTTTGCATTTTTACGGGTCTTTTTATCTGAATTTTCATACCACCCGAGAGCGGTATCATTGTCGTGAGTTCCGATATAGGCAACGCTGTTTTTTACATAGTTATGCGGAAGATAATTACTGTTGTCTCCGCCAAAAGCAAATTCCAGTACATTCATTCCGGGGAAGCCTGATTCTTTCAGCATTTTTTTCACGTCCGCCGTAAGAAAACCAAGATCTTCGGCAACCAAGCTGACATTGCCAAGCTCCGCTTTTATTGCGCGGAAAAGTTTCATTGAAGGACCGGGAAGCCATTCGCCGACCTCTGCTGTTTCATTTCCGTACGGGATCGCATAAAAACTTTCAAATCCGCGGAAATGGTCTATTCTTGTCAGGTCAAACAGTCTGCATGAATATCTTACTCTTGATATCCACCATTTGTAATGTGTTTTCTCCATGTAGTCCCAGTCATAAAGAGGATTTCCCCAAAGCTGTCCTGTGGGAGAAAAATCGTCCGGAGGGCAGCCTGCGACCTTTACAGGGCGCCTGTCCTTATCCAGCATGAAAAGTTTTGGCGAAGCCCATATGTCTGAACTGTCCATGGAAACATATATAGGCATATCTCCGTAAATTTTTATCCCCTTGGAATTAACGTATTTTTTCAATGAATAATACTGTTCAAAGAATTTATACTGAATAAATTTTATACAGGTTATATCTTTAAGGAGCATCTGGGAATATTTTTTTACGGCTTCCGGCTTTCTCAGACGTATATCGTCCTCCCATTCTGTCCACATAACGTCTTTGAAATAGGATTTAAGAGCTGTGAACAAAGCATAATCGTCCAGCCAGAAGCTGTTCCGGCGGCAAAATTCTTCAAAATGCTCTTTTTTCTCTTCCGAAGCGTCCGAAGCAAATTTTGCGAATGCCTTTTTCAGCACTATTTGTTTGAAGCTGTTCAGCTTGCCGTAATCGTCAAACTTTCCGGTCTTTTCTATTATCTGAAGATCGTGGTCGTCCTCGTTTATAAGACCTTCCTTTATAAGGGTCTCAAGATCGATCAGCAGGGGATTTCCGGCATACGCAGAAAAGCTCTGATATGGAGAATCGCCAAATCCCGTAGGTCCTATGGGAAGTATCTGCCAGTATTCCTGACCGCTTGCAGCCAGAAAATCCGCAAATCTCCGCGCCTCAGCTCCCAGAGTACCAATGCCGTATTTACCGGGCAGACTGGAAATATGAAGTAAAATTCCACAGCTATGCATATTTATCATTCCTTTGCTAATAATTAATAACATTATACACCATGTTGACTTGAATTTCAAGCGTTGTGTATAATTTGTCTCCGCAATTTTGAAAATATACGGAGAAAATATATTAAGGAGTGTAAAAAAATGAGCAATCAGAATCAGAACCAGAATAACAGCCAGAACAAAAATCAGAATAATAATCAGAACAGTAAGCAGAGCCAGAACAGCAAAAACAACAGCAGCAGCCGCAGCAGCAATAACAGCAGCGACCAGAGCGACAGATAGTTTTTGCAGGTATAAAAAGCAGCCGCCGGAACGTTCCGACGGCTGCTGATCTTATATCTTATAGTACAGCGTTTTTGAGCGATCTTACAAATTCTCCTACTTTGTCTGCGGAATTTTTTCCGTATTCCGCAACTATTTTTACTACCGCACTTCCGACGATTATTCCGTCACAGTAGCCGCTCATCTTCTTTGCCTGTTCGGGGTTTGAAATTCCGAATCCCACCATGGCGGGAACTTTGCAGCTCTTTTTTATCTCGCCGAAAAATTCGTCAAAATCAGTGGTGAATTTGCTTCTTGTACCGGTAACGCCTGTTGAAGAAACACAATACAAAAATCCTTCCGCTTCGGAAGCAATATCTGCGATCCTCTGATGTGATGTAGGAGCCACCATGCTTATTGCAAGCACTCCGTTGCTTTTGGCATAAGGCTTTATTTCTTCCCGTTCTTCGTATGGAAGGTCGGGAACTATAACGCCGTCAACGCCTTTTTCTCTGCAAAGAGTAAAGAATTTCTCCGTTCCGAAACGGAAAATGGTGTTGATGTACATCATAAGTATAAGCGGTTTGTCGGTCTGCTTGCGGAGCTTTTCCACCATTCCGAAAATTCCCGTCAGATCCGTTCCGTGAGACAGGGAGCGGAGACTTGCTGCCTGTATTACTTTTCCCTCTGCTACCGGGTCGGAAAAAGGAACGCCTATTTCTATAATATCCGAACCGCTTTCAAACATTTTCAGCACAAGTTTTTCTGTAGTATCAAGATCGGGATCGCCCGCCGTTACAAATGTTATAAGAGCTTTTTCGCCTTTGCTTTTAAGCTCGGCAAGCGTTTTTTCTATTCTGTTCATGGATATGCTTCCTTTCTATCAAGAATTAACAACGTCTTTTCCGCGGTATTTTGCTATGGAGTAAACGTCCTTGTCGCCCCGTCCGGAAAGATTTATTACCAGTATCTGATCCTTGTTCATCGTTGGGGCGATCTTCTGTGCAACTGCTACAGCGTGAGCGGATTCGATAGCGGGAATGATACCTTCTGTTCTTGAAAGATATTCAAATGCCTGAACGGCTTCTTCATCAGTTATGGGAACATATTCCGCACGTCCTGTCTTGTAAAGCATAGCGTGTTCCGGACCTATTCCCGGATAGTCAAGACCCGCCGAAATGGAGTATACCGGGTCGATCTGACCAAATTCATTCTGTAGGAACAGTGATTTCATTCCGTGGAAAATACCCGTAGTTCCTTTTGCAATGGTGGACGCGTGCTTGCCTGTTTCAACGCCGAGACCTGCGGCTTCGGCGCCTACAAGACGAACCGACTTGTCGCTTATGAAATCATAGAACGCACCCATTGAGTTTGAACCGCCGCCGACGCAGGCGCATACACAGTCGGGAAGTTTTCCCTCCTTTTCCATAAGCTGTTCGCGGATCTCTTCCGAGATTATCTTTTGAAAATCACGGACCATAGTAGGGTAGGGGTGAGGTCCCATTACCGAACCTATGCAGTAGAATGTGGTGTTCACGTTTTCCGCCCAGTCGCGCATTGCGGCGTTGATAGCGTCTTTCAGCGTGTCCGTTCCCTCGTGAACGGCAATTACGCTTGAACCGAGAAGCTCCATTCTGTAAACGTTAAGAGACTGACGTACAGCGTCCTCCGCACCCATATAGACCTGACATTCAAGACCGAAAAGCGCACAGGCAGTTGCAGTTGCAACACCGTGCTGACCTGCTCCTGTTTCGGCAATGATCCTTGTTTTGCCCATTCTTTTGGCAAGAAGTATCTGTCCGAGAACGTTGTTTATCTTGTGTGAACCGGTGTGGTTCAGATCTTCACGCTTGATATAAATTTTTGCGCCGCCAAGGTCTTTGGTCATCTTTTCGGCATAGTAAAGCAGGGACGGCCTGCCGGCGTAATCTCTGTAAAGGGTTTTTAGTTCATTTTTGAAATCGGGATCGTCCTTGTATTTTGTGTAAGCTGCGTCAAGCTCGTTCACCGCATTCATAACAGTTTCGGGAACGTACTGTCCGCCGAAGATATCAAATCTTCCTTTTGAAGTTTCAGACATTTTTATCAACCTTTCGTACTAAATTCATAATTGCTTGTATTTTGGCAGGATCTTTAACGCCGTCTGTTTCCGTTCCGCCGGAAATATCAACTCCGCACGGAGAAATTTTCATTGCCTCGGAAATATTATCAATGTTTATTCCGCCTGCCAGAAGATAAGGCATTGAGATCACAGTATTCCGTATAAGCTCCCAGTCGGCTGTTTTTCCCGTGCCGCCGTTTGCTCCCTTGGAATAGCTGTCAAGTACCAGCATATCCGCGCCGCAGCTTTCGGCTTTGTGGATATCTTCCGCAGTCTGTACACGGACGGCTTTCCATATCTTCATATCAGAAATTTTTTTAAGTTCGGAAATATACTCCGCGTCTTCGTTTCCCTGCAGCTGAACGGCGTAAAAACCTGCTTTTTCGGCGACTTCGGCAACAAATTTTACAGGCTGGTCTATGAAAACGCCCACCGCTTTTACCGAATGGTCAAGCTGTTTTGCAAGCATTTCGGCAGTTTCGGGAGAAATGGTCCTGCGGTATCCTTCCGCAAGGATAAATCCTGCAAAATCAGGCTTTGCCTCGTTGATGTAAGCAATATCTTCGGGACGTCTTAATCCGCACAATTTTATCATCATAGCAGTGACTTCAACTCCTTGACAGCGGAAACAGGGTCGCCGCTCCGCATAAGAGTTTCACCGATAAGTACAGCTTTTGCGCCGCAGTCGGTCACAAATTTTATATCCTCGGCTGTTTTTATTCCGCTTTCCGAAACTATCACGCCGCCCTCCGGAACAAGTTCCGCAAGAGCCTTTGTAGTCTCAAGGGTAACGTTGAAAGTTTTCAGGTCGCGGTTATTTATTCCGAAAATTTTGCAGCCTGCTTCCGCAACGGCTTTAAGTTCATCGGTATTATGGCTTTCTGCAAGGACGTCCATTTTCAGCGACTCGGCTATCTCACGAAATTCTCTCATATGAGGAACATCAAGCATTGCAGCGATCAGCAGTATAGCGTCGGCTCCCATTGCTTTTGCCTCATATATCTGATAAGGGTGGATAATGAAATCCTTGCGCAGCATAGGGATATTTACTTTTTGGCGAATGGCTTTGAAATATTCAGCCGAACCTTTGAAATAGTATTCCTCCGTCAGGCAGGAAATAGCCGCCGCGCCTGCCGAAACATATGCAAGAGCCTGTTCTACCGGACGAAAATCATCACTTATTATGCCTTTTGACGGCGAGGCTTTTTTCACTTCGGCTATGAATGTTGGGGACGGCGCGGCTGATATCGCCTTTGCGAAGCTCCGTCCCGTGTCGGTCTTTGCCGCAGCTTCCGCCGCCCTGCGCACTTCTTCAAAAGGAACTGCGGACATATCCCGTTCAAGCTGTTTACGGCGTTTTTCTGCAATATCGTCAAGTATCATAAATTATTTTCCTTTCAGAGGATCGGAATCATACCCTGTTTGTAAAATCTCTCATCTTCTCGAATTTAGCGTATGCCTTGCCGCTGTCTATGGATTCGCGAGCCATTGCAATACCTTCTTCTATTGAAGAAGCTGCTCCTGTGCAGTAAATTGCACTTCCTGCATTGAGCAGAACGATATCACGCTTTGCACCTTTTTCGATTCCTTTGAGAATGTTAAGAGTAATCTGCGCATTTTCATCGGGAGTTCCGCCCGTTATCTCGGAACGGTTTGCACGTCTGAAACCGAGATCTTCCGGTTCTATTTCATATTTGATAAGTTTTCTGTCGCGCAGTTCGCAGACTTTTGTAGTTCCGCATACGGTCATTTCGTCCAGACCGTCGCCGTAAACTATCATTGCACCCTTTACGCCTACGTTCATAAGAACTTTTGCCATTACTTCCAGAAGCTTTTCGTCATAAACGCCAAGGAGAATATAGTCCGAAAGTGCGGGATTAGCAAGAGGTCCGAGAATGTTGAATACTGTTCTTACGCCGATCTCACGCCTTGCAGGACCTACAAACCGCATTGCTTTATGGAACGACTGTGCAAACAGGAATGAAATGCCGGTCTCTTTCATGCAGGCAGCAGCCATTGCAGGGGTAAGGTTCAGCTTTACGCCCAGAGATTCCAGAACGTCTGCTGCGCCGCTCTTGCTGGAAACGCTGCGGTTTCCGTGCTTTGCAACATTAAGACCTGCACCTGCGATAACAAATGATGATGTTGTTGAGATATTGAATGTATTTGAAACATCTCCGCCGGTACCTACTATATCTACCGCCGAACGCGCCGCCGGAACAACACTTGCTTTCTGTCTCATTATCTTTGCGAAGCCGGTGATCTCTTCGATAGTTTCACCCTTGCAGCGCAGAGCCATTAAGAATGCAGCGATCTGCGCATCGGTAGCGCCGTCGGACATGATTATGTTCATTGCGGCTTCCGCATCATCCATGGAAAGATCTTTTCCGTCGGCAGCCATTGCGATATATTTTTTAAGAGCGACTCTCTTTTCCTTGGGCAGCGACGAAACTTCAACACCCGTGCTCTTTATTCCGGCAACACGTAGGAATGAAGCCAATATTGCAGCGCCTTGTTCGGTAAGAATGGATTCCGGGTGGAACTGTACGCCGAAAGTAAGATGCGTCTTGTGGCGTATAGCCATTATCTGTCCCTCGCCGTCCGTGGCGACAACGTTTATGCAGTCGGGGATAGATATTGAATCAACTACAAGCGAATGATACCTTGCCGCCGTTATCTTTTCGGGAAGATCGGCAAATATAGGACAGCTTGTGTTTATTGAAATTTCAGTGCTTTTGCCGTGCATAGGGAGTTTTGCTTTTACTATTTTTCCGCCGAAAGCCTCTGCAATTGCCTGATGACCAAGGCAGATACCGAGAATAGGTATCTGACCGCTGAAACGTTTTATCGCTTCAACTGAGATACCGGCGTCGGCGGGGTAGCCCGGACCGGGAGAGATTATAAGAGCTTCCGGGGAGAGTTTTTCGATCTCATCAATAGTTATCTCATCATTTCTTACAACTTTTATGTCGGGATATATAGTTCCTATAAGCTGATAAAGATTATAGGTAAAGCTGTCGTAATTATCTATCATAAGTATCATAAAAATATTCCTCCTTGTTAAATGTTAGATGCTTCGGCAATTGCGTTTACAACTGCAAGAGCCTTGTTTCTTGTTTCTTCATATTCCTTTTCGGGAACGCTGTCATAAACGATCCCCGCGCCTGCCTGTACATAAGCCTTTCCGTGACGGAAAAGGACTGTCCTTATAGCAATGCAGGTGTCGATATTTCCGCTGAATCCAAGATAGCCTACCGTTCCGCCGTAAAGACCGCGTTTTTTGTTTTCCAGTTCGTCGATTATTTCCATTGCGCGGACCTTAGGCGCACCCGAAAGTGTTCCGGCAGGAAGTACGGACATCAGAGCGTCCATAGCTGTTTTGCCCTCTGCAAGACGTCCCTGAACGTCGGAAACAAGGTGCATTACCTTTGAATAGCGTTCAACACGCATAAAGTCTGTAACGTTCACCGTTCCGAAGCTGCATACTTTGCCTACATCATTTCTGCCAAGGTCGACCAGCATTGTGTGTTCCGCACGTTCTTTAGGGTCGGAAATAAGCTGCTTTTCAAAAGCCTTGTCTTCTTCGTCGGTTTTTCCTCTTCCGATAGTTCCGGCAATGGGCTTTGTGATAACGGCGCCGTCGGTAACGCTTACCAGCATTTCCGGAGAAGCTCCGGCTATGCAGTAATCCTTGTGGTCAAAGTAATAAAGGTAAGGCGACGGGTTTGTGGAACGGAGCATACGGTAAACATCAAATGGGGCAGGGGGGTCGGCAACTTCAAATCTCTGCGACAGTACCACCTGGCTGATATCGCCGTTGACAATGTGCTCCTTTGCTGTTTCTACCATGGAAATAAATTCTTCCTTTGTAACATTTGAAGTTACCTTTATATCCTTGGCTTCGCCTGTTCCTGTTTTGAAAGACGGGCTTGCATCGGCAAGGATCTTTCCGATATCCATTGATTTTCTGAAACATTCTTCATATTTTGCGTCAACATTTTCGCCGGCATTGATGTTCAGGATTATAACCGCTTTGTTTGTAAGGTGGTCATAAGCGACTATCTCGTCATAAAGGAACATATTTGAATCCGGCATCTGAAGATCGTCCTCAGGGATATTGACGAGTTTTTTCTCAAATCTTCTTACGGTGTCGTAGCCGAAATATCCTATCAGACCGCCTGTAAGTTTAGGTCTGTTGAGAAAAACAGGAGAGTTCCTTTTTTCAAGAATAGAATTGAAAAGTTCTATCGGATTTTCGCATGATCTGTTTTCGGTCCTGCCGTTTTCGATTATTTCTGCTTTGTCGCCGAAGATGCGGACTTCCATTTTAGGGTCTATACCTATAAATGAATATCGTCCCCACTGTTCGGTGTTGTCCACGCTTTCAAGAATGAAACAGTTGTCGAATTTTTCCTTTAGCGCGGCAAACAGTCCCACAGGCGTACAGCCGTCGATAAGCATTTCGTAGAATACAGGAACTGTCTTGTAATTCTGAAGAAGTGCTTTGACTTCTTCTTTTGATGGATACAACATGATAAAAACTCCTTTCATATCTGACGATCAAAATAAAAGAGGTCTAACCTCCGGATCGCCGAATGATATCGGTGATCGGGACGATAGACCTCGTGGTGCCACCCGTTTTTACGGAATTAAAAAATTCCGCCTCATTGGATACAAACTGATGCGGAACTTCAACATTTTTGTTAAAACAGTTCAAGTACGCCGCTAATGCAGATATACCCTATCCACTAACGCAGGAAATCGGCGCGGACTACTAAGGAGATCGGAACCACCCGTTTGCCGTTGCTTCTCACAAACCCATTCACAGATACCGTTATGATCCGCACTCACACCAACGGCGGATTCTCTGATGCATCAGCATACCTGCTACTTACTTTTGATCGTCGAATTTAGAAATATTAAATTACGTTAATCATTTTACGCCCTACAATATTATTTGTCAATAGGGAAAGAATAAAATTGTCACACTGCACAATTTACACGCATAAAATTCGTGCAGCATGACAATATTGATATTTGCTATTTTATGTTTTCGGATTTTCTGTAGAAAAATCCTTCTTCCTGCTTGAATTTTTCCTTTGCCGAAAACATTCTGCTGTCGGCAATATTGAAAGGTTTTTCGATAGAATCGTAATCCGTCACCGGACCGAAGAAAGTTCCTATGCTTATGGTGATCGAATAAGGCTTATCTGCGGCTTCGTTGACATTTTTCAGATAATCGTTTATCTGTTTTTCCGTTTCTGCTATCTTATCCTCCGAAGCGACCGATCCGCTTATGATAACATATTCGTCGCCGCCTATCCTGTAGCATCGCATATCGTCCCTGCACGCTTCACGGAAAGCATTTGCAACGGCTTTTATGGCAAAATCGCCCTCACCGTGTCCGAATGTGTCATTTATGTATTTAAGATTATTCAGATCGCCGAGAATTATAGTCAGGCAGCCGCCGTTTTCCTTTATGCTTGAAAAGATATTTACGGAATACAGGTTAAAGCCGTTTCTGTTATAAATTCCGGTAAGAAGATCGGTAATGGCATTGTCTTCCATTTTCTTATACATATACATAAGGTTTCTCTGCCTGCGCAGACTTTCAAGAGAAGTGCATACATACCGTAGCCATTGGCTGTAGCAAGCAGGATAACAATTCAGATCATCATCTGAGAAAACTGCATAGCCGAAGCATCTGTCATTGAAATGCACCGGACTGAAATAAAACGCACGCGGCTTAGGACGTCTGTCAAACAGTGTGGGGAACATTTCGGAAAGGTCAAATTCCAGTTCCGGATTAACGCGCTTTTCGTCTCCCATTTTGCGGAGAGGCAATGTCATTTTCTGGGAGTATCCTGCCTTGCGGTAATTCTGATCCTGTTCAGTCTCACCCATATTATCCCAGTTGTCGCACAGACAAAGACTGAAATTTGAATTATTCCCCAAAAGATAAGTATACCATGCCAGAGTGGTCATATAGCTTTTAAGATCCTTTTGAGAAATAAGCGATTCAAGCATGAAATTGTATGTAGAATTGAACGCGCCGTAATAATCATGATCGCGCCAGTTCTTATATTTTTGCCGTATTTCTTCGGCAGCTTCGTTTGGACAGCCGCAGCTTTTTCCGAAAATTATATCCGTTCCGCAGGTCTCGTCGATAAATTTTGTATCGGTCATCAGGCTGTGGAGCATACTTACTGCTCTTCTGCCGGTCACCTCCGACGGAAGCTCGCATGAAGTAATGCATGGGATATAATTTATTCCCGCTTCGATAGAATCGTATCCCGTGACCGCAACGTCTTCGGGAACTCGGTAACCGTGGGCTTTAAGAGCTTCACATACGCTGACCGCCATTGTGTCGCTTGCACAGGCTATAGCCTGCGGCATAGGACGGGGATCGTCTATAAGCGACTGAACGACTTCCTCGCCTTTTTCATACCAGAAATCTCCATAAAAGACTCTGCTCTGATCTATAGGGATATCATGTTCTATAAGCGCTTCATAATATCCCGTAAGGCGATTGGTAGAATGCGGATGCCCCTTTATGCCGGTCATGAATGCTATATCCGTAAGACGGTGTTTTTCAATAAGGTGAGAGATTATCTTTTTTATGCTGAGGATATCGTCCGTAAAAATATTATGGAAATATTCGCTTTTTATATCGACCGATACTACAGGTTTTTTGAACTTTTTTATCATATCCTGTTCAACGATCTTGTCGACATTATTTATTCTGAGTGTGTCCGGCACAAAAATTATCCCGTCAAGGGCAGAGTAGTTTATCATATTGAAAATGTTTGATTCGCCGGCGTGCCAGTCCTTGGAAAGTTCATCTTTTATTAGTGTGGAAAATACGGCTATATCGTAATTTAATTTGAACGCCTGCTCGGTTATTCCCGAAAGAAGTTTATGCTGATACGGCGCATCAGGCTGTGAAAGTATAACACCGATAAGTTTCCGGAATTTTTTCATTAAATAATGCACTCCCATATTCTGTAAAAGAATTTATATTTTTAAATTTGTCGGCAACAATATTTTACATTTTTTTACAATCGACAGAATGTATACTGCCGTTGATAATATTTTAACATATTTTTTTGAGAATGTCACCACGTTTTTAAAAAATAATCTGCATTTTTTCAGAGAGATTTTTGTGCATTTTATAGTGATTTGCAAAATTATTTCAAATACAACTGCAAATTATTAACTATTTATTGTTTAATGAAGCGGATTTTAAGGATATAATTATATTTGTATATCTGAGAATATATAAGAGGGTCGGGAGAATATTATGAAATTTACATATAAACATACGCTTGCTGCCTGTTATTCGGGATATATAACGCAGGCGATAGTCAACAATCTTTCTCCGCTGCTGTTTGTTACGTTCAACAGAACGCTTGGGATATCGCTTGAAAAGATATCCCTGCTGATAACCGTAAACTTCGTAACACAGATAGTAACGGATATATGTTCCTCAAAGATAGCTGCCTGTATGGGAGTGCGCCGCTCAATGGTAACTGCGCATCTGGTATCCGCGGCAGGTCTTGTGGGAATGGGGATATTTCCGTATATATTCCCCGATCCTTTTGCAGGACTTGTGCTTTCGGGAATATTATGTGCAGTGGGAGGCGGTCTGGACGAAGTTCTTGTCAGCCCGATAGTGGATTCTCTGCCCGGGAGCGCGAAGGCTTCTTCAATGAGCCTGCTCCATTCGTTCTACTGTTGGGGACAAGCAGGCGTGATAATATTTTCAACGCTGTTTTTTACATTTGCCGGCATTGAAAACTGGCGGATACTTCCGGCGATATGGTCAATAGTTCCCATATTTACATCACTGCTTTTTGTTAAAGTTCCGCTTCTGCCTTTTGAGGAAGAAACGGGAGAGAAAACTTCTTTCCGGGAAATAATGCTTAACGGGAAATTCCTGCTGTTCTGTCTGCTGATGATATCGGCGGGAGCGGCAGAACTTGCGGTCTCGCAGTGGGCGTCCCTTTTTGCGGAAAGGGGACTGGGAGTTTCCAAAACGACGGGAGATCTGTTAGGACCTTGTATGTTTGCACTTTTAATGGGTTCGGCAAGATTATGGTACGGCATATTCGGCAAAAAAATAAAACTTGCTCCGGTAATTGCGGCAAGTTCGGCGCTTTGCGTTATAAGCTACGGACTTGTGGTATTTTCGCCTTATGCATGGCTTTCACTGGCAGGCTGCGGATTGTGCGGACTTTCGGTGGGGATAATGTGGCCCGGAACTTTCAGCCTTGCAACGGAAAAATTTCCGTCTGGCGGAACGGCAATGTTCTCCGTTCTGGCGCTGTGCGGAGATATAGGCTGTTCGTCCGGACCGGGACTTGTGGGGATATTCACCGGTGCGGCGGAAAAGGGTTCTGAATGGATAATGAAGATTTTCCCGAACGCGGAAGCGTCAATGTCCGGATTGAAAGCCGGTCTTATGTTTGCGGCAGTATTTCCGGCAATAATGCTTCTGGGAGTGACATTTCTTTCAAAAAAAGAAAGGAAAGATAATGTTTGATAATTGGAATTTATAGGAGTATAATATGAAAATAATAGCGATAGGAGCCGTGACGGCAGGAGGAAAAACATCAGTCGTCAACGCAGTGAAAGACCGACTTCCGAGAACGGCAGCGCTTTATTTTGATGACTATTCATTCGAGGGAGAAGTTGAAGACTTCCCCAAGTGGTTATCGGAAGGCGCAGATGTTAATGTATGGGATCTGTCTCCACTTAGATCGGATATTGAAAATATCATTCAAAGCGGTGAATATGACTATCTTCTGCTGGATTATCCGTTTGCATATCAGCATAACATGATAAAGGATCATCTGGACTGCTGCATTTTTATTGATACGCCTTTGGATATAGCGCTTGCCCGGAGAGTTCTAAGAGATATGAAAAATGCTTCGGCAGATGATATCCGCAATGAAATGCGTACATATCTGAAATGTGCGAGACCCGTCTATGTACGAATGCAGAAAGAACATTTGTCGGTTTCTGATCATGTGATCGACGGTGCAAAGGAACTTGAAAACATTATCAATGAAGTTGTGGAAATTGTTTTAAAATGTTGAATTTTTTAATTCCCAAAGGAGAAAGGATCATGCTTAAAATTTATTTTGTCCGCCATGCGCAGGCTATGGGAAATGTTTTAAAATTTTTTCAGGGTCGTACCGACTGCGAATTGAGCGACCTTGGCAGGGAACAATTAAAATATCTTGCGGAAAGATTTAAAGAGATCCCCGTTGAAAAAATTTATTCCAGTCCGCTAAAAAGAACTATTGAAACGGCAGAAGCGGTAAATAAATATCATAAAGTTCCCATAATTCCCGACAGCGGACTTATCGAGATAAACGGCGGCGTTCTGGAAAATCGTCCATGGTCGGAATTTACCGAAAAATATCCTGTTGAATTTGACCTGTGGCAGAACAAAATGCAGGATTTTTACATAAAAGGCGGCGAGACGATGCGCGAAGTTTTTGAACGAATGAAAAATACCATGGCGAAAATAATTTCCGAAAATCAGGGAAAAACGATCGCCGTAGTTTCCCATGGCTGCGCACTGAAAAATTATCTCTGCTATGCAAACGGAGACGGGATCGAAAAGATCGCTGACGTTGGCTGGTCGACCAATACGGCTGTTTCACTGGTCGAATATGATGATGAAAATTCTCCTAAGATAATTTTCAAGAATGATATAAGTCATCTGCCGGAGGAAGCGTCAACGCCAATGCCTTTTAAGACAAACGAGAATATCACCGTATGAAAATATTTGTGGGAGAAGTTTTATTATGGAAAATATCAAGATCGTCAAAGGCGATATTACAAAATTAAACTGCGGCTGTATTGTCAATGCCGCAAATAAAAGCCTCCTCGGCGGAGGGGGCGTGGACGGAGCGATCCACCGCGCGGCAGGGATCGGGCTTTATAAGGAATGTCTGACTTTAGGAGGCTGCGAAACGGGTGAAGCAAAGATCACAAAAGGCTATGATCTTCCTGCGGAATATGTTATCCACACGGTGGGTCCTATCTACCGCGGAAAAGGAAACGAGTCTGCGCTTCTTGCGGATTGTTACAGAAATTCCCTTGAACTTGCTAAAAAATATGATATCCACAGTATAGCGTTTCCTGCAATTTCAACGGGCGTTTACGGCTATCCCGTTAATGAAGCTGCGGAAATCGCATACAGGACGGCTGCCGATTGGCTGTCCGAAAACAAAAATTATTCTATGGAAATAATTTTCTGCTGTTTTGATGATGAAAATTATAAAAAATATCTTTCGATAACGTAATGATAAAGGAGAATTTTAATGCGTATAATGTCAGTTGATCTTGGTGACAGCAGGACAGGCATAGCTGTATGCGACAGGGACGAGATACTTGCTTCGCCTCTTACGGTAATTACCGAATATAATACAGAAAAATGTGCGGAAAAAGTTGCCGCACTTGCAAAACAGGAAAAAGCGGAAATGATAGTTGTGGGACTTCCTAAAAATATGAACGGGACCTCCGGAGAACGTGCGGAAAAGTGTACGGGATTCGCACGCCTTGTTGGGGAAATATCCGGACTTCCCACCGAAATGTGGGACGAGCGCAGGACTACCGTTACGGCGCATAATTATCTCAACGAGACAAATGTCCGAGGAAAAAAACGCAAAGCGGTAGTTGACGCTGTTGCCGCTACGATAATTCTTGAGTCGTACCTTGAGTATCGGAAGAATTGTCCGAAGCCCTGAAAAACAATTCCTTAAAACCTATGATAAGGATAAACACTGCGAAAATTTTCCGCAGACCTTGTGAACCGATATGTTTGGCAGCAAAAGTTCCGAGCACGGCTAAAATACTTCCCGTAATTATTGCAGGAAGTATTTTTTTCCATTCGATAAGTTTGTTTTTGGTGTGTATAATTACAGAGAGGGCGGCTATAGGTATAAAATAAACAAGATTTATCCCCTGTGCCGCAAGCTGATCGTATCCTGCAAAAACTGTCAGATAGATTATCAGTATCATTCCTCCGCCAACGCCAAGGGACGCAAATATCCCTGTCAAAAATGCTGCCGCAAAAGACCAGAACATCATAAAAATAATATCCTTCCGCCGGAAATTATCAATATTATGCCAAATATCCTTCTTAATAAATTCGTAGGTATCTTTTTCATTAAAGATCCTCCCAGAGCCGCGCCTGCAAGTCCGAACGGAACGAGCGGCAGGGCGTCATTCCATTGAAAATTCTTTCCGTATGCGTAAAAAAACGCCGAGATCAGTGACAGCGGAAGAGTCAGCGCAAGGGAAGTGGCATGAGCTTTTTTTACCGGCATACCTCCTTTTTTCAAAAGAGGTACGGCAGCAATACCTCCTCCGGAACCGAAAAGTCCGTTGCATATCCCTGTGACCGCTCCTAAAATGCAGTAATATGTTTTCTTGAATTTTTCCATAAAAAATCTCCGGATCTATAATATAAAGCTATGTCACAACAAGGAATTGATTTGCAGCATTTTTTATATTTAAATGATAATTTTGCGCTTCGCGCAAAATTCAAAATTTCCAAAACAGTCCGGTGGACTGTTTTGGGCAAAGCAAAACTTATTTATATATGTTGTCAAACAGCTCACTGGGCTGTTTGACAAGGCTTAAATGACAATAATCTTTAGTTCAAGGGGGCGCCCTCTAT
>CANQZR010000035.1 GCA_947628405.1 uncultured Clostridia bacterium
TGGTGACGAGGCGCCCCTGCTAAGGGCGTAGGTCGGGTAACCGGCGCGAGGGTTCAAATCCCTCCTTCTGCGCCATGACAGACCTCGCAAGCAAACTGTTTGCGAGGTCTGTTTTTTAAATATATACACTTTTGAAAATATTCTGTATGATTTCACCTGACAAAACATGAAAGGGCGTTTTTATGAAAATATACTGTTACGGAATGATAGTGGTTTCCAACAGCTATATGCTGGAAAAATTTCCAACGCCGGACGAATATTCCGAAATACGGCAGAGTTACCGTTTTCCCGGCGGCGAAACGGGGACTTGTGCCGCCGTACTTGCTTCTCTTGGCGCGGAAGTTAAGATCGACGGAACACATATCGGAAAAAATTCCGCCGCACTTGTACGGGAATTTTACAAGGATCGTTCCGTTGATCTTTCGTCGCTTTGCTTTGATGAAAATTATGACGGTCTTGAGGATTACATCTGGATATCCGGAGACGTCCGCACGCCTTTCGGAACATTCGGAAAATTCTATTCCGACGCATACAGCACCGGCGTTAAACACTGGAACGAGCCTGAAGAAAATGATATCATCGGATGCGACGCGGCGGCAATAGATCCGTATTTCGGAAATGATTCGGAAAATGCCGCAAAATTGTGTGTAAAACACGGTAAGCCTTATGTTACCATAGACTGCGGATATGACAGTTTTTTACACCGTAACTCTGCTGTTTCGGTAATTTCCGGCGAAGGACTGCGAAGCAGTTACAACGGCATTTCACGGGAAGAAATATTTCCTTTATTTCAGGAAAACGGCGGCGGACTTACTATAATTACCAATGGAGAAAAAGAATTTCTTTATGGCAGAAAAGGCGGAGAAATAAAAAAATTCACCCCTTACAAAGTAAATGCCGTAAGCACTCTGGGTGCAGGGGACAGCTTCAAAGCGGGCTGTACATATGCTCTTGCGGCAGGAATGTCAGATGATGAACTTGTCAGATTTGCAAGCGCCTGCGCAGCGGCGGCTATCTCAAGATATCCGTTTCAGCTTGATCCGCCGACCGTTCCGGAGATCAAAAAAATAATTAAAGAATATGCTGCGCCGACAAAAGATATTGACATTGCTGAATTTTTATGATATGATTTTTTAGTAAATTCTTAATACATTATAATTCGGTCAAAATGCCGCAAAAGCTCTGCGAAAGCCGATATACCAAGGCTTTTGCCGGATCATTATACGTTTTATAATTGATTTCAGTATAAATAAATTTACGGAGATAAAAATTATGGGGAACGAACAAAAAAGAAACACATTCAAGGGATCATTGGGATTTGTACTTGCCGCGGCAGGCAGCGCAGTCGGTCTGGGAAATATATGGCGGTTTCCGTATCTTGCCACCAAGGACGGGGGCGGAATGTTCCTTGCCGTATATCTGATACTGGCGCTTACATTCGGATTTTCGCTGCTTATGACGGAAACAGCCATAGGAAGAAAAACAAAGCAGAGCCCACTTACCGCTTACGGAGCAATAAACAAAAAGTGGAAAAGTCTCGGCATACTGGCTTGCATAATTCCTGCAATGATACTTCCGTACTACTGCGCCATAGGCGGCTGGGTAATAAAATATCTGCTTGAATATATTACGGGAAAAGGTCCGCTTGCCGCACAGGACGGATATTTTAATTCCTTTATATCCGGAACGTCAGAACCTATCATAATGACGGTCATTTTCCTTGCCGCAGTAGTATTTGTTATCATGCGCGGTGTAAATAAAGGGATCGAATCATTTTCTAAGGTGCTTATGCCTATACTGCTGGTACTTGTAGTAGTTATAGCAGTATTCTCGGTCACGTTGGAGCATACCGATGACAGCGGCGCTGTCCGCACGGGAATGGAAGGACTTGCTATCTATCTTATACCGAATTTTGAGGGTTTTACAATAGAAAAATTCTTTACGGTGCTTATAGACGCCATGGGACAGCTTTTCTTCAGTCTGAGCGTAGCAATGGGTATAATGATAACCTATGGTTCTTATGTTAATGATGATGCAGACCTTAACGCTTCGGTAAATCAGATAGAAATATTTGATACTGCGGTAGCGTTTCTTGCAGGCGTAATGATAATACCTGCGGTCTATGTCTTTTCGGGAACGGAGGGAATGTCCGCCTCCGGTCCGGGGCTGATGTTCATTTCACTGCCTAAGGTATTCAATAAAATGGGCGCTGTAGGCGGAGCAATGGGTATAATGTTCTTTGCAATGGTATTCTTTGCCGCTCTCACCAGCGCAATATCAATAATGGAAGCGGTCGTATCCAGCTTTATGGATAAATTCGGCATAAGCAGGATAAAGTCGGCGGTCATAGTTGCCATATGGACGCTGATAATGTCCGTTACGGTATGTCTGGGATATAATGTTTTTTATTTTGAATTTACTCTTCCCAACGGAAGCACGGCGCAGATACTCGATATAATGGATTATCTTAGCAACAACGTGCTTATGCCGATAGTTGCAATAGGCACCTGCATACTTATCGGTTGGATAGCGAAACCTGATACTGTGATAGACGAGGTAGAAAAGACCGGTACAAAAATGGGCAGGAAGAAATTATATCTTGTAATGATAAAATTCCTTGCGCCGATAATGCTTACCGTACTTCTGGTAAGATCCTTGGGGATATTCTGATAAAAATTGCAGATAGTTTGCTTCCTGAAAAAACAACGGAGCCTTGAAAGGCTCCGTTTTTGTTATTATAATATCATTCTTTGCCTAACGGGAATACCTTTTCCGGAGCAAGCTCTTCAATGCGCTTGGTCGCTTCTTCAATGTCAGCCCAGTTATCGGCGTGCTTTTCAACATTGTTGGAACACCACATCATAACGCCGTTCCAACCGTTGTTGTAACTTTTTTCGTATGCGCCTACAAGCGTCTCGCCGCCCTCTGCGCTGGTTTCTCCCAGAAAAGCGGGCTTTGTTCCGTCAAGTCCGAAATCGGTAGGGGACATATCATAAGGACAGCCCATATAACTTTTCATCCAGTTGTAATAATGTGTGGAATAAAAGTCCAGACAAGCGTTTTCTCCGCCGTATTCTTTCATTTTTTCATCGGAGACCATATTTCCCACATATTTTGGATCATCTGAATTGTACTTTACCATACCGACGCCAACGGTAACAAGCGTCTCGGGATTCGTTTCGTGAATTGCCGCCGTGCATTTTGCAAAATACTTTGAAAGACTTTCGATCGGCAGACGTCCGCACTCTTCATTTTCGATCACCCAGTCAGGCTCGTTCATAAGATCTATCCCAAGAAGATACGGGTCATCTCCGTAACGTTCGGTAAAAGGCTTTACATAATTGTCGATATAACTCTGCATTGCAGTATCGTCGGTAACGGTAAGCCTCCAGCGCTTTGCATAGCTTTTATCCTTGAAATGGTCGAATGAAAGAAGCGTAGGCATAAGATATATCTGGTGCTGTTCGGCTATCTCAAATAATTTGTCTATATCCTGCCAGTGCTTTTCGGTGATCTCGCGGACGGTGCCGTCCTCTTTCAGTTTTATTCCTACCATGGAATTGCAGTTCACCCATACACGGACGGAATTTACTCCGATATCATGCAGATCGGCAAAGTGCTGATCCCAGAAAGAAGCGTCAAAGCTGCCGCCGAAATCATTCCAGTATTCCCACGGAGTATTTACTCCGTTTATTATAAGCTCCTTGCCGTCCACCATGAATTTTGTACCTTCAATGGTAACTTTTGCCAAATCCACAGGAGTTTCCTCCTCTACCTGGATTATTTCAGTAATGCTTGTTTCTGCCGTACCTCCGTCAGCTCCTCCGCTGCAGGCGGTAAGAAGCCCTGAAGCCATTGCCGCCGAAATGAATATTCCGCATATTTTCCCGGATCTTATCATATAAAAACCTCCGAATCACTTATTATCCCTAAGATCGATTATTCTTTTTGCCTTGCCCTGAAAACGTTCCAGCGACTTATGCTCCACAAGAGAAACTTTCGTCTCTATGCCGAGAACGGTTTTAAGATCGTGATGTATACGGTCGCGGAGATTTTCAAGATCGGCAAAATTCTCAAGCAGACCGTCGTCCGCAAGCTCCACCTTGACTTCAAGACGGTCGGAGAAATCCTTCCTTGTAATAACGAGCTGATAGTGAGGAGCGATCTCGTCAAATTTCATCAGAACGGATTCTATCTGCGACGGGAAAACATTTACGCCGCGTATTTTCAGCATATCGTCGCTTCTTCCCTTGACCTTGTCCATTCTTGCAAATGTTCTGCCGCATCTGCACGGTTCATAATTGATCTTTGTGATATCCTTTGTCCTGTAGCGGAGCATAGGAATGCCTTCCTTGGTAAGAGTTGTAATGACAAGCTCTCCCGTTGAACCCTTGGGGAGGACTTCTCCCGTATTCGGATCAATTATTTCCGCAAGGAAGTGATCCTCGTTGATATGCAGACCCGTTCTTTCGCGGCATTCGCCCGAAACGCCCGGACCCATAAGCTCGCTCATGCCGTAATTGTCCGTTGCAAAAAGTCCGAGAGTTTTTTCTATCTGACCGCGCATTTCCTCGGTGCAGCCTTCCGAACCAAAAAGACCGAGTTTAAGATTGAGTTTGTCGATAACGCCCATATCCTTAGCCATTTCGCCTATATACTGGGCGTAGGACGGCGTGGAAACAAGTCCCGTAGTCTGGAAGTCCTGCATTAGCATTATCTGTTTTTCGGTATTTCCGCTTGAAGTAGGAACAACTGTCGCGCCAATTTTTTCAAGACCGTAATGCAGTCCCAGCGCGCCCGTGAAAAGTCCGTACCCGAAAGCTATCTGGATTATATCTTCATCTGAAGCGCCTGCTGCCATTACTATACGCGCCATGCAGTCAGACCATATCTCGATATCATTCTTTGTATATCCTACTACTGTAGGCTTTCCGGTAGTTCCCGAAGAAGCGTGTATGCGGACGATATCCTTTATAGGTTTGCCGAACAGTCCGAACGGATATGTATCCCTTATATCCGCCTTGGTGGTGTACGGTATATACTGTACATCTTCCAGACACTTGATCTTATCAGCTGAAACTCCTGCTTCGGTAAGCCTTTTGTTGTAGAACGGGATATTGTCCATACAGTACTGAACGATATGTTTCAGTCTTTCAAGCTGTATCTCCTCGATCTTTGCCCTTGACATCGTTTCGATATCTTTCTGAAAAAACATTTTTATTTCCTCCCTGCACAGTTACCGCCGTTTCATACACGGCAGAATGATCTGTCTGCTTTTCTGTATACAATGCAGCTATTTTTTATTATTATAAATCCTTTTTATTAAAATTTCAATACCTTTTTAAATAAAAGCAATACTTTTAACAAAAATAAAGGACAGGCATCTGCCCGTCCGTTTCAAAGCATTTTTGTTTCTTTCATAGCTGCGCGTACTTCCATTATTCCGGTGTCTCCGTGGAAGAACACGGTCCTTCCGAAATTAAGACCCGTTTCCTCGGCGGCTATTCTTATACCGTATCCGGCAAGGATCTCTTTTACCGACGCGACATTCCTTTCTCCTATGTTGAATACCGAAGATCCGGTGCTGAACATCTTTGCGCCGCCGGCTATCTTTGCGGTCATTGCCTGAACGGATGCGCCCATGGAAGTCATCAGATCTATCAGCTCTTCAATGCCGGTATCGGCGTAACGCCGCTTATTGTCAATATTCTGTATGGCTTCGCTGCTGTGCGGAAGCATGATATGCGCAAGCCCCGCTATCTTTTTCTCCCTGTCGTAAAGACACACCCCAACGCATGATCCGAGAGCGTAAGTTACCAGTGTATCAGGAGCCTTTACCGCATTAAGGTCGGCAATACCCACCGTAACTGTATCCGCCATCATTCACCCACTCCCAACGCGCCGAAAAGAGTGTTCAATGATGCCATTTCCGGAATAAGTATCATATTGCTTTTTATTTCGCTGTCATCAATTATAAAGCTGTCGTCTATGAAAAGCACCTTGTTTCCCGTTCTTGCAAATTCAATGGCAGGAACGCTTAATATAGCTCCTACCATATCTGCTGTAAGCATAGGAACGGAAACGTCTATCCGCATTCCGGCAAGAGAAGAAATTGCGTTTATATATGATGCGCACATGATATTGCCCACTTCGGAGATAAGCGATACCTCCATTTCGTTAAGGTCCATCATATTTTCTATCTTGCTGCCAAAAAGGCAGCCGGTCATTTTGCTTGCAAACGCTTCCTGAAAAACGTAAAGCATCATGCCCTTGATATCTCCTGACAAATTCACCAGCACGCCTATCGCGATCTTTTCCGGTCCGCCGAGATATGTTACCGCATCTCCGAAATCAAGTATCCTGACTGCCGGAACGTTTATCTTCGTAGGACAATTGAGCAGTTCCGCCAGTGCGCTGGCTGCATTGCCCGAACCGATATTTCCTATTTCTTTCAGTACGTCTATATGCATATCATTAAGCTGTTCAACATTTTGAATAGACATTATTCAGCCCCCTTAAAGCAAAAATACACTGACAAACGGCTTATCCAAGAACATTCTTGACGGTCTGTATTATTCTGTCAGCTTTAAAGGGCTTTACGATAAAATCAAGAGCGCCCAGTCTTATAGCTTCCGCCACCATAGCTTCCTGACCCATAGCGGAGCACATTACGATCTTTGCGTCCGGGTCGGCAGCTTTTATATCACGGGTAGCTTCGATACCTGTTTTATTTGGCATGGTTATATCCATAATAACAAGATCGGGCTTTTCCTCGGAATATAATTTACAGGCGATCTCCCCGTCGGCAGCTTCGATAATATTGGTATAGCCGTTCTTTTTAAGGGTATCCCTTATCATCATTCTCATAAAAGCGGCATCATCTACAAGCAATATTTTTTTATCCATAATAAACTCCGTTTCTCCGCCGTAATATCCTTTGGCAGCAATGCGGTGCGGCGGTACCGCTGAGACCGGTTTTTTCGATCATATATTTCCGTCCCTGACCTGCCTTTCCGGCAAGCAATGTACAGATATTGATATTCTTTAATAAATGATACACCATTTTTAATGTTTTGTCAACCCACCGCAGGGCTTTTCGGAACGTATTTTAAACGGCTGTTCCGCAGTAAAATGCTGAAAATAAAATTCCTGCTGTGATAAAAAATAATTAAAGGATAATATGCCGACCGTAAAGTTTATTTGTATTGCAAAGAAACCTCTCCTGTCAATATAAAATTAATAAATTCATTCAAAAAAATATAAAACATTATGATATCATGAAATAGAATTTTGTCGAAAACGGGGGATATAATATGTCAACGTTTCTTATCGCGGCGTTTTTGTTTTTTGTGGGAAGTCTGCTTGGGTGGTGCCTTGAGGTAGTTTTCCGCAGATTTTTTTCTGCAAAAAAATGGATAAATCCGGGCTTTCTTGCAGGACCGTATCTGCCGCTGTACGGATTCAGCCTGTGTCTGCTTTACTTTATGGCGGGGCTGGAAAATGTTATCCCTATAGGGTCAGACGTACTCAGAAAGATAGTTCTTTTTGCGGCAATGGCGATATGTATAACTTTTGTTGAATACATTGCCGGCATAATTTTCATAAAGCATATGAAAATAAAGCTGTGGGATTACAGCAATGAATGGGGGAATATAGACGGGATAATCTGCCCGAAATTCTCGTTTTTCTGGGCGGTGCTCAGCGCAATATATTATTTCGGGATACATCCGCATATACTTAACGCGCTTGAATGGTTCTCGCAAAATCTTGCGTTCTCGTTCTGTGTAGGATTTTTCTACGGGATACTTGTTATTGACGTTGCATTTTCAACGAACATTGTTGCAAAAGTCCGTCAGTTTTCAAAGGAAAACGACATTGTCATGCGTTATGAGGAACTCAAGGAGCATATACGTTCGGCTAAAGAAGAACGAAAAGAAAAATTCCGCTTTTTGCTGTCTATGTATTCTTCCGTGTCCCTATCCGAACATCTGAAAGAATATTACGAACAGCACAAGGAAGAATATCTTGCCATTGCCGGAAAACATTCCCATAAAGGCAAAAAAAGCGAATAACGGTATTACCGTTTATATAAGAAAACCTCCGAGCCGCAAAGCACCGGAGGTTTATGCTTTTTATTTTTTTCTGTCGGAAAGCGGAACATAATCCCTGTGTCCCTGAACGCTCCTGTAAGCCGGACGGATTATCTTTCCTGCATTGATAAGTTCTTCAATGCGGTGAGCCGACCAGCCTGCGATCCTTGCGATCGCAAATATCGGCGTATAAAGTTCCGGGGGAAGCTCGAGCATACTGTACGCAAATCCGCTGTAGAAGTCGATGTTTGCCGAAACGCCTTTATATATCCTGCGTTCCTTGGCGATAACCTCCGGAGCAAGACGTTCGATCTTATTGTAAAAGGCGTATTCTTTTTCCATATGCTTTTCTTCCGAAAGTTTTTTTACGGCTTTTCGCAGGATAGCCGCCCTTGGGTCTGATATTGAATAGACTGCGTGTCCCATTCCGTAAATAAGTCCGGACCTGTCAAAAGCCTCCTTGTGAAGAAGTTTTGTAAGATAGTCGCGGATAGCGTCCTCGTCCTCCCAGTCGGAGAGCTTGTCTTTCATGTCGTTGAACATCATAGTCACTTTGATGTTTGCGCCGCCGTGTTTAGGACCTTTAAGTGAAGCAAGCGCTGCGGCAATGGTAGAATATGTATCCGTTCCGGAAGATGTTACCACATGGGTGGTAAAGGTGGAGTTGTTTCCGCCGCCGTGTTCGGCGTGCAGCACCAGAGCAAGGTCGAGTATATTGGCTTCCAGAGGAGAAAAGTTGCTGTCAGGACGCAGCATATGAAGGATATTTTCAGCAGTTGAGTATCCGAATACCGGCTGATGTATAAAAAAGCTGTCTCCGTCGTGATAATATGCTTTTGCCTGATAACTGTATACCGCTATCAGCGGAAAAAGCGCTATAAGTTCAAGAGATTGCCTGAGAACATTGGGGATAGACGTATCATTTGGCATATCGTCATATGAATAAAGCGTCAGGACGCCTCTTGCAAGACCGTTCATGATATCGTCGCTGGGTGATTTCATTATGATATCCCGTACAAAAGTAGTGGGGAGTTTTCTGTAATCGGCAAGCAGACGGCAGAATCTTTCAAGGGATACCGAGTCGGGCAGTTCTCCGAACAGGAGAAGATATGTTATCTCTTCAAAACCGAATCGTTTATCTTCAATAAATCCCTTGACAAGGTCGTTGATATTGTATCCACGGTAGTATAGTTCACCGTCGCAGGGTATAGTATTTCCTTCGGCGTCTGTTTTTGAAGAAATTATTTCAGATATTTCGGTAAGTCCTGCAAGGACGCCTTTGCCGTTTATGTCTCTTAGTCCGCGTTTTACATCATATCTGGTGTAAAGACCGGGATCTATCCCGCCGTTTTTGACACAGAGAGCCGAATAATCGATTATTTCCTGAGTAATGTTTGAAAAATTATAGTTTGAAGTCATTCGATCCTTCCTTTCCAGTAAAAATTGACTGTTTTAGTACAGCTATTTAACTATTTTAACATTATACAATATACATTATAGCACAATGTTAATAAAAAATCAAGCGAAAATACCATTTCACATAACTTTCACATAATATATTTATTAAATTTTATCGGAAAAACTATTGTAATTTATAAAGAAGTGCTGTATAATAAATATGTATATTTTCTTGAAGAGAGGAGATGTTCCGCTCTGGCGGAACGCTGTTTCTTAAAAATGAACGTATTGGTGATAGGCTGCGGAAAGGTAGGTTCCACGCTTTGCAACAGACTTTCGGTGCAGGGACATGACGTTTCCGTGATAAACAGTAATCAGGAACAGTTTGCCAATCTGTCTCCGGACTTTACCGGCTACACAACTCTCGGAGTAGCTATAGATCAGGACGTGCTCAGGCGCGCCGGGATCGAAAACTGCGACGCCCTTGCGGCAGTTACATCTGACGATAATATGAACCTGATGGTAGCGCAGCTTGCTAAGGAATTTTTTCATGTTCCGAGAGTATTTGCAAGGATAAACGATCCTAAGAAAAATGATGTTTTCAGGGAGTTCGGATTAGAGACTGTGTGTCCCACTAACCTTACCGTTTCAATGCTTTGCACAGCTTTGCAGGAGGGCTCCTCTTCCAGTGTGAATGTAGGCGACCATACCATGCTGATGTATGAAAACGAAGTCCCCAAGGATTTTGTAGGAAAACGCATAAGCGAAATAAACTTTGAAGACGACGAAGTGCTTGTTGCGGTGGAACACGCTGATAAGACCGTCAGCAGGATGTTTCTTACGAATTATGAAATACTGAAAGGCGATAAATTCATTATTGCCAAATTTGCAGACTGAATTTGTTAGGAGAGTATTGAGTTGAAAGTTACTATAATCGGAGGCGGAAAGGTAGGATACTATCTTGTCCGTACATTGATAGAACATGGGCATGAACCGTCAGTTATAGAGATCGACAGGGCGGTTTGCGAACATATTGCCAATGAAATGGATATACCTATCATATGCGGCGACGCTACAAGGCTGGAAGTCCTTGAAAGCGCGGGACTGGAAGATTCAAGCGCGTTTGTAAGCGTTACGGGTTCTGACGAAACAAATCTTATAGCCTGTCAGCTTGCCAAAAAGAAATTCGGCGTTGAAAAAACGGTGGCAAAATCGAACAACCCGAAAAATGTAGCCGCTATGCAGGCTCTGGGTATAGATAACGTTATAAACAGCACAAACAGCATTGCCTCGCTTATTGAAAGGGAAGTAGATACTTCAAGGATAAAACAGCTCCTTTCTCTGAACAGGGGAGAGGTCACGCTTTTTGAAGTCCAGCTTCCTGAAAATTACGTCTATGACGGAAAAATGCTTATGGATATCAAACTGCCGATACTGTTCAATATCGTTTCCATAACCAGAAACGGCTGTATGATAATCCCAAGAGGTCAGTCCATGCTAAAAAGCGGCGATAAACTTCTTGTAATATCTGAAACTGATGTTGTAAAAGAGCTTAAATCAGTTCTTAAAATAAAGGATTGATGATCGATCCGTAAAAGGGTGGTGGATATGCCTGTGGACTCTGAAAAAAATATTTTATCTGATGATAAGTCAGAAAATAAAAGGACTGCGGCGGAAAGATCCGCAAAAAACAAGACGGCTCCAAAGCGCGCCGGAAGATCCGCGGCAGGATCAAAGCCGGCAAAGCTCCGCCCACAGGAGGAAAAAGACATATTTGCCCTTGATATAGGAACAAGGAACGTTGTGGGCATTATCGGGCATATGTCGGACGGCATATTCTGCATAGACTATACGGCTGCGGTACCTCACAAACAAAGGGCTATGATAGACGGTCAGATAGAGGATATTTCCGAAGTTGCGCGCGTTACGGGCATGGTCAAAGAAAAGCTCGAAGAAAGATCCGGGATAAAGCTTACCCGTGCAGCCATAGCCGCTGCCGGACGGGCGCTCAGAACGCGCAGGACGCAGATGTCGTTCAATATTGAAGATAAAGATACCATAACGGCTGATGATATAAAGACCTTTGAACTGGAATGTTCCATTAAAGCTCAGGAAGAACTTGATGCCGAAAAGGAAGATACGGCGTTTTCTTTTTACTGTGTAGGACATACGGTGATAAGATATCTGCTTGACGATTATCAGATAAGTTCTCTGGTTGGGCATAAGGGAAAAAGAGCGGCTGTAGAGCTTATTGCGGCATTCCTGCCCGAAACCGTGGTAGAAAGCCTTTATGCAGTTACGGATATGACAGGGCTTGACGTATCGAGCCTTACGCTTGAGCCTATAGCGGCTATGAACGTTATAATCCCACCAAATATAAGGCTTATAAATATCGCTCTGGTAGATATAGGCGCAGGAACGTCCGATATTGCTATATCGCAGAACGGCAGCATAGTTGCATATGCAATGTCTACCGTTGCGGGAGACGAGATAACCGAAGAGATAGTCAGAAATTATATCGTAGATTTCCGGACTGCCGAAAAAATGAAACTCAGCAGCGGAAAAGGGACGATATCATATAAAGATATCCTTGGGTTTGAACATTCAATAGAAGAAAAAGAATTTTTTGACAGCCTTATCCCTGCCGTAGAAACTCTTGCAGACGATATTTCAGAACATATAATAGCTGCCAACGGACAGGCTCCGGCGGCTGTGTTCCTTGTGGGCGGAGGCAGCCTCGTTCCCGGACTTGCACAGGCGGTCGCTGAAAAACTGGGCATACCGCAGTCAAGAACAGCCATAGGCGGCAGGGACGCTATGAAAAACATTTCATTCGGCAGGAGCAGGATAACCGGTCCGGAATATGTTACCCCTGTGGGAATAGGAGTAACAGCCGCAAAGAACGGCGGATATGATTTTTCCGTTATAACGCTCAACGGTAAAAAAATACGGATCTTTGACACAAGAACTGTCCGTATACTTGATCTGCTTATGTCGGAGGGCTATAAAACTTCACATATCATAGGTCATACCGGAAGAAGCCTTACCTTTACCCTTAACGGAGAAAAACAGTTTTTCAAGGGAGAACCGTCAACGGCGGCAGAAGTGACAGTCAACGGCGAAAGTGCTTCTTTGGAAACTACGGTGCGTCAGGGAGATGTTATAGAGTTCCGTCCTGCCGTAAACGGAAGAAATGCCGAAGTTAAAATTTCCGATATCGCAGGAGATGTTACCGTCCGCAAGGTATTTATCGACGGCACCGAATATCCTTTCGGGGTCATTGCAGCCGTAAATGACAGGCGGATAACTTCCGACCGCATGATACAGAACTTCGACAATGTGACCGTTTCTGAAATAGAAACTCTCGGAGAACTTATGGAAACGCTCCCGTTTGATACTTCGCGGCTGGATTTTTATAAATCGGGGAAACTTCTTTCTATAGATCATATCCTGCGCGATAATGATGACATAATAACTGCCGACAAGCCTGCTGCAAAAAGTGATGAAGCTCCGCCCAAACTTATACCCGGTCTGCCGGACAGCGAAGTTCATGACGATCCCGGCATTGCCGGAGCTGCTCCCGACGGATTCAGGGTAACTCTGAACGGAAAAAGCATTATTCTTGAACCTCGTCCGAACGATCTTCCGCATGAATTTATAGAACTTATGGCACTGGCGGATATCGACCTTGATTCACCGCCGAAAAGCGGTGATATGATACTTACCGTAAACGGCAAAGAAGCAGGTTTTATGGACGTTCTTCACGAGGGCGACAATGCCGTTATCAAATGGGCAGAAGCATAAGATCCAGAAAAAAGGCTGCACGGGATATGCTGTGCAGCCTTTAAATTATCCCAAACATGGTTCGTCGGAAAATTTCATTTATCTCAAACATAACAGACCTACAATTTTTAAATTATAATATACCTGTCGGCGTTTGTAAATAAGGAGCAGTATCATGTTGAACAAATGTAAAAAAAATATTAACTTAAAATATTCTATTGACAAAAAAAAACTTTTTTGATATAATGTTATCTGTTACGGTGATATGCGGATATGGCGGAATCGGCAGACGCGCTAGATTCAGGTTCTAGTGGTAGCAATACCGTGTGTGTTCAAGTCACATTATCCGCACCAGAAAAATATCCTGCAAACAAGAGTATTCTTGCTTGCAGGATTTTTTTATGTGAATTTTTATTTTCAGTTCGTCGACGGCAGAATTTTTCAATAACGATTATATAAAATTTACAAAATTCGCTTGACAGTTAATCGTTTTCTATGTACAATATATAATGTATAAGCGGAATTTGTTTCCGCATAAAAAGGTGATTTATGTGATAAAAGTGCAGCTTTGCACATAATTTTAAGGAGGATATAAGCAATGGGTGAGTTTTTCAAAAACATAGGCAAAATTCCATATGAAGGCAAGAACAGTACAAATCCTCTTGCATTCAAGTATTATGATCCGGACGAGGTCATAGGCGGCAAAAAAATGCGCGATCAGCTGAAATTTGCCCTCTCATGGTGGCATACAATGGGCGGCGACGGCACAGATATGTTCGGCGTGGGAACTGCCGACAAAAGCTGGGGCAAGTCCGATCCTTCCGAAAGAGCAATGGCTAAAGTGGACGCTGCTTTTGAGATAATGGATAAACTTTCTATCGACTATTTCTGCTTCCACGACAGGGATCTTTCTCCCGAGTACGGTGACCTTGCGGAAACTAATGCTAAGCTGGACAAGGTGACCGATTATATCGTTGAGAAGATGAAGAACGATCCCTCCAAAAAGTGTCTCTGGGGAACAGCAAAGTGCTTTGACCACCCAAGATATATGCACGGCGCAGGAACTTCTCCCTCTGCTGACGTTTTCGCATATGCAGCCGCTCAGATAAAAAAAGCTATTGAAGCTACAGTAAAACTGGGCGGAAACGGATATGTTTTCTGGGGCGGACGTGAGGGCTATGAAACTCTTCTGAATACAAATATGGCTCTTGAACTGGATAACATGGCACGTCTTATGAAAATGACCGTTGAATATGCTCGTTCTATCGGCTATAAAGGCGATTTCTATATCGAACCAAAGCCAAAGGAGCCTACAAAACATCAGTATGATTTCGATACGGCAACAGTTCTTGGATTCCTCCGCAAGTATGGTCTGGACAAGGATTTCAAGATGAATATCGAAGCTAACCATGCTACTCTTGCGCAGCATACTTTCCAGCATGAGCTGAGAGTTGCAAGGGATAACGGAGTTTTCGGATCGATCGACGCTAATCAGGGCGATACTCTCCTTGGCTGGGATACCGACCAGTTCCCCACAAATGTTTACGACGCCGCGCTTTGTATGTATGAAGTCCTCAAGGCAGGCGGATTCACAAACGGCGGTCTGAACTTCGACTCCAAAGCTCGCCGCGGTTCGTACACACCGGAGGATATCTTCCACAGCTATATTGCCGGCATGGATACATTTGCCCTCGGTCTGAAGATAGCCGACAAGATGATCTCCGACGGCAGGATCGACAAGTTTGTTGCGGATCGTTACGCTTCATGGAACACAGGTATCGGCGCGGACATAATCAGCGGCAAGGCCACTCTTGCAGATCTTGAAAAATATGCACTTGCCAAGGGTGAAGTTACCGATTCCCTTACCAGCGGCAGACAGGAAATGCTTGAGTCTATTCTCAACAACATTATGTTCAGCCTTTAAGTGAAATATCCGGGGAAACCGCATGAAGCGGTTTCCCTGAATATAGTATAGGAGGTCTTATATGGCGGACTTTATTCTTGAAACGGCAAGGCTTGGTCTGCGGAGGTTTGAAGCCTCCGACGGAGAGGACTTTGCCGAGATCCTGACGGATGAAGAAACAAGCTATTTTGAACCTTACGATACATTTACATATGAAAACGCGGTAAAAGAAGCGGAAAAAATTGCAGGCGACCAACGTTTCTTTGCCGTGATCCTTAAAGATACCGGAAAACTTATCGGTAAAATTTATTTTGAGGATAAAAAGTTTTTCGGTGCATGGGAAATAGGATATTCATTCAACCGCAAATTCTGGGGCAGCGGCTATGCTCTTGAAGCTGTAAAGGGCGTTATGCATTACGCTTTTACTGAAATGGACGTCCGCAGGATATATGCGGAAGCCGATGTTCTCAATACCCGTTCTATAAAACTTCTGGAACGCGCCGGACTTCGCAGGGAGGGAGTTTTTGTAAAAAGCGCATATTTTCAGAAAGATAAGAACGGCGAGCCGATCTGGGGCGATTTTGCGGATTATGCAATTTTAAAGGACGAATACAACAGTAAAAACTGATATTATACAAGAAGCTGCGCAACGGCTATGCCGGATAAGATGACTGATAGATATCTATGACATTTACATTAAAAATCGGGAGGAAATTTTATGCGTTATGCAATAGGGATCGACATAGGTACAAGCGGTACTAAAACCGTTCTTTTTGACGAGGAGGGAAAGGTAATTGCCTCTGCAACGGCAGAATACCCCATGTATCAGCCGAAAAACGGCTATGCGGAACAGGACCCGGCTGACTGGTACAATGCCGCGGTTTCCACAATAAAGACTGTTCTTGAGAAAAGCGGTATCGCCAATACGAATATTGTGGGAATAGGTCTTTCCGGACAGATGCACGGTCTTGTTATGCTTGACGAAAACTGCGAAGTGATCCGCAGATCGATCATCTGGTGCGATCAGAGAACTGCCAGAGAAGTTGAAGAAATGAACAGCAAACTCGGCAGGGAAAAACTTATTGAAATTACCGCAAATCCTGCTCTTACGGGCTGGACGGCAGCGAAAATTCTTTGGGTAAGAAACAATGAACCGGAAAATTACGCAAAATGCCGCCATATACTTCTTCCGAAAGACTATGTCCGTTATAAACTGACAGGGGAATTTGCAACCGAAGTGTCCGACGCTTCCGGAATGCAGCTTCTTGATGTTCCTCACCGCTGTTGGAGCAAAGAGGTATGCGACGCTCTTGATATTGATATGTCCATGCTTGCAAAGGTCTATGAATCCTGCGAGGTAACGGGAAAGATAACAGCCAAGGCTGCGGAGCTCACCGGTCTTGCCGAGGGAACGATAGTTGTAGGCGGAGCAGGAGACAACGCCGCTGCCGCTGTGGGAACGGGCGTTGTTTCCGACGGAAAAGCATTCACGACCATAGGAACGTCGGGTGTTGTTTTTGCGCACACCTCAAAAGTTTCGATCGATCCGAACGGAAGAGTCCATACCTGCTGTGCCGCTGTGCCGGGAGAATGGCATATCATGGGCGTTACACAGGGTGCGGGACTTTCCCTCAAATGGTTCAGGGATAATTTCTGTCAGGCTGAAAAGGATACCGCCAAACTTATGGGCGTTGATGAATATTATCTTATGGATAAAGAAGCGGAGACCGTTCCCATAGGCGCGAACCGTCTGATATATCTTCCGTATCTTATGGGCGAGAGAACGCCGCATCTTGACCCGGACGCAAGAGGAATGTTTTTCGGACTTTCCGCTATCCATACCAAAAAAGATATGCTCCGTGCGGTAATGGAAGGCGTTGCATATTCCCTCAGAGACTGCGTTGAGATTTGCAGAGGAATGGGCATAAACGTTTCGGATATGATGGCTTGCGGAGGCGGAGGAACTTCCCACCTGTGGAGACAGATGCTTGCCGACCTGTATGCCTGTCCGGTAAAAACGGTATCTTCCAAGGAGGGACCGGCTTTAGGCGCTGCGATACTTGTACTTGTGGGAGCGGGGGTTTACGGAAGCGTTCAGGAAGCCTGTGAAAAGATAGTTGGAATAAGCAAGATACAAAAGCCGGTAAAGGAAAATATTTCTGTTTACGAAAAATATTTCCGGCTTTATGATGAAATTTATCCTGCCGTCAAGGATAAATGCGCTAAGCTCGCGAAACTTTGATATGATAAAACTCCTGCCGGTCAGAAGCCGGCAGGAGTTTTTTACAGCAGCAAATATTAAAAAACGAGCGAAAATCAATGCTTTGATTTCCGCAGATATTTCCTCAGAACATCAAGAAAATATTCAAGACTTATGATATTATATTATCAAGATAACGTTATCGGAACGGTGATAAAATGAATAAATTTGAAATTCTGTCTCAGGTTCTTGAATACATTGAGGAAAATATTACGGAGGACATATCTCCGGAGGACTGCGCTAAGAAGTGCGGATATTCGCTTTCAAATATGCAAAAGATGTTCCGATGTGTTTTTCACATTGGGATAAGCGATTACATTTCAAGGCGAAGACTGACCGCCGCGGCAAAGGAGCTTATAGGAACGGACGCGTCAATCCTTGATATTGCTTTGAAATACGGATATAATTCCCATGAGACATTTACAAGAGCGTTTGTAAGATTATGGGGAATTACGCCGTCGGGATTCCGCAGAACGAGAAACTTTTCCGGGATTTTCCCAAAGCTGGAACAGCCGAGACAGGTATTTGATGAAAGGGGAAATCCAATAGTGACAAGCAAAAAATTTTTCGATCAGACAGACCTTTACGATCTTATTCTGGAACGCAGAGGAAAGTTCGCGGTATGCTTTGATAT
>CANQZR010000036.1 GCA_947628405.1 uncultured Clostridia bacterium
GTTGATCTGCTTGTTTTTACAGGTCCTATTGATGAATTGTTCAATTATAAGTATGGAAGTTTGCCATACAGATCTTTGGATATACGCTATGAATACAGTGAAGCAGACAGCATTCTTCCTGCCGAAATAATATCTTTTCCACAGGCTGAGGGTAAAACAAGAAGTACAGAATATCGCAAAATAATGTTTGATGACAGCGATTGCAAAGGCAGTGTTGTTGCTACGGAATATCCATTATGGTACGACAAAAATGCTGAGATCGGAAATATTCCTTATTATCCGGTAGTTACGGAAGAAAGCAGTAAAATGTATGAAAAATATCTTGGCGAAGCAAAAAAATACGGAAATATATTTCTTTGCGGACGGCTTGCAGAATTTAAATATTACAATATGGATATTTGTATCGAGCACGCCCTTGAAAAATTTGAGGAAATTAAGGAAATATTGAAATAAATGATCAGTATTTGGTGTTTTGGATTTTTATAAATTTTAAGAGATGTTTATACAAAAATTATTTGTTTCATCACCATCAAAAATTTAAATATCATATGCTCAAATTGTTTTGATTTTATTAGAAAACACTCAAAATAAATCATCATTTAGCTTGTCTTTCAAAGTCAGTTTAATATTGATTGAATTGGTGTTTTAAAATGTTATACTTTTTATTATTTTAGATTAAATCAGAAAATTTTTACGGAAAAAAGTATTTTATCAGAAAAGACCGCAGTCTTACTACTCATATCAATTACTCACTTTTTGCTTTTTATAGAAATGCATAAGTGAACAGTTGTCTTTACGTTGTTATCTTTAAATTCAGATTATGTCGTCCATTCTAAATGTTTTTGACAAACATCTTACTGAAGTGACAAATGCGAGAATCGATTTTAGTGAAATATAGATCTGAAATCAGTTCGACATAAGATGATTATCTTACTCAACTGATCGAATAACATTGTAAAATGTTGTATACAAATGCCCCTCAGATGGCGTTTGTTTTGACGTATAGGCAGTGACATTATAATCGACAAAGGCAGACAATATCAGACAGTTGAAAATGTCAATATTATATGACCCAATTTTATTCTAAGAACGATATAAAAACGTAAGATATGATTTGATACATAGTTTTGCTGAATGCTTTGAGACAATATTCTTCATATATGTTGTTGATTATCTTATGCATATGTTATTAGAATATTTTTCTTTAATTATATCAAAGAAATATTAAATAAAATGGAGGAATTTATATGAAGGATTCAAACATTTCTTATGATATAAGAAATAATTACACTGAAGAAAACAAAATGCCGATTGAAACAGTCAAAGAAATAGAATACAACATTTTATGCTCATTTGCTGATTTTTGTGAAGAAAACAATTTGAGATATTATTTGGAATATGGAACTCTTTTGGGAGCAGTACGACATAAAGGATTTATTCCTTGGGATGATGATATTGATGTGACAATGCCGAGACCGGATTATGAAAAATTTAAAAGTCTTACATCAGACAAAAACATAAGTCCGAATTATGAAACATTTTCATATGATAATGGAAAAACAGATTATAATTTTGTAAAAGTTATTGATAACAGAACTATAGCTTTTGAAGAATATTTTAAGCCATGTTATACAATTGGAGTATATATTGATGTTTTCCCGATAGACGGACTCCCTAACAATAAAATTTTACGTAATTTAATGTGCATAAGATTAAATTTATGGAGACAGCTGTTATGCATGAAAATGACTGAAAAAGGCGAGGGCAAGACTAAGCTAAAGACTTTATTTAAAAAGATTTTATTAACAGTTACACGCGGTATATCAATTAGTGATATTCATAAAAAGATAGATCATGCTTTTGATCAATATGAATATGATAAGTCAAAATATGTAGGTATGGTCAATCACAGAGCAGTATACAAAGGAGTAGTAAAACGCGAAGAATATATTCCCATACAAATTATGTTTGAAAATAGGAAATTTTGTGCTCCGTCAGGATATGATAAGCTTTTGAGCCAAATATATGGAGACTATAATAAACTTCCTCCCAAAGAAGAACGTATCCCACATGAAGTATATGCATATTGGAAAAAGTAGATCATATTTTGTTTTACCAAAAATCCGACTATATATTTACGATATATAACAGTAAAATCATTTTTATTTTGGAGGTTTCAATGCTAAATACCGATCAACATTTTGCATTTAATATATGGGATTTTGAATCCGCCAGAGCGGTCATCGATGCAGCGGCATCAATTCAACGTGATGTAATCTTGCAGACATCGACGGGAATATATAAAGCTCTTCCCACTCGCACATTTTCAGATTTTGTTAAATTATATGCCGCCAATCAAGGCATTCATGCCTGGCTCAATTTGGATCACTGTAAAGAAAAGGAAACTATATTTCATGCGGTAAACAGCGGTTGGGACATAGTTATGGCCGATGGTTCTTCTCTTCCCATACTACAAAATATTGATTTTACCAATGAGGTTATATCATATGCTCATTCTCATGGAGTTTTAGTCGAAGCTGAGGTTGGTCAGGTAAAAGGAATTGAAGATGATGTAATTGTTCGGCAGGACGCTATTGCTTCAAGAGAAGATATCGCAGAATTTTTACATAGATCAGATGTTGATTTTATTGCGGTCGCATTTGGTAATGCTCACGGGGAATATAAAGTGGAACCAAATTTGCATTACGATCTTGTGGAATATACTACATCCATAACGGACAAGCCGTTTGTTGTTCATGGAGGGAGTGGGCTGTCAGATGAGATTTTGACTAAATTGATTAGTATTCCTAGGGTAAAAAAAATTAACATTTCAACTGATTTGAAAATGGCATATAAAAGAGGAATAGAAAAAGCAAGCAGCTCTTGGTCACAGCCTCTCAATGCATCAAATATTATTCATGATGAGATTGTGTCAGTATCTGCTGCAAAGATGAAACTTCTTTGACAAAGACGATAAACAAACCATAATGGAGGTAAAAGGTTTATGAACGTATTAGTTCTTAATATGGGCATGAAAAGTATAAGGAGTATAATATTTGATGAAAACGGGAGAAAACTTTCAAGTGCATCAAGAACGCTTACCTCAGCAATCGATGATATTCGTGTTGAACAGTATCCCGAAGAATGGTGGAACAAAGCGATTGAGGTAATGCGTTCATCTATCCAAGATGCAAGAATTCAGACTGTGGATTATATCACCGTTACCACATCAGCTTCCTGTCTTGTATGTATGGATGGAAATGGTCGTCCCCTTGGAAATGCTATTATGGTTTCTGATAAAAGAGCAACAAAAGAGGTCAGCAAGATAAAAAATAGCGCTTTTGCAGCAGATGCAGTAAAAGACACCGGACTTCCTATATCTGTCAGCGTAATGTTGCCCAAAATATTGTGGATCAAAAAAAATGAGAATACTATATTCAAAAAAACAAAGTATTTTTTATCTCCAAATGATTATTTGCTTTATCATCTTAGTGGAGTCGTTGCTACAGATGAATTGAATGCGGTTAAGTATCATTATTCCTTAAATACGATGTCGTATCCCTCGCAGCTTCTTGAAGAGCTTGAAATTTCTGAGGACAGGCTGCCGCACGTTATGAAAACAGGAGAATGTGTCGGAACGATATTACAAGATGTGGCAAGACAAATAGGATGCAATAATACTGCAAAAATTGTTGTTACTTCCTATGATGCTATTTGTTCGTTTGTAGGCAGCGGTGTATCTTGCGAGGGAGATGCAAGTGATGTAAGTGGAACAGTTACTGTATTCCGTATGCTCAGTAAAAAAGACGAGCTTCTTCCGAGTAACCGTGTGTATTCAACACCGTTCCGCCAAGGTGTATTTACTATCATAGGAGGTTCAAACAATCTCGGCGGAGGCTTGATAGAATGGGTCAAGCAATGCTATTATTCAAAAGAAGAATATCCTTATGAAGTAATGGAAAAAGAAGCTGCGGAATCTGATATTGGCGCAAGAGGTATTATTTTCTTGCCTTATCTTCTTGGCGAACGGGCTCCTATTTGGAATGATCATGCAAGAGGCACATTCTTTGGCCTTGAAAGAATACACACGCGAAAAGACATGACGAGAGCGGTTTTTGAGGCAGCCGCATTTATAGACCGAACAATGATGGAAGCGATAAGAGAAACCACCGCAGATGTAAACACAATTCGTCTTTCCGGAGGTCTCGCAAGAGTTAATTTAATATCACAGATCAAGGCAGATGTTACCGGGAAAGAAGTGATCGTTTTATCAGAATTTGAAACTACTGCGTCCGGCGCGGCGATGATGGTGTTAAACGGTCAGGAGGGAATATCCTTTTCGGAGCTTTCAAAAAAATTCTCGAAAATAAGAGCAACTATTCACCCCGATATGGATAATCATAAGAAATATAATGTCATATATAATCTGTTTAAAGAGACATATGAATCATTGGTTCCGATGTTTGACAGACGGATAGAAATCCTTGATGAAATCAGAAGTCCAAGGGAGATACAGATAGAGAATTTGTAAAGGAAGATCATATATGAAATCATATCAGCTGTCGATGAATACAAGAACATATTTCGGCAACAAATGTGTCGAAGAAGCAGTCAAGAAAGAAAAAAGTATTATTGGTTCCAGAACTCTTTTAATAACTACAGGCAGTGCGCTAAAGGAATTAGGGTTTGTAGATAAACTGGTGTCGTGGCTTGATTCAGAAGTATTTTACTATGATAAGGTAACGGCCAATCCTGATGTTGCCGAGATCAGAGATGCGATAAAGATTGGCAAGGAGAATTATGTCAATTCTGTAATTGGCTTTGGTGGTGGCAGTGCCATAGATGCTGCTAAGGCAGCAGCAGTGGGAATCGTTTCCGATATTGATATTGAAGAATATTTGATCAAGGGATTAACACCTCCTGCCGATACTCTGCCTATTATAGCCATTCCGACTACAGCAGGAACAGGCGCTGAACTCAGTAAAGGAGCAATCATAACAAGTCGTGAGAAAAAGATAAAATCCGGTATTCGTGGAGAGAAAGTGATACCAACAGTTGCAATAGTGGATCCTACTTATACATTCAAACTTCCTTTGACAGTGACTATGGAAACAGGGTTTGATGTATTTGCACATGCAGCAGAAAGTTATTGTGCTGTTAAAGCCGATCCGTTTTCCGAAATGCTTTCTGAAAAATCAATAAAAATCGTCGGAGAGGCATTGCCAAGGCTTGCTAAAAATCTCGACGATCAAGAGGCGCGAGAGATGATGAGTTTCGCAAGTCATATTATGGGGTACAATGTGAAAAACATTGGAAACTGTTTGCCGCATCGCTTACAGTATCCAATTGGTGTTGTTACTGAGACAAGTCATGGTGCGGGACTTATTGCACTTTATCCTGCCTGGATAAAGTATGAAAACACAGTGAATCCAACGCGGATAACTCAAGTACTTGACTGGCTTGGATGCGAAAAAAGGCAGCCTGAGGATCGCTTTAGAAAATGGCTGGATAGAATGAATATTGCTCGTAATATTACAGATCTTGGGGAAGCTCCGAGTGCCGAAGAGCTTGCGGAAATGGTCAACGGAAACCTAAAGAACGATAAGTTGGCTAATGTAAAAAATATTATAGTAACTCTTTATAAAGAATCTATGTAAAACACAGGAGGACGCGGTCATGCAGGCAATTATTATGGCTGCCGGTAAGGGCAGCAGACTTGGAAGTTTAACAGAGGATCTTCCAAAGAGTTTATTGAAGATTAACGGCAAAAGAATTCTTGATATTAATATTGCAATGTTTCACAGATATGGAATTTGGGATATAACTATTGTAACAGGATTTCAGGATAAAAAAATGATTGAAGCGACAAATGGTATCCCCGGCATTACTTTGATCTACAATCCGTTTTATGAATTTACCAATGTAATAGGTTCGTATTATATGGGAATGAATCAGCTGCATGATGATTTTATATATCTCCATGCCGACACTATATGTGACATACATATTTTTGAACAGTTGCTCAAATCAGATGGTGATATTGTCCTACCGGTCGATACCAAGCCCTGTGATGATGAAGCGATGAAGGTAAGGCTGGAAAATGGTAGGATAGTAGAAATTACAAAGAATATGCCCACGGAGGCAGCAGCCGGCGAATTTATCGGCATAGCGAAAATAAAAAAGAATGTTATTAATGATCTTAATGAAAGCACTATTGGTATTCTTCGGGATAAGTTGTTTACTTCATATTTTGAGGGAGCTTTTCAGAAAGTATTTGATATGAAAAAGTACGATGTTCGCATGATTGAAACCCAAAATCGCTTCTGGGGTGAAGTAGACTTCTTGGAGGATTTTCAAAAAGCAGAAAGTAATATTAGCAGAGAATTGCTGGATTTTTAATCTGACCGACAAGATAAAGTGATGTAAATATAAGGTTCAGTACTTTGACATTTGATTCTGTCGAAGAGATCCACATGAATGACGAAGCATATTACCTTCTACTTAAAAAGCTTAAGAAAATTTATGACAGAGACAGAGTAAAAGTATTTGAAACTACAGTGTTCGATAGGGTTAAGTGCCTTTCCTTAAAAGAAGAAGCTGCTCTTTCAGACACGTTGTTTATAAATAAGGGCTGCCTCGGAAAAAGTAATGCTCATAAAATGCTGATTCATTTCTCCGGAGATTATATATCGCAATTATTTAAGCAACATGGGGGAAATGGTCAGTCATTGTTAGATGACTTTGACGATAACGACAATTATATTAAGCATCAAGCTGTTTTTGAAGGTTTATATGTTCGATGCTACAATTTATTGTTAAATGGCAACAAGGAAAAGTTTGAAAAATAAATTTTTCAAACTGCGAGTTTTGCGCAGCAAAACATCGAAAGGAGGTATGCTTGCTTTGCAAGCATGATAATAAATATGAAAATTATTGTAACCGGCGGCGCCGGATTTATAGGCTCGAATTTCATATTCCATATGCTGAAAAAATATCCGGATTACAAAATAATTTGTCTGGATAAATTGACATACGCGGGAAATCTTTCTACCTTGAAAAGCGTCATGGATAATACAAACTTCCGCTTTGTAAAAGCAGATATCTGCGACAGAGAAGCAGTTTACAAATTGTTTGAGGAAGAAAAACCGGATATTGTTGTAAATTTCGCAGCGGAATCCCATGTTGACCGCAGTATTGAAAACCCGGAAGTATTTTTACAGACAAATATTTTGGGGACGCAGGTTCTAATGGACGCTGGCAGAAAGTTCGGAATAACACGTTATCATCAGGTTTCCACAGATGAAGTTTACGGAGATCTTCCACTTGACAGACCGGATCTGTTTTTCACCGAAGAAACTCCTATACATACAAGTTCTCCTTATTCTGCGTCAAAAGCAAGCGCTGACCTGCTTGTTCTTGCATATCACAGGACATACGGACTTCCTGTAACAATTTCAAGATGTTCAAACAATTACGGACCGTATCATTTTCCTGAGAAGCTTATTCCGTTAATGATAGCAAACGCACTTAATGATAAACCTCTGCCTGTTTACGGAAAGGGAGAAAACGTCCGCGACTGGCTTTATGTTGAGGATCACTGCAAAGCAATTGATTTAATTATCCTCAAAGGCAAAGTCGGGGAAATTTACAATATCGGCGGACATAATGAGATGAAAAACATCGACATTGTAAAACTTATCTGCAAGGAGCTTAACAAACCTGAAAGCCTGATAACCTATGTTGCTGACAGAAAAGGTCACGATATGCGCTATGCAATTGACCCCACAAAAATTCACAACGAACTTGGCTGGCTTCCCGAAACAAAATTTGCAGACGGTATCAAATTAACTATTAAATGGTATCTTGAAAACAAGGACTGGTGGGAAGATATTATTTCAGGGGAATATCAGAATTACTATATGAAAATGTATGGAAATAGATAAATTTCGGATATTTTAAAAGTAATGCTTTATTTTAAAAACTAAATTTAATTAAAAAGCTGACTCCGCTTAGATCGCGAAGCCAGCTGTTGTTTTATTTTGCGTATTGTGTTTTATGTGGTCAACACATTTTTAAAAAGGCAGATAAATTAAATTATTTTATGCATATTTCGCAGGGTTCGTATCTGTTTTCCTGCATATCCTTGTTTGTAAGACGCCGGGTATTGGTTTTATCTTTGATTATATAGCAATCTTCGGTGTGATATTTTGTCCCGGATTCGGTGACGTAATATTCACCGTAATATCTGCGCTCAAGAACTCCATTAACGGCTGTGACTGCTATTATCACGGCAAGTACAGTCAGTGTAACGCATAACAGCGTCATTATCCTGTGCTTTCGTATAAAACGTCCTGACCGTTCAGACAAAGTGGGATTGAGCAGCCGGTGAACAAATTCATTGGCTTCATATTCTTCGGTAACGTCCCTGCCTATTACGGCGGCTGTTCCAAGATGACCGCAGAATATATGCCCCGTCTCATGCGCAAGAACTATCCGTTTTTCCTCTTCGGAAAGATCCTCGTTCACGAATACTATGCGGTAATTGCTGTCAGCATAGGTAAATCCGCGTGAGTTGTCGGCATAATTCCTGAGTTTCAGTTCGCTGATGATAGTGTCCGAATCTTCGCTGCTGCCAAATTCCGCAACGATATATCCCGATTTTTCAAGAATATCTTTAAGCACTTCGTAAGATATTTCCGTGGGACGGTATTTCCGCAGAAATTCTTTTGCTTTGGCATTGCCTGTATTTTTTGCCATATTTTATGTTCATGTCCGTCAGTTGGACATATCCCTTCCGGCGTTCGGATCATCTTCCGATCTTGCGGCCTCTCATCTTTTTAATAGCGCCGTCTACCTTTTCGCTGCGTGAAGGCTTTTTCATAAAATTCATTCCGTCGAATGATTTTACTACGGATTCGCCCGTCTGGTTGGTGCAGCGCGCATATTCTATCATGATAAGTGTTTTTATTGTAGTTCTGGCGTTTTCGTCCAGCTTATCGAATACGTCGGGATAATTTTCCGACAGCTTGAGCATCATTTCGTCTGTAGCTGTATCTTCTGAATTGATGCCTGCAACAAATTTATGGGGGAAAGCGTCGCTTCCTCTTATAAGATCGCGTGTTTCGGACTTGTTGTCAAAATAGAAGATGAGCGAAAGATAAGTATTCCAGCCCATAGGTCTGTCACTGCGTTCGATAGCTCCGTATGTCTGGCGTGAAACGCCGATAATGCTTGCAAGATCGTCCTGTGAAACGCCTGCTTTCATTCTGAGAAATGGAAGGTCTGCTCTGAGTTCTTTGATGTACTTCTTCTTTTCGGCATCGGAAATGATAGTTTTCAGTAAACGCTGTTCCATAATAACACCTCACAATTAATTTAAAGTAAAAAAATATTACTTTGCTCATAATTATACATGAAGTATTGCTGAATATCAACGCTTTTTCGATTAATTTTACAAAATATTTACATTTTTCTTTGACCAAGATCAGCCTGAGCCGAAAAAAACAATAAATTTTTTGCGGCATACTGCGTATAATATTATCATGGAAAAACAAATTTTAAGACCTGATGTTTTTATAATAGGAGCGGGACCGGCAGGCATAACGGCGGCTATATATGCAATCCGCGCAGGGCTTTCGGCGGTGATATCGGAGAATGCTGTGCCGGGAGGTCAGATATCCCGGAGCAGCGTGGTGGAAAATTACCCCGGATTTGAAAGTATCAGCGGTACTGAACTTGCCGGACGGTTCCGCAGACATCTTTATTCACTCGGAACGGAGATAGATGAATTTGATCCTATCCTGCGGACGGAGCTTTCGGACGGCGTGAAAAGGATATTTACCGAAAACCATATTTACGAGCCGGAAACGGTGATAATAGCTTCGGGAGCGTCGCCTAAAAAACTTCCGCTGGAAAGTGCAGCAAAATTTGAAGGAAAGGGTGTGCATTACTGTGCCCTGTGCGACGGGCACGCTTACAAAGGCAGAACGGTCGGCGTTGTCGGAGGCGGCAGCGCGGCAGCCGAGGAGGCGCTGTATCTTTCCGGGATAGCGGAAAAGGTATTCGTTATCCGAAGAAAAGATTATTTCCATGCCGAGAGATATCTTGTTGAAAAAATGGAAAACACCTCTAATATCGAGATCCTTTACAATACGGATCTTACAGATCTTAAAGGAGAAGATTTTCTTGAATGTGCGGAAGTCAGGGATATTTCCGCAGAGGACGAAAAAAGCTATGATATACCATTATCGGCGGTATTTGTGTGTATCGGCAGCGAGCCGGGCACGGAACTTTTCGTGAACAGCATAAAACTTGACGAATACGGATATATTATCACCGACGAGGATATGAAAACTAACATCAGTGGAGTTTTTGCGGCGGGAGATGTGCGGAAAAAGCATTTCAGGCAGATAGTTAACGCTGTTTCGGACGGTGCTGCCGCCGCATTGAGCGCTGAAAAATATATTTCGGGAATAAAAACAAAAAGGAGCGGTAAAATGATAAAAATATTTTCTTCCGACAGCTGCGGATACTGCACAAAGCTGAAAGCATATCTCGACAGCAAAAAAATACGTTATGACGTTGTTGACGTTGACGAATCAAGGGAAAATTACGACAAGCTGGTAGAGGTGTCCGGTCAGACGGGGATACCTGTATCGGTCTTTGACAGCGGCGACGTGGTGATCGGTTTTGACAAGTCAAGGATAGACAGCATACTCGGCATATGAAGAAATATCGGGAAAGCAGAGGTTTTCCCGATATTTTTTTGTTAAAACTATTGAAATTATTTATGCAATGATGTATAATATTATTAATATTTTATGAGGGGTATCCCCCTTTATCTATAAGGAGATGTTACATATGGGTCTTATCAAAGCCGCTGTAAATGCCGTTAAAAATACGCTTTCTGATCAGTGGAAAGAATATTTTTACTGTGATGCTCTTCCGAGCGACGTCCTTGTCAGAAAGGGACAGAACAAGTTCGCCGGCAACAAAGGAGGAGACAACATTATTTCTCAGGGCTCCGGGATCGCCGTTGCCGACGGTCAGTGCATGATAATAGTAGAAAACGGAAAGATACTTGACGTCAGTGCAGAACCCGGCGAGTATACTTTCAATATCTCAGGCGAACCTACAATATTTTCCGGGGAACTCGGTACAAGTATCGTTGATACATTCAAAAGCATAGGCTCAAGAATAGCTCACGGCGGAAATGCCGCTGTTGACACCAGAGTTTATTACATCAACACAAAGGCTATAATGGGAAATAAGTACGGCACGCCTAAACACATACCGTTCAGGGTAGTAGACATGAAGATCGGTCTGGATATAGATGTTTCCATAATGTGCAACGGCGAATATTCCTACAGGATAGTGGATCCCCTGCTTTTTTATACAAATGTATGCGGAAACATAAGCTATGAATATCGCAGGAGCGAAATAGACAGCACCCTTAAAACCGAGCTTATGACGGCTCTCCAGCCGGCTTTTGCAAAGATCTCGGACATGGGCGTAAGATACAGCGCTCTTCCGGCACATACACAGGAGATAGCCGACGCTCTCAACGAAGTGCTTTCCAATAAATGGGTAAAATCAAGAGGAATAAAGATAGATTCCTTTGGCATAAATTCCGTTACCTGCTCTCCCGAAGATGAACAGATGATAAAGGATCTACAGAGAACGGCTGTAATGCGCGATCCTTCAATGGCGGCGGCTTCTATAGTCGGCGCACAGGGAGAAGCTATGAAAGCCGCAGCTTCCAACAGTGCCGGAGCTATGACCGGTTTTATCGGCATGGGAATGGCTCAGCAGGCGGGAGGACTTAATGCACAGGCTCTTTACGGAATGGCTGCGCAGAACAACAATAATAATTCTCAGCAGACAAGAAACAGCGCCGATAGCTGGACCTGTTCCTGCGGCACGGTAAATACCGCAAAATTCTGCTCCGAGTGCGGCAAGCCAAAGCCGTCAGCAGAGGGCTGGACCTGTTCCTGCGGTGCGGTGAACAAGGGAAAATTCTGCTCCGAATGCGGAAGCCCCAAGCCTGCCGGCGAACCTGTTTATAAGTGCGATAAATGCGGTTGGGAACCGGAAGATCCTAAAAATCCTCCTAAATTCTGTCCGGAATGCGGAGATGTTTTTAACGACAGCGATAAAAAATAAATATCCCGTATTTTCTGAATATCTGAAAGGATAGATGCTATGGACGCTCTGATCGAATATAAATGTCCCAACTGCGGCGGAGCAGTTGAATTTAACAGCGCCGGACAAAATCTTAAATGTCCTTACTGCGATACGGAATTTGACATAAACGCTCTTGACGAATACAACAACGACCGTATGAACGATAAAGGCGACGATATCAACTGGAACGTCAGCGGCGCTGAATGGACCGAGGACGAACATCAGGGAATGAAAGTATATACCTGCCAGAGCTGCGGAGGTCAGGTGATCGCCGACGAGACTACTTCCGCTTCGTTCTGTCCGTACTGTGATAGTCCGGTAATAATGACGGGGCAGTTTACAGGCGGTCTGAAGCCCGATCTTATCATACCTTTCGCAATAGATAAAAGGTCCGCCGAGGAGGCTTTGCGGAAACATCTCAAGGGCAAATTCCTGCTGCCTAAAAGTTTTTCTTCGGAAAACAGGATAGAGGAGATAAAAGGCGTTTATGTGCCGTTCTGGCTTTTTGACTGTGACGCCGAGGCTCATATCCGGTACAAGGCTTCAAAGTCAGTCAGCTGGACGTCGGGAAATTACATTTATACCCAAACGTCATATTATCATGTTACCCGTGACGGAGAGATCAGCTTTGATAAAGTCCCTGCCGACGGTTCAACAAAAATGCCGGATGATTTTTCACAATCGGTAGAGCCATATAATTACAGCGGCTGCAAGGATTTCGCGCCGGCATATATCGCAGGATATCTTGCGGATAAATATGATGTTGAAAGCGAGCAGTGCGCTCCTACGGTAAACGCCCGTATACATAAAAGCACGGAAAACGAGTTCCGCAGAACGGTCAGCGGTTATTCTTCGGTGGTACAGGAATCGGCAAATATACGTCTTAAACGCGGTCAGGCGCTTTATGCCCTCATGCCTGTGTGGGTGCTCAGCACTAATTACAGGGGTCAGATATACCGTTTTGCAATGAACGGTCAGACGGGCAAATTCGTGGGAGATCTTCCCGCGGATCCTAAGCGCACAGGATTATTGTTTGCAGGTGTAACGGCTGCTGTCACAGCACTGGCTTTTGCAATAATGGCATTTTTTGCCGGAGGTATCTTATGAATATTATTAAAAAGGTACTTTCATTCATTTCGGCTGCGGTGATGCTGCTGACGGTAAACGGCATGACGGCATACGCGGAAAATTCCGATAAGGTGGTCGATAATGCGGATATCCTTACGGACAGCGAGGAAGCCGACCTTGAAGATATGATACTTGATATCATAGAAAAGCACAGCAGGAAATACGATATAGCCGTCGTTACCACATACGGTACAAACGGAAGTATCGAAGCCTTTGCGGACGATTATTACGACTACAACGGCTACGGTTACGGCAGCATGAACAGCGGCATTATCCTTGCGATAGATATGCAGGAACGCGCTTACCATATGTCTACCTGCGGAGACGGCATAACGGTCTTTACAGACTATGGTCTTGAACATCTTGACAGCGGTTTTGTATCATTCCTTAGCAGTGGGGATTACGCCGCTGCGTTCAGGAGTTTTGCCGATGGATCGGACGAGCTGATAGATTATTATGAATCAAACGGCGAGCCCTATGATAATATATACAGAAAAACATACAAAAGAGCACATTACGGTCTGTACTTTATGATCTCTCTTGCAGCAGGGCTGATAATTGCAGCTACTGTTTGCGCCCTTATGAAATCGCAGCTTAAAAGCGTAAATATGCAGACTCAGGCGGCAAGCTACATACGTCAGGGAAGCTTCCGGGTCACCGGAAGCACGGATAAGTTCCTGTACAATACTGTTACAAGGACAAAGGTAAGCAGTTCTTCCGGAAGCTCGGGGCACCGTTCCGGCGGCAGCACTACTCATAGCAGCAGCAGCGGAAGCAGCCACGGCGGACACGGCGGACACTTCTGATTCTGATATCCGTATAATGGTGAGATGATAGTCTTTAACTATGCGAAAGGAGATATACCCTTAACAGGGTATCGTGTGCAAAATGTTCAGAGGCAGAAAAATAATTGCAGTATGCTTGCCAAAAGCATATGAAAGAATATCATTCAGGTATATAAGCGCGCTGAACGAATATGCCGTACAAAAAGGGTATACTCTTTTTGTATATCAGACCTGTACGGCACTGTACGGAAACAGCCGCAACGATAAGGGAGAAAATTATATTTTCAGCCTGATAGATTATGATATCATAGACGGTATAATCATTTTCAGCGAACTGCTTAAAGACAAGAATATAGCCGATAAGATAGCTCATGAGGCGGCAAAGCACGGTATACCGGCAATTGCTGTCGAGCGTCCGGTAGAAGGCTGTATAAACGCTCACTATGATTACGGCGACTGCTTTGAAAAGATAGTAAGACATATTATTGTGGATCATCATCTCACAAAGGTGAATTTTATTGCCGGTATAAAGGGCAACAGCTTTTCGGAAGAACGTCTGGACATATATAAAAAAGTTCTTGCGGAACAGGGGATACCTTACGATCCGGAACGCGTGGGCTACGGCGACTTCTGGGATTATCCCACAAGAGAGGTAATGAAGAAATTCCTTGCCGACGGAAAGGAGCTGCCGGAAGCAATAATATGCAGCAATGATGTAATGGCTATAACAGCCTGCGCCATGCTGGCGGATAAGGGATATTCCGTCCCGGAAGATATACTTATATCGGGCTTTGACGGCATAGAGGACGAAGAATACCACAATCCGCGGCTCACTACCTGCCGCAGCGGCTGTACCGAAATGTGCAGACGCATGATCGACACATTTGAAGCCATAGGTAACGGCGGAAAGATCACTGACGAAATACTTATAAACTTTGAAATGGTAAAGTCACAGTCCTGCGGCTGTGTAAAGAAAAAGCCCAACGATTCGATGCTGATGATAAGAGAGATGCATGACCGGCTTGACGGCTACCAGCAGCGCATAAGCGACATGAACGATCTTATGTCATATATCAGCACGGTAAAAAAGCCGGAGCTTATACATGAGGGGCTTGAGGGCAAGGAAATGTTCAATGATTCCTTCTGCTGCCTTAATATTGACGCTCTTGATTCGGAAATGTCAGCCGATACGGAATGTGAGCCGGGCGAACCCTTTACAGATGAGATGATAATGGTCTACCGCGGACGTTTCCATGATTCATACGAACCGAGCCGCGATATTGAGATCTTTAAAAGAAAAGATATAGTACCCGGATCTGAAAAATATCTCGATATGGATAAACCGGTAATTTTTTCGTCGCTGCATTATCTTAACATACCGCTGGGATATATCTGCCTTAATGTGGATATAAATATTGTTGCTTACGAACGTATACAGCAAGTCTCGGAAACATTCGGCAACGGCTTCGGCAATGTAAGGATGTACAATGCTATGGAGCGCCTTTATATACAGGATCCTATGACGGGGCTTTACAACAGACGGGGTTTCTATCAGCTCGTTATCCCCGAATTTGAAAAAGCAGCCGGCGAGGGAAGAAAAATGGCTGCGGTAGTTTCAGCGGATCTTGACGGTCTAAAATATATCAATGACAATTTCGGACATTCCGAGGGTGACAATGCCATAAAGACCGTTGCGGCGGCTCTTGTCCACGCTGCCGTTTACGGAGAGATATGCGCCCGGTTCGGCGGAGACGAATTTGTAGTAGCCGGTGTGCTTTCGGAGGAGATAGAGGGATATTCCGAAAATTTCAAGAAAAGATTCAACGACTATATCGACGATCACAACCGCAAAGCGGATAAGCCTTATAAAGTTGCGGCAAGCATAGGAATAACCTGCCGTGTGTATGATACGTCGGCTGTTGATGAACTGATAAAAATATCAGATGACCTTATGTATGAGGATAAAGCCGGACGAAAACAGATCAGAAGCAGACCGAGAAACTGAAAAATTTAGGAAAACCCCTTGACAAAACGGGAATTTTAAGTTATCATTATCCCATAAGCTGTTAAAAGCTGCGATCGGAAGAGTAACATTTTTTTCCGCTCCAAAGAGAGGACGATCAACGTTTTGCAACGTTTATGCTGAAAGCGTCTGTGCGGAACTATGCGAACCACGCCCGTGAGCTTCCATGTGTAAATTTTCTTATCGAAAAAAAATATGGACGTTTTCCGCGTTAAGGAACAATGAGGTCCGCATGATATGCGGATGAAATTGGGTGGTACCACGGTTTTCAGCCGTCCCTTGCGGGGCGGCTTTTTGATTTCATGATAAAGGAGAATTTTTATGCCGGTCATTACAAACAGACCATACGGAACAAAGGACGTACTTCCTGCGGAAGTAAACAAGTGGCAGACGGTGGAACGCTGCGCCGCTGAAACAGCCGAGTGTTTCGGATTTAAGGAGATACGTTTCCCTACATTTGAAAATACCATGCTTTTTAAAAGAAGCGTAGGTGATACAACAGACGTTGTACAGAAAGAAATGTACACTGTGACCGCCAAAAGCCGCGACAACGGCAAAGATCCGGAAGATTTTACCCTGCGTCCCGAGGGAACTGCCGGAGCGGCAAGAGCGGCAATTGAAAACGGACTTCTCAACGAAGCGCTCCCACAGAAAGTTTACTATATTATATCCTGTTTTCGTCATGAAAAGCCGCAGGCGGGACGTTTGAGGGAATTTCACCAGTTCGGTGCGGAAATGTACGGCAGTCCTGACGCTTCCGCAGACGCGGAAGTGATAGCTCTTGCAAAATCGTTGTTGGACAGGCTCGGACTTACGAATGTAGAGCTTTTTATAAATTCAATAGGCTGTCCCAAGTGCCGCGCCGGGTATCACAAGGCTCTTAAAGAGTATTTTGAAAAGCGCAGGGACGAGCTTTGCCCGACCTGTCTGGATCGTCTTGAAAGGAATCCCATGCGTATACTTGACTGCAAAAGTCCCATTTGTCAGGGTATCGCAAAGGACGCTCCCGTAATTCTTGATTATCTTTGTGATGAATGTTCCGCGCATTTTGAAAAACTGAAAAGATCTCTTGCCGATATGGGGATCTCGTTCAGCATCGATCCTAAAATAGTCCGCGGTCTGGATTATTATACAAAGACTGTTTTTGAATTTATCACAAAGGATATAGGCGCACAGGGAACGGTATGCGGCGGCGGAAGATATGACGGTCTTGTTGAAGAGCTTGGCGGCGCTCCGCTTCCTGCTCTTGGGTTTGCAATGGGGATTGAGAGGATCTTAATGACCATGGAGAATGCCGGTTCGGAGTTTGTTCCGGCTAAGAAATGCGATCTGTATATAGCTTCAATGGGAGAAGCGGCGCAGAGAAAGGCGGCTGTCCTTACAAATCAGCTTCGTGCTGAGGGATATTTTGTAGAATCGGACGTAATGGGACGGGGACTGAAGCCGCAGATGAAGTATGCAAACAAGATCGGGGCGACATTTACTATTGTTCTCGGTGACAATGAACTTGAAACGGGAAGAGCGAAGCTAAAGAATATGGCTTCCGGTGAGCAGACGGATATTTCTATCGGGGAAAGTTTTATAGATGAATTTTCCAATAATCTGATAGTGGAAATGTTTGAGGACAAATTGAACACTATAGAGTGAATGAAATTTTGCGCGGAGCGCAAAATTCAGAATTTCCAAAACAGTCCGGTGGACTGTTTTGGACAAAGCAAAATTTATTTATATATGTTGCCAAACAGCTCACTGGGCTGTTTGGCAAGACATAAACTATAGTAATCTTTAGTGCCAAGGGGGCGCCCTCTATCGCAGGGCAGCCCCCTCTTGAAGCCGCAAGACGGCTTAGACGACGCTTGCGTCGTTTTATTCACACCC
>CANQZR010000037.1 GCA_947628405.1 uncultured Clostridia bacterium
GAGCTTCCCCGTAAATTATCATTTATCTTAACTCTCAACACTAAACAGAGTGCATGCCCGATATTCACAATTCACCCTGCAAAAACATACTATGATGTATGGACGGGTGATACCGATCCTTTCCTGAAACCGCGCTGCTGTAATACTGATCCTGGCATTGCTGCGGCGGAATTTAGTATTTACGTCTTTTTCCGGCGCATCTGCCGGAGAACAGTATAAATGTCAGCCCGGAACGGCAGCGGTTTAAAACACGGAATACCGTGTTGCTACGGAATACAATAAATGCACTTATTAGGAAAGGACGCTTTTATATGAACAAAACTTTTTTTATTGTCGGCGGAGATCTGCGGTTCGCCGCATTGGCAGACGTTCTGGCGGAAAACAACAGGGTATTTGCCGTCGGGTTTGACAGAACTGCTGCCATGTCCGAAAAGGTACAAACAGCCGACAGCATAGTTTCCGCACCGGAACGGGCAGACTGCATAGTTCTTCCGCTGCCTGTATCCTCCGACGGTGTTACGGTCAATACGCCATTTTCCGGCAGAAGCGTTTCGCTGGAAAGTCTTACACATATCATAAAAGAGGACGGGATAGTTTTCGGGGGACTTATTTCTCCGGAAGTAAGAGAGATATTTGAAAAAAGGAACATTGCCGTTGCCGATTACGCCAAACGTGAAGAATTTGCCGTTCTTAACGCCGTAGCCACAGCCGAGGGTGCGGTACAGGTAGCAATGGAAGAACTGGCGACCACTCTTTCGGGAAGAAAAATACTTATACTCGGCGCAGGAAGAATAGCAAAAGTCCTGATAGACGTTCTGTCAGGATTTCATACCGATATCACGGTCGCGGCACGAAAATGTTCGGATCTTGCATGGGCAAGGGTATACGGCTGCCGAAGCGTGAATATTTACGGAATGGACGATATCCTCGGAGAATTTGATGTGATATTCAATACCGTGCCTGCGGTCATACTTGATGAAAACAGACTTAAAAAGACAGGCAGGAACTGCCTTGTTATCGACCTTGCTTCAAAACCCGGCGGCGTTGACATAAAAACTGCCGGAATGCTCGGCATAAGAACGATATGGCTGCTTTCCCTGCCGGGAAAAGTTGCTCCGATAACGTCGGGAAAGGTCATTGCAGACACTATCGGCAACATTCTTTCCGAAAGGAGTGAGGACCATGGCGGACATTAATGGCAAAAAGATAGGTTTTGCGGTATGCGGATCGTTCTGCACCTTTAAAAAAGCATTTGAACAATTGGAACAGCTTATATGCCAAGGCGCTGACGTAACGGCAATAATGTCGTTCAATGCCGCATCTATGGACACAAGGTTCGGAAAAGCGAAAGAACATATAGATTTTCTTGAACGTACAACAGGCAAAGCCGTTATAAAGACTATTGAGGGCGCCGAGCCGATAGGTCCGAAGAAAATGTTTGATATGATAGTTATCGCTCCATGCACCGGAAATACTCTTGCAAAACTTGCAACGGGCATAATTGATACTCCCGTGACAATGGCGGCTAAATCCCACCTGCGAAACGGTTCGCCGATAGTGATCGCTCCGTCTACAAACGACGGGCTTTCCGGTTCGGCAAAAAATATAGGTGCGCTGCTGAATTACAGGAATATTTATCTTGTTCCTTTTGCGCAGGACGATACCAACGCAAAGCCCCGTTCTCTTGTGGCTGATTTCGGGAAGATACCCGACGCTGTATCAGCAGCACTTGACGGGAAACAGCTTCAGCCGCTGCTGGCATTATAAAAACTTCTTGTTATGACTTAGCCAAAAATTACGGCTATCGGAAAACAGATCATATCTGACAAAAAGGCAGGACAAACGTCCTGCCTTTCAATGTTATTTGATCGTGGATTCATATGTATGATCGCTGCTTGCCGATGTAATAACATCGTTGAACATACTGTCAAGGTCGCTGTAGCCTTTGTACTCATAATTTTTCTTTATGCTGTCCGTTCTGTGATTGGTGAGCCATATGCTGCTAAGATCGACAGAGCATACTCCGTCCGGCAGAATGGTTATATTGTCATATTTTCCGAATGTGTAATAACTGTCCTTGTTATCTTTATCATCAATAGTGACCGTGGTATTGACTTTATAAACGCATATCACGCTATTGAATATCTTAGGTTCAAAGCCATCTTTGGCATAAAGAAAATAATAGCCTACAAATTCCATATTATCAAATTTGAATGACTTATGCCAGCCGGTCGAGTCGGATCTTACAGAATCTTCAGTCTGGGCGCGCATTTTTTCAAGCGTTTCCTTTGGGATATCGTCCAGCTTTGCGGCGTAGGAAGTAAGCCCTTCAACGGTATATTCCTTTTCAAGAGATGTGGGTATCTTTCCGTATTCGCTTAAAAGCATTTCGGAGGGGTCTTTCCCGTAGCTGTCCGTAATTTTAACGGTCACTTTATCGCCGTTTTTAAGTTTTTCATAATCGTCGATCGTATAAACGAGTCCGCTCAATACACCCGAAGCGTCAAGTTTAGCCTTGCCGCCGGGAGCAGTTCCCTCAAATAAAACATTTACTTTTTCAAATGGGTCAAATTCTTCCGCCTCGTCAAGATCGTAAACTTCGATTTTATTGTCAGCCGCTTTGATCTTTATGGGGAATTGTTTTTCAAGGCTTTCGGTCTTTGTTTTTTTCCAGCTGAATGTGACCGTATCGCCGTTGGAAAGCTGTTCGTCCTTGTCGGGTTCAACGGAAAATTTATCTTCTATGTCGTATGCAATGTCGGATACGTCATAATCGGAATAATCGCCGTCCAGACCAAAAGCCTTCGGATTGTCCTCGATCATGCTTTCAACGTCAACGGAATATTCAACAGTTCCGGAAGAATTATATCCGTTAAATTCCACCTCAAGATAATCGTTAAGATCGACAGCCGTGCTTCCGCACCCCACCATTAAAAGGCATAAAACAGCCGCTGCCGGTATGAAAAACAGTTTTTTTGATTTCATAAATGAATACTCCTTTTTCAAATAGTTCAAACAAATGAATTTGTGTTCTTAATGTCTTATAACGTGTCATGACCGCTACAATTAAAGTATACTATATTTTTATTGTTTAGTCAACTATTTTTGTACTAAAAATTTAAAAAATGTCATATAATAATTTGGTAAACTTATACTAAATCGGAGGGACAAATATGGTTGACTTTGGAAATACATTAAAAGAACTTCGTAAGCGTGCAGGGCTTACACAGCAGGAACTTGCAGACAGACTTTGGGTTTCTAAAGCCGCAGTAAGCTACTATGAACAGTCGCTGCGATGCCCTTCGCCGGAAATACTTGTGAAAATATCAAAAACGCTGCACGTTTCCGCTGATTATCTTCTGGGAATAGAAGATAAAAAGCAAGTCATTGACGTTGCCGATCTTACAGATGAAGATATAAGGCTTCTTGAAAATACAATAGAACTCCTCAGGAAGAAAAACAACAGTATAAAAGCCGCGTCTAAGAAAAAGGTCCATGCCCGGGATGATAAGTGATATTTTGGCAAGCCGGCGGCATGGCAGTTTGTATTTGTTTTTAACAGTAGATCGCCCGGGATCTTGGATCTCAGGCGATTTTTATTTCAGGTTTTATGACCATAAGGAGTTGATATTAAGCAAATTTTAACGCAATGATAGATCGACCTTTTACATATCCATGCTAAAAACAGCTATCCCGTCTTTTCCGTACGGGATAGCTGCAAAAAATCCACCGGCTTAGCCGGTGGATTCATTTATTTTTCAAACGCTTGTTTTATCTTGTCAAAAAAGTTATTGCGCTTTTTATAATTCTTTTTGTCATCAAGAGAACCGTCAAATTCTCGCAGAAGGTCTTTCTGCTTTTTTGTAAGGTCGCTCGGGACTTCTATGGTAACATGAACGAACTGATTGCCCCGGTCGTTGCGGTTAAGCATTTTTATTCCTTTTCCCTTGAATCGGAATATCGTTCCCGGCTGAGTTCCCTCAGGAATGGTATATTTTACGGTGCCGTCGATAGTAGGAACGGTAACTTCCGCGCCAAGAGCCGCCTGAACAAAGGTTATCGGCATTTCGGTATGGACATCATAACCGTCACGCTCAAAAATAGCGTCCGGACGTACCGTAACGGTAACATGAAGATCTCCTGCCGGACCGCCGTTTATGCCGCTGTGTCCCTGACCGGAAACGCGGATCGTCTGCTCATCATCTATACCTGCCGGTATATCTACCGTAATACTCTTGGATACGGATACCCTGCCGTTTCCGCGGCATTTGCGGCATGGGGTCTTGATGATCTTTCCCTTGCCTCCGCAGCGTGTACAAGCCTTTTGGGAGGATATAGTACCAAACGGCGTTCTCTGCGTTACCTTGACCTGACCCGTTCCATAACAATCCGGACAGGTCTCAGGCTGCGAGCCCGGTTCAGCGCCTGAGCCTCCGCAATCGGGACATTTCTCCATACGATTTATGTTCAGATCTGCCTTTTTGCCGAAGCACGCTTCCATAAAGCTGATATTTACATTTGTCTGGATATCCTGTCCGCGTCTGGGAGCGTTAGGATTGCTCCTTGAACCTCCCATACCTCCGAAGCTGCCGAAAACGCTTGAGAATATGTCGCTTATATCTCCCATATCTCCGAAGCCGCCGCTGAATCCTCCGCCGTATCCTCCTCCGCCGTATGACGGATCTACTCCGGCGTGTCCGAACTGGTCATAACGTGCTTTTTTATCCGGGTCGGAAAGAACTTCATAGGCTTCGTTTACTTCTTTGAATTTTTCTTCCGCCTCTTTGTCTCCGGGGTTAAAATCGGGGTGGTATTTCCTTGACAGCTTTCTGAAAGCCTGTTTGAGTTCTTCCTCGGACGCACCCTTGCTCAGTCCCAGAACTTCATAATAATCTCTTTTCTCTGCCATATCGGACTTCCTTTCGCCGCGCCTGCCGATTTAAAAACGTTGCTTTTAAGTGTGCGCATTAAGTAATTGAATATGTTTCCGGCATTATACCAAGTTATCAGATCTTATCATTAAACAGCATACGGGCAGAAAATTTTCTGCCCTGTGCCGTATCTGTTATGAAAACATTTTAGTTGTTTTCGGTGAAATCCGCGTCAACAAATCCATCGCCGTTATCTCCCGAAGAACCGTTATTATCGGTTCCTGCGGAAGCAGCGCCGTCCTGCTGAGCAGCTGCTCCGGCAGCCTGATATATCTTGCTGGAAACTTCATAGAACGCCTTCTGGAGTTCCTCTGTCTTAGCCTTGATATCTTCCGTATTATCGGTCGCGTTTGCAGCCTTGAGGGCGTCTATCTTGGACTGTATATCAGCCTTTTCGGACTCGGATACCTTGTCGCCAAATTCTTTAAGAGCCTTTTCGCACTGGAATACCATATTTTCGCCCGCATTCTTTGCGTCAACGGCTTCCTTGCGCTTCTTGTCTTCCTCTGCATATCTTGCAGCTTCGTCAACGGCTTTCTGGATATCGTCCTTGGACATATTTGTTGAAGCGGTAATGGATATCTTCTGCTCCTTGCCGGTGCCAAGATCCTTTGCGGAAACATTTACGATACCGTTTGCGTCGATATCGAATGTAACTTCGATCTGAGGGATACCTCTGGGAGCCGGAGCGATACCGTCCAGACGGAATATTCCGAGCTGTTTGTTATCCTTTGCAAATTCACGCTCGCCCTGAAGAACGTTGATATCAACAGCAGTCTGATTGTCAGCATATGTTGAGAATACCTGTGATTTCTTTGTAGGGATCGTGGTATTTCTTTCGATCATTCTTGTGCACACGCCGCCAGCTGTTTCGATACCGAGAGAAAGCGGAGTAACGTCAAGCAGAAGGACGGCATTTTCCTTGTCAACATCACCCGAAAGGATACCGCCCTGATATGCAGCGCCGAGAGCAACACATTCATCCGGGTTGATGCCCTTGAACGGATCCATGTTCATAAAGCCCTTTACGGCGTCCTGAACGGCAGGGATCCTTGAAGAACCGCCTACCATCAGCACTTTCTTTATGTCGGAGGGCTTGAGTCCGGCGTCTGAAAGCGCCTGCTTTACAGGTCCCATAGTGGACTGTACAAGGTCGGAAGTAAGCTCGTTGAACTTAGCCTGTGTAAGGGTCATGTTCAGGTGCTTAGGACCGTTTGCGTCCGCAGTGATGTAAGGAATGGAAATGGTTGCCGACGGTGTTGCTGAAAGGGTTATCTTAGCTTTTTCGGCTTCGTCTTTCAGTCTCTGCATAGCGAGCTTGTCGCCGGAAAGATCCATTCCGTCCGATTTCTTAAATTCGTCTATCATCCAGTTGATGATCCTCTGGTCGAAATCATCACCGCCGAGGTGGTTGTTTCCGGCAGTTGCGAGAACCTCCGTAACGCCGTCGCCCATTTCGATTATGGATACGTCGAAAGTACCGCCGCCGAGGTCGTAGACCATGATAGTCTGATCCTCTTCCTTGTCGATACCGTAAGAAAGAGCCGCTGCGGTAGGTTCATTGATGATACGCTTTACGTTAAGACCTGCGATCTGACCGGCATCTTTTGTAGCCTGTCTCTGAGCGTCGGTAAAATAAGCGGGAACGGTGATAACGGCTTCCGTAACGGTGTCGTGGAGGAATGCCTCCGCGTCGGATTTCAGCTTCTGGAGTATCATTGCAGAAATTTCCTGAGGAGTATACTTCTTTCCGTCTATATCCACCTTATAGTCGGAACCCATGTGCCTCTTTATGGAAGCAATGGTCCTGCCCGCGTTTGTTACAGCCTGGTTCTTGGCGACCTGACCAACAAGACGTTCGCCCGCTTTTGTAAAGCCCACAACGGACGGAGTAGTTCTTCCGCCCTCTGCGTTAGGGATGACTGTGGCGCTTCCGCCCTCCATTACCGCAACGCATGAATTTGTAGTACCAAGGTCAATACCGATAATTTTTGACATATAGATCGATCCTTTCCCGGGAAACAGATAAAACATTAAAGATCGTTTTATCAAAATTCCCTCATTCTAATATTTATTATTTTGATTTTGCAATTATAAAGCATTTTCAGCTTATTTACGGATTTGCAACGACCACCATAGCATGGCGGATAACTTTATCTCCCAGTTTATAGCCTTTCTGATATACCTGAGAAACGGTATTTTCTCCGAAATTTTCGTCCTCTACCTGAGTTACCGCATTGTGAAGATTTGGGTCGAACGGCTTTCCGAGAGCGTCTATTTCCTCTACTCCCAGTTTTTTTATCACTCCGGCAAACTGATCGTAGATCATTTCAACGCCCTTTTTGTAATTCTCGTCGGAACATTCCGCGGCAACGGCGCGTTCAAAATTGTCTATCACCGAGATGACTTCAAGAGCCGCTTTAGCGGTAGCGTCCGCAGAAGCATTGAATTTTTCCTGTACCGAGCGTTTACGGAAATTATCATACTCCGCAAGAAGCCGCAGGTATCTGTCCTTATCCGCCGCAGCCGCATCTTCCAGAGCCTTGATCTTTTCTTCAAGTGCAGCTTCCGGGGAAACTTCGTCCTCCGTGATCTCCTCTTCGGGAGTTTCCTCCGCCGCTGCGGGAGCTTCCTCTTCCGCTGCGGATATTTCCTCCGCTTCTTCGGGAACTTCCTCAGTTTCGGGGATATCCTTTTCTATATCGCTCATTCTTTATGATTCTCCTTTCGATATCGTCATTTGTCCTCGTCATCCTGATCCTCTTCGGAGATCATTTCCGTGATCCTTCCGGTAAGATATTCAAGATAAGGGATCACCTTAGCATAATCCAGACGCATAGGACCGATAACGCCGAGAGTTCCGGCTATTTCTCCGTCCTTTCTGATCTTTGAAACGATCATGCTGGAATTTTCGATAACAAATCCGCCGTCCTCGCTGAAAACTACCTGTAAGTCGCCGAAGCTGTCGTCAAGCATATTTTTCACAACTTCGTTCTTGTTTTCAAGGAACCGCACGATCTGACCGCTGTTTATATCCCGTCTTGCCAGAAGATTTTTTTCGCCGGAGACCTTTATCTCGTTATCCCTGAAGCCCTCCGCAAGTTCGCAGACGCCTTTCAGCAGCGGCGCCAGAGTTACCATATAGGTGCCCATTGCCGCAACGAGCTGCTCCACTATTTCCTCCGAAAGTTCATCGACCGGAACGCCCTGGAGATTTTCCGCCATATACCGGCTGAAAAATTCCATCTGCTCATTGGTAAGGTCAAATTCGAGCCGACATACCTTATTGCGGATATTTCCGGAAGAAGTTATCATCAGCAATACATACATCCTTTTGCCGGTAGGGATCACTTCGACCTTTGTTATTACCGAAAATTTCGGGGAAATATTCTTTACTACCGTCGCACAGTGGGTAAGCTCCGAAAGGGCTTCTGACGCGCTTTCGATAAGAGCGTCCGCAGTAGGAACATCAACGTCGAGGCAATCGTCAAGCATTTTTTTCTCCTCGTCCGAGAGTTCCTTTGCGTTCATCAGTTCGTCGATATAAAGCCTGTATCCGCTGTATGTGGGTATTCTACCTGCCGAGGTGTGGGGCTGTTCAAGATAGCCGAGCTGTTCGAGGACCGCCATATCGTTTCTTATGGTAGCAGGAGAGACTCTTATATCCGGCAGCGAAGCGATCGTTTTTGAGCCTACCGGTTCTCCGGTAACGATATATGCGTCAACTACGGCAGCAAGGATCTTTCGTTTTCTTTCGTCCAGCAGACAGATCACTCCTTTTTGCAGGTACAAGTATTAGCACTTTGACCTTTTATGTGTTAGCACTCTTTTTCTTTGAGTGCTAATTATATTATACACCACATTTTTCGTTTGTCAAGGGTTTTTTGAAAAAAATATGATATTTTTGAAAAATCTTCAAAGCGCGCATATGCGCAGGGCATTGCACATCTTTTTTACCGGTCTGGCTTTTAAAAATTTGTATAACTAAACTAAAACCATTGACAAAATCAAATAAATTTGATATAATATCACTATTGAATGTTTTCCGATATCATCCGAAAGAAGGAACATTATGTCACATCTGGATTCCTCTTCAAAAAAACAGGCCACCGAAACTATGGTATTTATCCATGTTGTTGCCGTACTTGTAGTATGCGCTATATTCGGAACCATGAATATCGTGTCCGGCACAGCCCTTTCCGGAATGATAACTCTTGCTGCCGGCATAATCGCCGGAGTTGTGATAACCGTTATGAGGAACAACTCCTCCACCACAACGCGCGGAGTCATACTTTCGGTCATGCAGACGATAATAATCTTTATAACGGCTGCCGCAAACAATGACCTTCACGGAATGTTTCCGCTAATGGTAGCTTCAATGGCTATAGCAGCAATTTATTTCAGCCGCAGGAACGTTATCCTCCAGTGGGTGCTTTACGATATACCGTCAATACTCGGTCTTGTGGTGTTCAAGGACTTTTTCTACGGCAGCACAAGGACCGACGTTATACTGAAAGGTCTGATAGGAGTAAATATAGGCGCTTTTCTTATCCTTTACCTTATGAACTGCAGCCTTAAATACATAAGCGAAGCCGAAGACGCAGGTGATGAGACCGCAAGGCTTCTTGTAAAAGTAAGGGAGCAGATGAACGAAAGCGAAGAAATGATGACCCAACAGACGCAGGTAGTGAACAATATAGCCGAAATATCCGAACGCGTAAACAGCTCCTCCGGACTTATGCTGGAAATAGCCGACAAAATAAAGGCTGCCGCCGAAGAACAGGAACAGACCATCGCCGATATATCACGAAGCGTTGCGGAAATATCAGCCGAAACGGAAAGAGGTCTTGCAGAATCCGAAAGAGCGTCCGAAGCGGCTCTTAAAAGTACCGGTCTTGTTCACGAAAGCAACAGGGAAATGCAGAATATGCTTGCGGCAATGTCCGATATAACCGAATCTTCACACAAAATAGAAAGCATTATCAAAACTATCGAAGATATAGCTTTCCAGACAAATATCCTTGCCCTTAACGCGGCAGTTGAAGCCGCAAGAGCCGGCGCGGCAGGAAAAGGCTTTGCCGTCGTTGCGGACGAAGTCAGAAATCTTGCCAACAGGAGCGCTGAAGCCGTTCAGAACACATCTGCCCTGATACAGACATCAATAGAATCGGTTGAAAAAGGCACTGCGCTCGCAAAAAAGGCTGCCGAAAAAATGGCAGGAGTAATGGATACTGCCGAAAGCAGCGCCGAGCACGCCAAACATATCGCGGAACTTACCGACCGCCAGACAAGATCTATCGAAGCCGTCAAGGAACAGCTTGAACAGATATCCATGATCACAAGCCATAATTCACAGACGTCTGTGGAAAGTACGGATATAGCCCGTTCGGTAGCCAGAGAGGCTTCTATAATGGACGATATAGTAAAGCATTTCCGTGATACATAAGATCTTTTTGCTGCTTTTCCCCCGCCTTGCAGACGGGGGATTTTTGATATTGACCTTGCAATAAATTAAATTATGTGATAAAATATTTACAGCGCATTTATTTAAAGTAAGGAGCGGAAAAGTATGTTCAATCCTATTCAGAAAATACTCAATACAAAATTCCGCAATAAACTTATATTCATGTGTATAGCCGTTATAGTCCCCATTACTCTGGCGGGTGTTTTCCTGCTTTATAACCTTATAGACCTTATGCGGACGAATGCCGGCAATGAAGCTATTTTTGAGGCTGACGGGCTAAAGACCCGGTTAAAGGACACCATAACCACAGTCTCCAATATAAGCGACAGACTCTATGAAAGCAATATTTTAAACGATATCGTAAACGGCAGCTTTGCCGAAAATGATGAATATTACGATCTTTACCTTCAGAACCAGCCGGTCTCCGAATATATAAAGTCGTACCCTCAGATAGATAATATATGCATTTATATCGACAGCGGCAATATTGTACAGAATGAATATCTGGTAGCCGTAGATGAAGAAATAAAAAACACTTACTGGTATCGTGAAACGTCTTCCGCCGTGCGCCCGAAATGGCAGATAATACTTGTAGATGATGATGAGTACCGTCTTGCCCTTATCAGCCCGATAACGGATGAAAACGGAGTTTTCTGCGGAGCGCTTACCGTTACCGTAAATCCCGAATGGTTCGGAGAGATAACAAAAGATACAAATTCCAAAGTAGTATTGGCAGCGTCAAATAACATAGTGTTTTTCAGCACGCTTGAAAATTACTCCCCCGGCACAGTAATAAACAATAATGAATTTAACGTGCCGTTCGGAGTAAGCGATTCCGAAATACTTGACACGGAAAAAAATCCGTTCAGAAAAATAGGTTACGCGGTGATATCATACTTCGATTATGAAAATACCGGAAACCCTTTTCAGGTTTATATCATAAAGCCGAATTTCCTGTTCAATGACGCTACAAAAAATACCATATTCACATATACAATGTATATTTTCCTTTGTATCGTGCTTTCCGTGCTGCTTACGATACTTTTTGCAAGCATGTTCTCAAGAAGGATACAATTCCTAAAGGATCAGATGCACAGTGCAGCTTCGGGAAATTTTGAACTTGCGGAGGACATCAAGGGCACCGACGAGATATACGACCTTTACGTCGATCTGAAAAAAATGGTAGACAGTATGCAGAAGCTGATAAACGACGCATACAAAGCCAAAATACGCTCCGAAAGCTTCAAGCTGAATCAGATAGAGGCGGAATTTAAAACTCTTGCAAGCCAGATAAATCCTCACTTCCTGTACAATACTCTTGAAACTATCCGCATGAAGGCTTACTGCAACAACGACAAGGAAACTGCCGATCTGGTAAAAAAGCTCGGAAAATTCATGCGCCGCTGTCTTGAAATAAAAGACGGCATGGTAACTCTCGAATCGGAGCTGGAATTTACAAGGAGCTATCTTGAACTTCAGTCCGCAAGATTTGGAGACAGGATATCCTATTCAATATACTGCGAGGTAAGCAGAAGCTACAAAATACTTCCGCTGATAATACAGCCTATAGTTGAAAACGCATTTGCCCACGGTATCGAAAGCGCCAAGGCAAACGGAAAGATATCCATAAGCGTAAGATACAAGGGAGAAAATATCGAAATAAACGTTTCAGACAACGGTCAGGGAATAACTCCGGAAAGACTTGAAGAACTGCTTGAAAAGCTCAGGGAAAACGATACTTCATCAGGAAAAAGCATCGGTCTTACCAATGTAAACAAAAGAATAAAGATGTACCACGGCGAGGAATACGGTCTTTCAATAAAAACTGCCGTAGGGAACGGAACAACGGTAACGATAACCCTTCCGAGGATAGTGGACGAGAATACAATGAAGATACTTCCGGAAAAATACCGCGAAATAAGCGAAAATATCTCTTCAAAACTAAATCAGGATCAAGAGGTGTAAAAAACAATGATAAGTGTGCTGCTTGTAGATGACGAACCCAATGTGCGCCACGGCGTTAAAATGATGATACCCTGGGACGAACTTGAACTTGAGGTAATAGGCGAAGGCGAGGACGGCGACGACGGATTTGCAAAGATAATGGCTCTGGATCCGGATATAGTCATCGCTGATGTAAAAATGCCCGGAATGACGGGTCTGCAAATGATAGAAGCCGCCGTTAAAAACGGCTATTCGGGAAAATGCCTTATACTTTCCGGATATTCCGATTTTGCTTACGCAAAAGAAGCTATGTATCTGGGCGTAAAGCAGTTCATTCTTAAACCCGTAGATGAGGACGAGCTTATAAAAGCTCTTATATCTCTCAGGGACGAAATACTTGAACAGCGCCGGGATCAGCTTGCCATAAAACAGATGACGGAATACAGGAACGAACAGATAACTCACGCCCTGCTGCTCGGAGATACGGAAATACTCAATAAAAGCGATCTTTCTTCATATGTATACTCCTCCTACGACGTATCGGTCATCAGCTTTTCGGACGATATGGAACAGCAGGAAAAAACATCATTCCCGGAAACTATCAAAAAACGCTTCGGCGGCGACAGCACGGATATAGTTACTTCCGGTCTCAGCGGAGTTGCGGTGATAATCTTCAAGGGCTGGCATCGTCAGAGGGTACTTGAGATGCTTACCAAATTCAGCAGGGAACATTCGGGAAAAATATTCGTTACCGTAGGAAAAACCGTCAATTCGATATACAAAATAAAGGATTCCTACCTTGAAGCAAATTCACTGCTCAATAATCGCTTCCAGTATCTTCATTACGGCATACTTACGGCGGATATGCTTACAGACGGCGAAAGCAGTCAGGACGAGATAAACGACATTGTCGAACGCATATGCGCATATATCGAGATAAACGATATAGACAAGCTGGAAACTTCTATAGAACGTCTCCGGGCAGAACTTTGCAAGAGCGACCTTACCGCAGAAAAGATAAAAGTCACCTGCATGACTGCCATAATGGAAATAAGGTCAAGGCTTTCAAAAAGCATTGGCGACAAAAAAACAGAGCAGTTCATCAATGATGAACTTGTAACAAAGATCGGAGAAATGGCAAGCCTGTTCGACATAATCACCCTTATGAAGAAAACTCTCAGCGAGCTTTCCTACGCTCACTTCGGAAGAACGACCAAAAGCACTATGGAACGGGTGGTCCAGTATATACGGGCAAATTACAGCAGCGAACTTCGGCTTGAAATGCTGGCGAATATATTCGGATACAACAGCGCTTACCTTGGAAAGGTGTTCCACCAGTATACCGGCGAGAACTTCAACAACTACCTTGACGGGATAAGAATAAACGAGGCAAAGCGTCTGCTTGCCATGGACGAATACAAGGTCTATGAAGTGGCGGAAATGGTAGGATATACAAATATCAATTACTTCCACAATAAATTCAAGAAATATGTGGGTATCAGTCCTCTCAGCTACAAGCGCAGGTGCAGGAACGGCGGCGCTTCTGATGATGACGCGGATGATGACGATACAGAAGAATAATTCCTCCGGACAGCAGGCTGCAGATATATCGCGGCAGGCTGTCCGGGCTTTTTGTCGCAAACGGTGCATTTTTTGTAAAAATTAAAGCTATGATTATTCAGAAATTTGTGCAAAAAATGTTTGATATATTATTCCAAAAACGTTATAATAGTAATAGCTGTGTTTTAAAGGAGATGTAATCGTTTGGTCACCGATCTGACAAAAGGAAAACCGTCGTCGCTGATATGGCGGTTCACCCTGCCGATGCTGATAAGCATAATATTCCAGCAGATGTACAATATCTGCGACAGCGTTATTGCAGGAAATTTTATAGGCGATACTCCTATCGAGGGCGAACTTGCTCTGGCGGCAGTGGGAGCGTCATATCCGGTAACTATGCTGTTCATACAGATAGCAAACGGCATAAATGCCGGCTGCGCGGTAGTTATATCCCAGCTTTTCGGAGCTAAGGAATATGTGCGGATGAAAACGGCAGTTTCGACCTCCATAATAACGACTCTCGTTATTTCCGCCGTACTTACAATAGCGGGGCTTTTCCTGAGCGCGCCGATAATGACCGCTCTTAATACAAAAGAAGATATATTTTCCGATTCGGTAATATATCTTCAGATATACATAGGAGGACTTATATTCCTATTTCTTTATAACGTATGCACGGGCATTTTTACTGCATTGGGCGATTCAAAAACGCCGCTTATATTCCTTATAGCTTCGTCACTGGGGAATATAGTGCTTGACCTTATTCTGGTAATAGTTTTTGAAATGGGCGTAGCCGGTGTGGCATGGGCAACATTCATAGCTCAGGGCGCGTCGGCGGTATTTGCGGCAATAGCGCTTTTCTTCAGGCTGAAAAACATAAAAGCCGCTCACAGGAGTCCCCTTTTCTCCCCTCATATGCTAAAAACGATAAGCAGGATAGCTATACCTACAATATGTCAGCAGAGCTTTGTTTCCGTAGGAAACCTGATGATACAGGGACTTGTGAACGATATGGGTTCCGCTGTTATAGCAGGATATTCCTCCGCAATAAAGCTGAATACGTTTGCGGTAAATGCAATGGCGTGCATTTCAAACGGCATAAGCTCCTATTCGGCGCAGAATATCGGCGCAGGAAAGCACGAACGTGTGCCGGCAGGCTTCAAGGCGGGAATAGTATTCACGGCAGTATGCCTGATACCGTTCCTGATATGCTACATTATTTTCCCGAACGCTATGATAAGCATATTCTCCAAAGAACTGTCAGCGGAAGCACTTAAAACGGGAGCTTCGTTCCTAAGGGCAGCGTCGCCGTTCTATGCCATACTCGGGCTAAAGCTGCTTTCGGACGGCGTCCTTAAAGGCGCGGGAGCAATGCGGTCGTTCATGTCGTCAACATTCAGCGATCTTGTATTGAGAGTTCTGCTGTCATATATTTTAGTGCCGCGGATCGGCTTTGACGGATTCCTTTGGGCATGGCCGATAGGCTGGACGCTTTCAGCAATGCTGGCATTGTATTTCTATTTCAGAGGGAACTGGAAGCATACCGCTTTTGCCGATTCTCTCGGCGGAAGGACGGCGGCAAACGAACAGCACAAAAATAACATCGCAACATAAAATGAAAGGTCTGTATAATAAATGATAATCGACGCACACGCGCATATTTTTCCGGATAAGATAGCAGAAAAAGCCGTTGCCGGGATAGGCCGCTTCTACAGTGAGCTTAAAATGAACTGCGACGGTACTGCGGAATCCCTTATCAAAGAGGGAGAAGCTGCCGGGATCTCAAAATTTATAGTCCAGTCGGTAGCTACAGTGCCCGTTCAGGTGGAAAGCATAAATGATTTTATAGCCGGCTGTGTACGGAAATATCCCGATAAATTTATCGGATTTGCCGCAATGCACCCCGATTTTGCAGAACCGGAAAAGGAAATAGAAAGAGCAATTTCTCTCGGGCTTAAAGGCGTAAAGCTGCACCCTGATTTCCAGCAGTTTGCTATCGACGATCCTAAAGCAATGAAGATCTATGAGATCATTGAAGGACGTCTGCCGCTGCTTATCCACACCGGAGATATCCGCTACAAATATTCCCACCCTCAGATGCTTGCCAACGTTCTTGACCGTTTCCCGAAGCTGGACGTGATAGGCGCACATTTCGGCGGCTGGTCGGAATGGGATAACGCCGCAAAAATACTCGGCGGACGCCGTCTGTGGGTAGATACTTCAAGCTCGCTTTATTCAATGTCTCCCGAACACGCCCGTGAGCTTATAGACGCTTTCGGCGTAGAAAACGTACTGTTCGGGACCGATTATCCCATGTGGACTGCAAAGCATGAACTTGAACTGTTCAATAAAATTCCCCTTACAGAAAAAGAACGGGAAATGATACTTCACGAAAATGCTGAAAAATTATTGGGGATAGCTTGATATTCTGAAAGGAGCTGTCTTTATAATCATGAAACGATCCGACATTGATATGCTTAACGGAGGTATAGGCATAAAACTGCTTATGTTTGCCATTCCTCTTGCACTTACGGGAATGTTACAGCAGCTTTTCAACGCTGCCGACGTTGCCGTCGTCGGAAGATTCGTCGGAGAGGACGCCATGGCTGCCGTAGGAAGCAACAGCGCCGTAATAGGTCTGCTTGTAAACGGCTTTATTGGCATAGCTTTAGGTGCAAACGTTGTAATTTCAAACTTCACGGGACAAGGCGATAACGAATCAATATCAAAATGTATACATACGTCGGTGCTGTTCTCAATTATCGGCGGAATATTCGTCACCATAATAGGCGAGCTGCTTGCACCGCATATACTTGAACTTATGAGCGTTCCGGAAAATGTATTTCCCATGTCCCTTGCCTATCTGAGGATATATCTTCAGGGAATGCCGGTGATATTCCTTTATAACTTTGAATCGGCAATTTTCCGCAGTCAGGGCGATACCAGAACGCCGCTTTTCTGCCTTGTCATCTCCGGGATCGCAAACGTACTGCTCAATCTTTTCTTTGTCTGCATAGTCGGAATGGACGCCGACGGCGTTGCACTCGCAACGGTGATATCAAACTGTATAAGCTCGGCGCTGCTGTTCGTTATCCTGTGCAGAAAGGAATATCCGATAAAAATAGATCTCCATGAAATAAAGATACATGGAGACGTCCTCAAAAAAATAGTCAGCATAGGACTTCCGGCAGGACTGCAAAGCATGGTATTCTCACTTTCAAATATGTGCATACAGTCTGCGGTGAACAGTCTTGGTTCGGAAGTTATGGCGGCTTCCTCGGCGGCATTCAACATCGAGATACTTGCATACTATCTTGTAAATGCTTTCGGTCAGGGCTGCACTACTTTCGTCGGACAGAATTACGGCGCGGGCAAGCTCGACCGCTGCAAAAGGATAACAAAGATCAGCCTGCTTATGGACGTTGGTATAACGGCAGCGGCTTCATATATAATACTGTTTTTTGGAACTCCCCTGTTAAAGATATTCAACGACAATCCGGTAATTGCGGAAATAGGGCTTGTACGTCTTAAATATATCCTTGCCGCAGAGGCTCTCAACGCCGTGATCGAAATAATGTCCGGCGCAATGAGAGGATACGGATATTCGCTTGTGCCGGCTATACTGACTTTTGCAGGGGTCTGCGGAATAAGGATAGCATGGGTATATACGGTGTTCAGGAAATATGCTACCTTTGACGCGCTCATGGTCGTTTATCCTGTAAGCTGGATAGTTACCGGAGCGGCACTGGTTATTGCATATCTTTTGTATGTGCACAAACTGCAAAAGAGCCGAAATGAAGAGAGTGAATACGTTCCCGAGCAATAAGAGATATTTATAAAAGCAAACATATCCGGCATATTTTTACGCCGGATATGGTTATATTATAGACTTTATCACAACAAAAGGTTGATTTTTATTATATTTAGTGTTAAAAGTTGAGAGTTAAGAGTTGAGATAAATGATAATTTAGCGGAACAAAATAAAAAAAACAATAGCTGGTCCAGCGCAGCCGCGCTGGTGGGGTCGAGGGG
>CANQZR010000038.1 GCA_947628405.1 uncultured Clostridia bacterium
AGGGCGACAAGGGGCTTTGCCCCTTGACCCCACCAGCGCGGCTGCGCTGGACCAGCTATTGTTTTTTTATTTTGTTTCGCTAAATTATCAGTTATCTTTAAATATAAAAATGTTAAAATAACTTTTTGTTATTACATAGCATTTGTAATTCAGCTTTGCCTGCGCGCACCGATAATCCGTATACACCTTGTTTTTCCGTAGCTGTATGAAAACAAAGGCATATCGTATGCGTCATAGGTGTGCGCGGCAATGTAGGGGATACCATCCTTTATATCCGTCACAAGCAGGTTGTGATAAAATTTTTCGCCGTCTCCAAGCTGGATAAGATCGCCTTTCCGTACATCATAAAGCGGTATTATCTCCCCGAAAGGACCAACGCTTTTATTCCTCAATAGAAATTTATAAAGATATTCCACGCTCGTCCACGCCGCAGCTCGGTTATCGGGAAAAATATAATACCAGCCGGTATCGGCAGTGTAATTCATCTCCGCGCCGCCTGCACGCAGACACTGTGAAATAAAATTCGTGCAGTCGCCGCCCACATTGTCAAAATTATAATAAGCAGGATTTCTTGAAAAAGCCCATTTTTTTGCATAATCAATTTCCGAATCAACATTCAGAACATATTCAGTAAGCATATTTTTCTCCTTGGGATAAAAGAATATTATATAAAATTTTCCTTATCCGTATAATATGCTTTGAGAAAAATGATGTGTCGACTATATGGGAACGGTCTTGTTCTTTCAGATATATGCTTTCATAGGGGTGGAAATTATCCCGTCGCTGACCGATTGCATATCGGCAGGTACAAAGCCCATGGCTTTATAAAACGGCAGACCGTAATCGCTGGCATTTACGGTCATTTCCGTTATATCATGTGCAAGCGCATATTTTTTTGCTTCCGCAAAAAGCATTCGTCCGGCGCCCATTCGGTGAAATTCTCCCTTTACAAATGCAAGACTGATATGCGAACCGCCGCGCAGAGCCATCATTCCTATCATTCCGCTTCTGGCAAAGCAGCCCCAGACCTGCATTTCGCCGTCGGCGATCATTTCGCGGATACGTCTGCCCCAAAGAAAATTCAGAAAACTTTCCGTACCTCTTTTAACAAAATACGGCGCTTCAAATTCCATAAAAACTTCTTCCGCAATACTTAATGCAGAACGTATCTCGTTCATATCATCAAGATGAACGATCCTGAGATCTTCCAAAAAAACACTCCCCTGCAAATAAAGCCTTTCAATTCTAAAAGGAACTTTTTGATAATTATAGCAGAATAATTATAAATTGTCAAATAAAAACGGCACGTTCTTTCCGAACGTGCCGTTTGCTTTACAAGAAATTATGCATTTACAGGCTTTTTTACGATCTTGAGTATGCTTACTATCGCCGTGCTGAGGACCAGATTTATTGCAGCCTCAACAATAAAATTAAAGCCTACAAGTCCGGTTATCATATACACGCCTACGTTAGTTCCGCCTGCCCATTCCTGAATGGTGCTGTAGAAGAATACCAGACAGCCGAGCAGGAACACTCCCGTGTTCACTACCGGACAAACTATTGCAGCCGCAACTACAGCCACCACAAAGTTTACCTTTTCAAGCAGTCTGTAAACAGCCGCCGCAGCCATTCCCGCAAGAACGCCTTTAAGTATGCAGGTTATGATCGTTCCCGGAACGCTTACTGCAAAAAATGCCGCTGCGTCCGTAAGAGCCATGCAGCCGAAAACGAATCCAAGCCATGCGCCCGCTTTCCAGCCGTACATTGCCGCGCCTATTACCATCGGTGCAAGTACAAGCGTTATGCTGAACGGTCCCAGCTTGATGCCTGCCGCTACGGTTTGCAGCACGATCACCAAGGCGGTGAGTATGCCCATTACCGCGAGCATACGGGTCTTTTCTTTGATGTTTGACATAAAAATTACCTCCTACTGCTGTTCATACTTATCTATGATACAGCGTAATATGGCAATTACGGAAACTCAGGAATTTTTTCTGTAAAGACTGTACAAGCCGTCCAGAAGAAGCGTTTCGTCCAGAATGAACTTTTCCCGGCAATAAGGAACTATCGACGGCGCAAGTCCGCCGGTCGCAATGATAACGGCGTCCTCTCCGATAACTTCCTTATAGCGCACAGCCATTCCGTCCATCATGCTTGCAGTGCCGATTATGCTTCCGGATTTCATGCTGTCAACGGTGTTCGTCCCGATAAGAACGTTGCCGGTAAGCTCGGTGTTTATATCCGGAAGAGCCGCTGCCGTGGAGGAAAGCGCTTTCAGCGATACTTTCACGCCTGGAATGATAGAGCCGCCAAGAAAGAAGCGGTTCCTGTCAATGGCAGAAATGGTAGTAGCCGTTCCCAGATCAAAAATAGCACAGGGCGGATCGTACTTTTCCATTGCTCCTACAGCTCCGCAAACAAGGTCGGCGCCAAGAACGGCGGGGTCGTCTATCTTGATATTGACGCCCGTTTTGATCCCCGGACCAACGGTTATGACCTTTTTGCCGGTAAGTCTTTTTACAGCAGAATTGAGCACGGGAGTCAGAGGCGTTACTACGCTTGAGATGATCGAGCCTTCTATGGAAGAAGCCTTATGACCGTAAAGAGAAATTATCTCTCCGAATTTTACGGCATACTCGTCCGCCATAAGCGCGGTTTGGGTTGCCACACGGGAGGTAAACAGCAGCTTGTCATTTTCAAAGCCGCCGATAACTATATTGGTATTTCCTGCGTCTACGGTAAAGACCATCTTTCTGCTCCTCGCTTTCGTTTCCGATATTACCGGGAATATTATAATCTGTCCGCATACAGATATCAAGCGGAATTTATATATATTTTCTGAACATTTTATTCCGTATCGGCGGTTTATTGCCGTGAAATAATTTTTTGTTGACAATATCTGCGAAATTGTGTATAATGTATAAGGTATACAAATTTTAACTCAAAAAGGAGAGAAAACTATGGACGTCGGCAGTAGTAACGGCATAAAACCACGAAGTTGCAGGCTTTTGAAGCGGAACTGTACGCCGTCCGTTTCCTTTCTGCCTTCAATATAAAGTTTTATGCCTTCTATTCTGACTTTTTATGAATAGGAGGAATTATTATGGACAGAGATACCGCTCTTGATATGCTGGGAAATAAAAAACTTGCGGATCTCAGGAATGAACTTAAAGAAATGAATCCTGCGGATATTGCCGTTCTTGTGGAAGAAATGTACAGCGACGACGGATTCGATGACAAAAAAATGATACTTCTTTACCGTATCCTGCCAAAGGAGCTTGCCGCGGAAGCCTTTACCTATATGGACAGCGATATGCAGATGATCCTTATAAACGCTTTTTCCGATAAGGAATTACGATATGTAATAGACGAGCTTTATCTGGACGATACCGTTGATATGATCGAAGAAATGCCTGCAAATATCGTTTCCCGTATCCTGCGGAACACCGACCCTGAAACAAGAAAGCAGATAAATCAGCTCCTTGATTATCCAAAGGACAGCGCCGGTTCGGTAATGACCACCGAGTTTGTCTATCTTCGCAGGGATATTACCGTAAAAGAAGCATTTGAACGCATAAGAAAAATAGGTCTTGTAAAAGAGACGGTATATACCTGCTATGTGCTTTCTTCTCACCGCAGACTGGTGGGAACGGTCACCGTGCTCGATATGCTCGTTGCCGATGAAGATACGCCCATTGAAAATATCATGGAGACGAACGTGATCTCGGTCAACACTCATGACGACCGTGAAGACGTTGCCAGAATAATGTCCAAGTATGATATTGCGGCTATACCTGTAGTTGACAACGAAGAACGCATAGTCGGAATAATTACATTCGACGACGCTATGGACGTTCTTCAGGAAGAAAATACCGAGGACTTTGCAAAAATGGCTGCGGTAGTTCCTGCGGATGATGAATATTTCAAAACGTCTGTTTTTGCCCATGCAAGGAGCCGTATACCATGGCTGCTGATACTGATGCTTTCGGCAACGCTCACAGGCTGGATATCATCTCGGTTTGAAGCGCAGATCGCCATTGTGCCTATGCTCGTATCGTTTATGCCGATGATAATGGGTACCGGCGGAAACTGCGGTTCGCAAAGCTCTACGCTGATAATCCGCGGAATGGCGCTGGAAGAGATACGGCTAAGGGACTTTTTTAAAGTGGTTTTCAAGGAATTTAGAATAGCGCTGATATGTGCGGTCACTCTTGCAGTCGTAAACGGTTTAAGAGTGCTGATATTCTACAAGGATCCTTTGCTTGCCCTTGTAATAGCTCTGTCGCTTGTGGGTACGGTAGTTATCGCCAAGCTGGTGGGCGCAGCCCTGCCTATGCTTGCAAAAGCCGTGCATCTTGACCCGGCGATAATGGCAAATCCGCTTATAAGCACGGTGGTGGATTCCTGCTCGCTGCTGATATATTTTTCAGTTGCATCTTGCATACTCCATATTTAAAAAATACGATCATTAATTACCGAACGGAGATGACAGTATGTCCGAAGAGATAAATACCGATTGGGAACGTTCCGTAGGAGCGGTCGTTATAAGGGGCGACGAAGTATTGCTCGTCCGGCATACCTACGGGGTGGGAACGGGAATGCTCATCATTCCGGGAGGATATGTAAAATACGGCGAAACTCCGCAGGACGCCGTGGCAAGAGAAGTTCTGGAGGAGACCGGTATAACCGTGCGTCCGGACAGGCTTGCAGGCATAAGATTCAATATGAAAGACTGGTACGCTGTATTCACAGCCGAATATGTTTCAGGCGAAGCGCGTTCTGACGGAGATGAGAACAGCGAAGCGGTCTGGGCATATATTCCCGATATAATGCTGAAAAAAGATGTCCCCGACCTTACAAAAAAGATAATAGGAAGCGTTGTTGCCGCCCGTAGGAACGGAGGCGGACTTTACGGCATGATACCCTACAAAGGCAGGGAAAACAACGGGGAATATTCTTTTTACGGTTTTTTGACCGGTCAGGAAAGGATGCTTTGATTTGGATATCAGAGAAGCAATGGGATTTATAAACGGCTTTTCAAAGTTGGGAAAGCCGGTAACGGATCTGCTCAGGTTCGTAAAGATAATGCGTGCTCTGGGAGATCCGCAGAAAAAACTTAAATTCGTACACGTTGCCGGAACAAACGGCAAGGGCTCTACCGTAAGAATGATAGCCGGCGCGCTTACAAAAGCCGGATACAGAACAGGGGAATTTACATCTCCGTTCATAAAAGTCTATAATGACAGGATAAAGATAGACGGATCAAATATTTCCGATATGGAACTTGCCGGGATCGTATCTGAGATCAAGCCGCTGCTCGGCAGCCTGTGTGCGGAATGTTCTCAGTTTGAGATAACTACCGCAATAGCGTTTTTGTATTTTGCGGCAAAAAAATGCGATATAGTCGTTCTGGAAACGGGGCTCGGCGGTCTGCTCGACTGTACGAATATAATAGAAGAACCGTGTGTTTCGGTAATAACTTCAATATCTTTCGATCATACGGCTATACTCGGCGATACCCTTGAAAAGATAGCAAGGCAGAAAGCAGGCATAATAAAAAGGGAACGTCCCGTTGTTCTTGCGGTCTCTCAGAAAAAGGAAGTAAGCGATCTGATATACGATACCGCAGTACGCATGGGATCACAGTTCATTTCGCCGAACACCGGCAGGCTGACCGTTGAAAAATGCGATCATACCGGCAGCAGGTTCGTTTATAAAGGATTTACATACAATGTGTCCATGCTTGGCAGACATCAGATAGACAACGCCCTTACGGCTATAGAAACTCTTAACGTTCTGAAAAAGCAGGGCTGGGAAAAGCTGTCATACGTTAATATATACGACGGTGTAAAGTCTGCGGAAGTTCCCAGCAGGTGTCAGGTGCTGCGCAGGGACAAGCCGTTCATAATGATAGACGGCGCCCATAATCCGGACGGAATGAGAGTGCTTTCGGAATTTGTCGGAACGGTACCGAAAACTCCTAAGATAATGATCTGCGGAATGAAGGACGATAAGGACTGGCAGGCTTCGGTAAAATATATAAGCGGCTTTATCGACAAGGCGATATGCGTTGACGGTTTTGCTCCCAAGACCGTTCCGGCTGAAAAACTTGCTGAAGCGTTCCGTAACGGAGAAACATCTGATATGAAAAACGCCGTGCGGAAAGCCGTTTCAATGGCAGGAAAGGACGGAATGGTGCTGATCGCCGGTTCACTTTATCTGGCGGCGGCAATGCAGACCGATCCCGATAACGGTATGGTACAAAGATGAAAGGATAGATATAATGACATATCTTGTGGATTTTGAAAACGTTACTTCTGCCGGGATATCCGGTATACAAAGGCTTACAAAAGATGACAAGGTATATATTTTTTATACCGTGAATGCGTCTAATCTTTCTTTTGCGGCGCATCTCAACCTGCTTTCCAGTCCGGCAGAGATAATATACTACAATGTTGCCAGCGGCGGAAAAAATGCGCTGGATTTTCAGCTGTCCAGCTTTCTCGGATATCTTATCAGCAAGGGCGAAGAAAAGAACTTCTGCATAATAAGCAACGACAGGGGCTATGAATATGTACGCGGCTTCTGGGAAAGGAACGGTCTTGCCGCAGGCGTGTCGGTATACAGCGCGCCGTCTATAAATCGTTCTCTTGCTTCGGCTGAAAAACCTTTTTCTGCAAGGATACAGCAGGGACAAAAGGAACAGCCGCTGCCCGGTCAGGAAAAGCAGGTATATGACATTGCGGATACCGGGGAAGATACGATACCAGAGATAAATGCTCCGGAATATGACGTGACCGATGCGGAAAAACTTCCGGAAGCTCCGGCTCCTAAACGGCGCGGCAGACCTAAGGGAAAGAAAACATCAGCCAAAGACAGCGTCGTTCAGAATGATGACGCCGCCGCTTCCGCACTTAAGACCGCCATGGAAAAAGGCAGTATTTCCGCCGATCCTAAGCAGACAGAGGAGATCGCGGAACTGCTCAGGCGATCAGCCGGCAAACAGCATTTCTACAGGGGACTGCTGTCGATATTCGGCATGGAAAAGGGCGTTGAAGTGTATAAAATACTCCGTCCGGAATATACAAATCTGACAAAGCTGTTCGGACAGTAAATGGAAATTTGTTAAAAATAACGAAAATTTTAAGAAAAATTTGTTACTCGGTCGGACATGAATTTTCCCGTCCGCTATTGATAAAAAACCGTCGGTATGGTATAATTATGCCAATAGTGCAGCGTGTCACTGTTAGTATTTTTATTTCGGTCATGCCGGCGTTTTTTGCTGTCAGACCGGCAGAAAGGATGGTTTTTCAGATGAAATTCGGCTTTTATGATGACGCCAATAAGGAATACGTCATCACTTCCCCAAAAACTCCATATCCATGGATAAACTATTTGGGAACACAGGATTTCTTTGCGCTTATCTCCAATACGGCAGGCGGTTATCACTTCTATAAGGACGCCCGTCTGGCAAGAATTACCCGTTACAGATACAACAACGTCCCTGCTGACGCGGGCGGACGCTATTTCTACATAAACGACGGCGGTACGGTGTGGAATCCGGGCTGGTCTCCGGTAAAGACCGAGCTGGATGATTACAAATGCCGCCACGGTATGGGATATACCGTTATCAGCGGAAAGAAAAACGGTCTTTCTGCGGAAGTTACTTTCTTCGTTCCGAATAATTTCACCGGCGAGATACAGAAAGTCGTTCTTAAAAATGAAAGCGGCGCTGCAAAGAGCTTCAAGCTGTTCTCATTTATCGAATGGTGCCTCTGGGACGCACAGGACGATTCCACCAACTTCCAGAGAAACTTCAACACAGGTGAAGTTGAGCTTGAAAAAGACGGCGCAGTTATCTACCATAAGACCGAATACAAGGAAAGAAGAAATCACTTTGCTTTCTATGCCGTAAATGATAAGGTAGACGGCTACGACACCGACCGTGAAACATTCATGGGCGATATCTACCACGATTTCCATAACCCGGAGACCGTTATGAACGGCAAGCCTGCAAATTCCGTTGCGGACGGCTGGTCGCCCATTGCTTCCCACTATAAGGAGATCACCCTTGCCGCAGGCGAAGAGAAAACTCTCGTTTTCATGCTTGGCTATGTTGAGAACCCGTATCCCGAAAAGTTCAACGCAGACGGCAGCATGAACAAATCCAAAGCCTACGAAATGATGAAGAAGTTCGACACAGCCGAAAAGGTAGACGCTGCTCTTGCAGAACTCAGGAAAGACTGGGACGAGCTGCTTGCTAAGTATACTCTTGATTCTCCCGATGAAAAACTGAACAGGCAGGTAAATATCTGGAATCAGTATCAGTGTATGGTAACATTCAATATGTCGCGTTCCGCATCTTACTTTGAAAGCGGAATAGGCAGAGGAATGGGCTTCCGTGATTCCAATCAGGACCTGCTGGGATTTGTTCATCAGATACCTGAAAGAGCAAGAGAGAGGATACTCGATATTGCCGCAACTCAGCTTGAGGACGGCGGTAACTATCACCAGTACCAGCCTCTTACCAAGAAGGGCAACGACGCTGCCGGAACGAATTTCAACGACGATCCGCTGTGGATGATCCTTTCCACCGCTGCTTATATCAAGGAAACTGGGGATTACGATATCCTCAAGGAAATGGTCGACTACAAGAACGATCCGGCTCTTGCGCAGCCGCTGCTTGACCACCTGAAGAGAAGCTTCTATCATGTTGTTAATAACAAGGGTCCTCACGGACTTCCTCTTATCGGACGCGCCGACTGGAACGACTGCCTTAACCTGAACTGCTTCTCACGCGTTCCCGGTGAAAGTTTCCAGAACACCGCAAGCAATATTGCCAAGGAAGTTGATCCCGAGACCGGCAAGCCGCTGAACGAACAGACCGCTGAATCCGTAATGATCGCGGGAATGTTCACATATATCGGTCCGGAATATGTTGAACTTTGCCGCAGAATGGGCGATAACGCCGAAGCGGACAAGGCACAGGCTGAGATCGACAAGATGAAAGAAGCTATAGTAAAGTACGGCTGGGACGGCGAATGGTTCCTGCGTGCATATGACGCTTACGGCAAAAAGGTCGGCTCTCACGAGAACGCCGAGGGCAAGATATTCATTGAACCTCAGGGCTTCTGCGTAATGTCCGACGTAGGCGGAAAAGAATTTACCGAAAAGACTATGGCAAGCATAGACAAATATCTTGGAACGGAGCACGGACTTGTTCTTAACAATCCTGCGTTTACAAAGTATATCGTTGAATACGGCGAGATATCTACATATCCCGGCGGCTATAAGGAAAATGCAGGAATATTCTGCCATAACAATGCATGGATCATGTGCGCTGCCGCTCACGCCGGCATGGGCGATACCGCGTTTGACTACTACACAAGGATCGCTCCTGCTTATCAGGAAGACGAAAAGCTGCACAGAACAGAACCTTACGTTTACGCTCAGATGATCGCCGGCAAGGACGCAAAGCGTTTCGGCGAGGCTAAGAACAGCTGGCTGACAGGTACTGCGGCATGGAACTTTGTAGCTATTTCTCAGTACATTCTGGGAATTATCCCGTCTTATGACGGACTGAAAATTGACCCGTCCATTCCTAAGGCTTGGGACGGCTACAGAATTTCACGTTTCTACCGCGGAGCTACTTACAACATAAAGATCGAGAACCCGAACCACGTTTCAAAGGGTATCAAATCGGTAACGGTAGACGGCAAGGCTGTAGAGGGCAATGTTCTTCCCACATTTGATGGCGGCGTTCACGAAGTAGTTGCCGTAATGGGTTAAAATACTGAATTTAAAATAAACGAACAAACGGCAGTCGTTCCGGCTGCCGTTTGTTATAATATGCAATTATTATGATATCAATAACAGTTTACGAAAGGAGAAATGCTTGCTCGGCAAGTATGATGACCACATGAAAAAATATCTTGATGAAAATTTATCCGTCCGTGAGCGCGCCGAAGCACTGGTGGACGAAATGACGGTCGAAGAACAGGCGTCTCAGCTGCGTTATGATGCGCCGTCAATAGAAAGGCTCGGCATACCGGCATATAACTGGTGGAATGAGGGACTGCACGGACTTGCACGCTCAGGAACAGCAACTATGTTCCCACAGGCTATAGGAATGGCGGCTATGTTCGATACCGAACGCGTCCGTAAGGCGGGAGAGATAACTGCGGACGAAACAAGGGCTAAATTCAATGCTTATCAGAAATTCGGCGACTGCGATATTTATAAAGGTCTTACGCTTTGGGCGCCGAATATAAATATCTTCCGCGATCCGCGCTGGGGCAGGGGACATGAAACTTACGGTGAGGATCCGTTCCTGACTGCCGAAAACGGAAAAGCATATGTAAAAGGTTTGCAGGGTGACGGAAAAACTCTTAAAACCGCTGCCTGTGCAAAGCATTTTGCCGTACACAGCGGTCCTGAAAGCCTGCGCCATGAATTTAACGCCGAGGTATCTCCCAAGGATATGGAAGAAACTTATTTTCCTGCTTTTGAAGCACTGGTAAAGGACGCCGCCGTCGAGGGCGTCATGGGGGCTTACAATCGGGTGAACGGAGAAGCGTCCTGCGCAAGTCCGTTCCTTATGGATAAGCTGAAAGAGTGGGGATTTGACGGATATTTTGTTTCCGACTGCTGGGCAATAAGGGATTTTCATGAACATCACGGACTGACTTCAAATTTTGTGGAGTCGGCTGCAATGGCACTGAAAGCCGGCTGCGATGTAAACTGCGGCTGCACTTATACATATCTTCTTGCGGCTCTGGAAGAAGGTCTGATAACCCGTGACGATATCCGCAAAGCCTGTATTCATCTTATGCAGACCCGTATCCGTCTTGGAATGTTTAATAAAGAAACAGAATATGATAAATTTTCCTATGATATGGTATCCTGCGATGAACATAAAAAAATTTCTTTGGAATGTGCGGAACGTTCCATGGTGCTCCTTAAAAATAACGGTATTCTTCCCCTTGATGAAAGCAGCTTAAAAACCATTGCGGTGATCGGTCCTAACAGCAGCAGTCATATTGCGCTTGAAGGAAATTACTGCGGAACGGCGGACAGGTATATAACATTCCTTGACGGGATAAAAGAACGTTTTAACGGGCGCGTTATATATGCCGAGGGCTGTCATCTTTATAAAGACAGAAGCTCCGGACTTGCGCAGGCAGGAGACCGTTATGCCGAAGCAATGGCTGCCGCAGAGGCTTCCGATGCGGTAGTACTTTGTCTTGGTCTGGATGCGACCATTGAGGGCGAAGAAGGAGACACGGGCAACGAATTTTCCTCCGGCGATAAAAAAGATCTGCGGCTGCCTGAAAGTCAGAGGATACTTGCGGATATGATAATAAAAACGGGCAAGCCTGTTATACTTGTATGTGCTGCCGGAAGTTCCATAAATACGGAATGTGAGCCTGACGCGCTTATCCATGTATGGTATCCCGGTTCGGAGGGCGGAAAGGCTCTTGCGGAAATACTTTTCGGCGATATTTCACCGTCGGGAAAACTTCCCGTAACATTTTATGAAACAGCGGAAAAGCTGCCTGAATTTACGGATTATTCCATGAAAAACCGTACATACCGCTATGCTGACGGAAATATTCTTTATCCTTTCGGATATGGGCTTTCTTACGGAAATATCATCTGCGAAAGCGTCAGATACAGCGGCGGCAAAGCGGAAATTTCGGTAAAGAATGCCGGAAATTCGGAATGTGAAGATATTATACAGCTTTATATAAAAGATTATTGTGAAAATGCCGTTCCGAACGTAAGCCTTTGCGGATTTAAACGAGTCAATTTAGCAGCGTCGGAAAAAATTACGGTTGAGATCTCCGTGCCCGAAAGAGCATTTACATCGGTAGATGATTCTGGCGAAAGGAAAGTATCCGGCAAAAAATTTACACTTTATGCCGGAACACATCAACCGGACGAACTGAGCGAAAAACTTTCGGGCAGCAAATGCGTTTCCTGCGAAATAAATTTATAAATATAAAAATAAAAATTCCCGTTTTCCGGATAAATTTCCGGAACGGGAATTTTTTTAGATAAAAAACTTTTTTATTATTGAAAATAATAAAATTTGGAGATCATACATTCTTCTAAAAGAATATATGGCCTCCAAGCTTGGTGCCGATGGCGGGACTTGAACCCGCACGCCGTCTCCGGCAATGGATTTTGAGTCCACCTCGTCTGCCTATTCCAACACATCGGCAAAAATTTTACTTAATTATTTTATCATAAAAATTCTTTTTTGTCAAGGCTTTAATTAAACATACACAAATATTCCTGTTTTGCAGATGCATGGAGCACCGCAGCAGTGTCAAACGGTCCGATATCTGCATAAAATAAACCAAAGCTCTTAGCTTGGAAAGGAGAAATTTATGTATTTAAAATGCAATTCTGTTTACGGCAGTGAAAATAAAATGCCTTTCCCCACAGAAACTCCGGTGGGAATGACTTATGTACCATTTCAGCAATGGGAAGCAGTTTATTCAGAAAATACGGCATTTGAACGCGGAACAATATTTCCGAGCCTTTATCTGCCGTTTTCCTGTGAGGAGGTAAACAATAATGTCCGGAAATAATCTGATGAAAGCTATCCAGATGTATGATTTTTATCTTTATGAACTTAATCTGTATCTTGATACCCACCCTACAGATACAAACGCTCTTGCGCTGTTCCAGAAATACAACGAAGCAAGAGCCGCAGCATACGAAAATTATACTTCTAAATACGGACCTGTTACCGCAAAAGATTTCAAAGGCGGAAACTGTTTCAACTGGGTAGACGATCCATGGCCTTGGGAAAGGAGCGCTAACTGAAATGTGGACCTATGAAAAAAAATTACAATTTCCAGTGAATATAAAAAATCCTGATCCTAAGCTCGCACAGATAATCGTCAGCCAATTAGGCGGTCCTGATGGTGAACTTGCGGCTTCGCTGCGTTATCTCAATCAGAGATATACGGCTCCTTATGCGCAGATAAAAGGACTTTTGACGGATATCGGCACCGAGGAACTGGCGCATCTCGAAATAGTTTCTGCAATTCTTTATCAGCTTACCAAAGGACTTACTCCGGAAGAAATAAAGGCAAGCGGCTTTGACACTTATTTTGTCGATCATACTACCGGTATCTATCCGGTCGCAGCTTCCGGAACGCCGTTTACCGCAGCGTATTTTCAGTCTAAGGGAGATATTATTACCGATCTGGTGGAAGATTTGGCTGCCGAGCAGAAAGCTCGTACAACTTATGATAATATTATCCGCCTTACCGACGATCCCGATGTGCTTGAACCGATAAAATTCCTTCGCGAAAGAGAGATAGTTCACTTCCAGCGCTTTGGTGAAGGCTTGAGGATCGCTCAGGATAATCTGAACGCAAAGAATTTCTATGCTTTCAATCCGGAATTTGACACAAACTGTAAGGCAAGATAAAATTAAAAATTTTTGTAATATAAGAGATCCCCACTCTCCGTGCTTTACGGGAAGTGGGGAATTTTTTTATTTTGATAATTTTTATCTGTTCAGCAGCGAAGCCATGTCATAAAGTCCGGCAGAACATTCGGAAAGATATACTGCTGCATTTACCGAACCAACTGCAAAAACTTCTTTTGAAGCCGCAGAATGTGAAAGCGTTATTACTTCATCACGTCCGGCAAAAATGATCTCATGCTCTCCGACGATCGTTCCTCCGCGGACGGAATGAAGCCCGATCTCGTTTTTGTCACGTTTTTTGCGCTGGGAATGTCTGTCGTAAATGTAATTGTATCTGTTGTCCAGAGTTTCATTTATGGCATTTGCAAGCATTATTGCCGTGCCGCTGGGAGCGTCTATCTTCTGATTGTGATGCTTTTCAACGATCTCGATATCGAACTGACCGCCCAGAACTTCCGCAGCGGTTTTTGCAAGTTTGCAAAGCAGATTTATTCCCAATGACATATTGAATGTAAAAAATACCGGGATATCCTCAGCAGCTTTTTTTATGGAAGCTATCTGTTCTTCATTATAACCTGTTGTGGCGATCACCACAGCCGTTCCGGTCGAAAGACAATATTCAAGCAGATCATTCAGACAGGACGGGTGAGAGTAGTCGATTATAACGTCAGGCTTTTGGGGAAGCTCCTGCGGCTTTGAGTAAACGGTAAATGTCTCCGCAGGCGCTGTGTTCAGGTCAATGCCCGAGATTATTGTGCAGTCGTCACGGTCTTTAATTACCGAAGCTATGACTTTTCCCATTTTTCCGTTTGCTCCGCATACAGTTACATTTACCATTTTCATCATTCCATTCCGTAAAATTTTATTTTATCAAACCGTATTCTTTCATTGTTGCCGCAAGTTTTTCTATCTTGCTTTCTTCCATTTTCAAAAGCGGCAGACGGCACTCACCGGCATTCCAGCCCATAAGGTTCATAGCTTCCTTTACCGGTATCGGATTAACGTCCATGAAAAGATCGTTTGCTAATTTCAGATATTTGATCTGCAATTTTGCCGCTTCCGCAAAATTATTGTCAAGACAGTATTTTGTTATCATGTGAGTTTCTTTGGGCATAACATTTGAAAGAACGCTGATAACGCCTTTTCCGCCAAGAGACATTATAGGAACGATCTGATCGTCGTTTCCGCTGTAAACGTCCATATATTCGCCGCATTCCTCAATAACTTTTGCGATCGCGGAAATATTTCCGCTTGCTTCTTTGGCAGCGGCAATGTTTTCATGCCTGCAAAGCGCCTTGTATGTATCAAGGGAAATATTCACGCCTGTTCGGGAGGGAACATTGTAAAGTATTGCAGGGATATGAACGCTGTCCGCAATGGCTGTGAAATGCGCCGTAAGTCCTCTCTGTGATGTTTTGTTATAATACGGAGTAACTAACAGCAAAGCGTCTGCGCCAAGTTTTTCCGCCTCCTTGGAAAGTTCAACGGCATATCTTGTATCGTTGCTGCCCGTTCCTGCAATAACAGGAACTCTTTTGTTTACTTTGTCAACACAGTAGCGGATACATTCAACGTGTTCCTCATCTGTCATAGTAGATGATTCGCCCGTTGTTCCGCAAACGATTATGGCGTCGGTCTGATTTTCGATCTGGAAATCGATCATTCTGCCAAATTCTTCATAATTTATTGACCCGTCAGCGTTCATAGGAGTGACTATAGCAACTCCCGCGCCGGTAAAAATAGTTTTTTTCATAGCTATCATTCCTTTCACAATTTCTAAATTTTACATATTTCAAATGCTTGACATTGTAAACCAAAAGACGTATAATAAAAGCAGAAAACAATAAAGGAGATGTCTGTATGGCAACTGTACCTACTCAGATCAGGATAGATTCAGAAACTAAGAAGAAAGCGTCCGAGCTTTTCAGCGATCTTGGGCTTGATATGTCCGGCGCGGTGAATTTGTTTCTTCATCAGTGTATTCTTCATAACGGACTGCCTTTCGCAGTGGAGATACCTTCTTACAGTGAAAAGACACTTGCGGCTATGGAAGAAGCACGCCGTATATCTGCCGACCCTGACGTTAAAGGATATACGACAATGGAAGAACTTAAAGCTGCACTCATTGACGATTGATGTATACCGTTAAATTCACATCGGCTTATAAGAAAAGCTATAAGCTGATGATAAAGCGCGGACTTGATATTTCTCTTCTTGATAATGTTGTGGATATGCTTCGTCAGGGGAAGCAGCTTGAAGAAAGATGCAGGGATCATGCGCTTCACGGGAAACAAAGCGGTTTCAGGGAATGTCACATTGCACCTGATTGGCTGCTTTTGTATATGCTTGAAAACAAGACCTTGACGCTTACACTTATCGACACCGGAACACATTCCGATATTTTTAATATGTGACCTGCGTCTCCGATTATCGGAGACGTTTTTTATTAAAATTCGCTGATATTGAATGTTATCCATTCCTCGTCACGTTTACCGCCGAGCTTGTCATAGAACGCAAGGGACGGTTCGTTCCATTTAAGGCATTTCCATTCTATTTTTCCGCATTGAGAATTTTCCGCGATCTTTTTGAGTTCTGCAAAAAATTTTGTTCCGATACCTTTTCCACGTTCTTCGGGAATTACATAAAGATCTTCAAGATACAGGACTTTTTTCCCGGAAAAGGTGGAAATTTTATAGAAATAATAGGAAGCGATCCCGATAATTGCTCCGTCTTTTTCTGCGCAAAGAACATTGAGCGAATGTTCCTCAAAAATAAGTTTGCGGAACATTTCAGCCGTGATATTGCAGAGTTCCGAAAGATGTTCGTATTCTGCAAGTTCTTTTGTGAGCTCAACGATTCGGGGGACGTCGTTTTCTTTTGCCTGACGGATCACAATGTTCATCAGCCGAAGTATCCTTTCGCCGCAAGAAGTTCAGCCATAAGTACCGCGCCGCCTGCCGCACCTCTCAGAGTGTTGTGTGAAAGGCAAACGAACTTGTAGTCATACTGGGTATCTTCGCGGAGACGTCCTATAGAAACAGCCATGCCGTTTTCAAGCATTCTGTCAAGTTTAGCCTGAGGACGGTTATCCTCTTCAAAGTAGTACAGGAACTGTTTTGGCGCGGAAGGAAGCTGCAATTCCTGAGGAACGCCGCTGAAATTCTTCCATGCTTCGATCATCTGTTCCTTGGTGGGTTTTTTCTTGAACGAGGCAAAAACGGCAGCCGTGTGACCGTCAGAAACGGGAACTCTAAGGCATTGAGCCGTAATTGACGGTTCGGAAGCGTTCACTATCTTGTTTCCCTCAATGTGACCCCAGATCTTGAGAGGTTCCTGCTCGGATTTTTCTTCTTCACCGCCGATATATGGGATAACATTGTCTATAATTTCAGGCATTGTATTGAAAGTTTTGCCTGCGCCGCTTATAGCCTGATATGTGCAGACAAGAGCCTTTTCCACACCAAATTCAGCCATTAACGGGTGAAGAGCGGGTACATAGCTTTGCAGCGAGCAGTTGGATTTAACGGCAATAAAACCGCGCTTTGTTCCGAGACGCTCGCGCTGTGCTTTTATAATTTCGATATGTTCGGGGTTTATTTCGGGAACTACCATAGGAACGTCGGGAGTTCCCCTGTGAGCGGAGTTGTTGGAAACGACCGGGCATTCTGCTTTGGCGTAACGTTCTTCAAGAGCCTTGATCTCGTCTTTTTTCATATCTACTGCGCAGAAAACGAAATCTACCATAGAGGCGATCTTGTCGATATCGGCAGTAGCGTCAAGAACGATCATATCCTTTATATTTGCCGGGATAGGGGAAGTCATAGCCCATTTTGAGCCTACAGCATCTTCGTAGCGTTTTCCTGCGCTTCTGGGGGAGGCGGCAACAGCCACAACATTGAACCAAGGGTGATTTTCGAGCAGCAGAGAGAATCTCTGTCCCACCATACCTGTTGCGCCGATAATACCAACGTTGAATTTTTTCATAACATTTGCTCCTTTAACAGATAATAAAAAAATCGGTTTTTTACGACCGATGATCATGTTATATAACAGAAATACTGACATAGAATGTCGATAGCACTCCATCATATAAATGATGACAATCCCAGACCTGTTCGGCGTGGGATCAGGGAAACATTTGCCGGATGTTTTCCTTCGGCAGTATTGCCTTTTCCGGACCATACAAGCAGCTTGGCAGCCTTTGGGACGGTACTTATCTTTACTGCGCCTCTATCGGGTATATAAACATTATATCCGTTTGCATGAGATTTGTCAATAGTTTTTTGCAAATATAAATTATCATTTTAGTGTTGAGAGTTGAGAGTTAAGAGTTGAGATATTATAATTTAGCACACCAAACATGATAAACAATAGCTGGTC
>CANQZR010000039.1 GCA_947628405.1 uncultured Clostridia bacterium
TACGTCTGCGGATAGAACCCGCTGAAAGGGGCAGCGGAGTCACGTTCCTGTCGGAATGCAGCGAGGACGTTCTTAGCCGCAGCTGGCAGAGGCTGATACTTTCCGAACTGGAGGGAAAAACTCATTCGGGCGTTCTTACCGGCTCCCCCATTACAGATGTGAAGATAATACTTACAGCCGGACGCGCTCATCTTAAACATACCGAAGGCGGTGACTTCCGGCAGGCGGCATGGAGAGCTGTCCGTCAGGGACTGCGGAAAGCCGAGAGTATCCTCCTTGAGCCGTGGTACGAATTTGCCATTGAAATACCTGCCGATTCGGTCGGCCGCGCTATATCCGATATACAAAGAATGTGCGGAGAATTTTCCGCGCCCGAAACTAACGGTGATACAGCGGTAATAAAAGGCTCTGTACCTGCGTCCGAGATAACTGGATATCATTCCGAGCTTATGGGATATTCCCATGGCAAAGGAAAGCTCACCTGTGTTCCAAAGGGATATTTCCCCTGCCATAACCAAGAACAGGTCATAGAAGAAACAGGCTACCGCTGTGATGAAGATATCGAAAATACCGCTGACAGCGTTTTCTGTTCCCACGGAGCAGGATATATCGTCCGCTGGGACGAAGCGGACAGCCATATGCATACGGCTGATCCGTCCGCAAAAGACCGTTCCGCAGAGGAAGGATACGATCCCGGATATCTTAGCAGGCAGGCGCAGGATTACCGTTCTCGGCTTGCCGAAGATAAGGAGCTTATGGAAATTTTTGAAAGGACTTACGGTAAGATCGATCGCGATCCGAGATATGCGCTCCACACCAGAAAGGATATTCCCGAAAAAAAGCAGAAGCCTGTACCAATGCAGAACGGCAGAGAATATCTTTTGGTGGACGGATACAATGTGATCTTCGCATGGGACGATCTGAAAGGTCTTGCTACGGAAAATCTTGACGCAGCGCGCAGCAGGCTTATAAATATACTGTGCAATTATCAAGGATTCAAACAGTGCGATCTGATACTTGTATTCGACGCATACAAGGTCAAGGGAAACGACCGGGAAGTTGAAAAATTCCACAATATAAGCGTTGTTTACACCAAAGAAGCCGAAACGGCAGATATGTACATTGAAAAAGTTTCCCACGAACTCAGCAAGGAATACCGCGTCCGTGTTGTTACTTCCGACGGTGCGGAGCAGATAATAATACTCGGCAACGGAGCTTTCCGTGTTTCTGCGGAAGAGTTCAGGCGCGAAGTCGCTGCGGTGGAAAAGGCGATAAGGGATTTTATTTATAAGGATACGCCATGATGATAAGTTATCGCTATCATTTAGTGTTAAGAGTTGCTTAGGTCTTTGCTTGATATTGCCTTATATCATCTATTATGAAAACAAAATGAAAATATTCTTATAAATATTGAAAATGCAAAAAAAATCTGGTATAATCTATATTGATAATATTACAGAAAGGCGGTAATGCGTTATGAAAAAAATGCTGTTTGCTTTTAATCCTCATTCCGGAAAAGGACTGATCCGCCAGCATCTTCTTGAGATAGTAGATATATTCACCAAGGACGGATATGAAGTTACCGTTCACCCTACACAGGCGCGCAATGACGCGTATGAAAAAGTATGCTCACGCTGCGGAGATTTTGACGCCGTTGTTTGCAGCGGCGGAGACGGCACGCTGAATGAAACTATAAAGGCTCTTATGAAATCTGAAAAGAAAATACCTCTCGGATATATACCGTCAGGAACAATGAACGATTTTGCTTCCAGCATAGGCATACCCAAGGATATGCCGGCTGCGGCGTCCGTTGTTGTAAAAGGCGAACCCGTAAGCGTGGATATCGGTTCATTCAACGACGAATATTTTACATACATAGCCGCATTCGGAGCATTCACCGATGTAAGCTATGAAACTCCCCAGCAGATGAAGAATATGTTCGGCAGCCTTGCTTATATAATGGAGGGCATGAAGCGGCTGAACACGGCTAAATCCTACCATGTAAAGGTAATAAACGGAGATGAAGTCATAGAGGACGATTTCATCTTCGGAATGACTTCAAATTCCACTTCCGTGGGAGGGTTCAAGGGACTTAGCGGAACGGAGGTAAAACTTGACGACGGCGTGTTTGAGGTCGTTCTTATCAGGACTCCGAAAAGCCTTGCGGAATTTCAGCAGACAATAAATGCTTTTCTCAGGCGCGAGATAGATTCAAAATATTTTGTATCATTCAAGACCAAGCAGGTGGAATTTCATTCCGAGGACGACCTGCCGTGGACACTTGACGGCGAATACGGCGGAAACTGCCGCAATGTGGTCATAAAAAACAACTGCCGGGCGATAGATATTTTTACTCCGCATATGGGCGGACTTGAGGCTGCTCTTTATTCGGGAGCGGCGGAAGCAGAATAAAACACAGGCGCAGGATATTTCCTGCGCCCGTTTTATTTTTGGCTGTGTCACGGAAAGAAACCTGCTCGGATCAACACGAACCAATGATAGATTATCGCTTACTCTACCAACGGTTGAGTTGCTGTAAGATCCCGAACTGTTCAGAACAGCGCCGGATAAAAACTTTTTTGATGATCTGTGGACGCTGCCCTGATATATTTTTATTAAAACCTTTTACTTTGTTACAGCTTTGGAAGATCATTGCAGGCTTGTGGCAAGTCCGTTGATAGAAATGCTCGGGTCGTCAAGGTCGATTATAAGGCACCGTCTGCCGTTTATAACGCTTGTACGGACTTTGTCGGTAGCTTCGCGGCTGATGTTTATTGTAATTTCGGGAGTAGCAAGAACGGTCTTGTTCTCAATAAGATTTTCCGCCGTAAGACCGTCGGCGCTGCCGATCTTTTCTTTGAAAACAGCAGGCAAAGCGTCTAACTTTTCGCTGCTTACACCGGCGTCAAAAAGAATATTGTGCAGCTTGTTATCGTCAATAACGGGAAGTTCAGTCTCGTCTTTTGACTTTGCAACGATATCCCTCAAAGCGTCGTTTACCTGAGTTATCACCGTGTAATTCAGTTCATCGGCAACAACATCGGTAAGCACCTGCCGGAACGTTTCCTTTTCGCTCTGGCAGGACATGGTAAATTCGCAGCCGAGGACATCGGTAACAACAGAAATATTTGGTTTCTTAGGTGTTGAAGTGTAGTACATCACATTGTTCACATCGGGGCTTCTGTCGCTGAACACTGGATACAGGAAACCGTCTGTAGGCTTTTTGCTGATGATAAGATCCGTATTCGCCTTTTTGACTATCGCATTATTTTCGCTGTCGAACATAAGTCCGTCGTCGCCGGTGCTTACGGGACATATTGCCGTTACGATAAAATTATATTCATAGTCGGCTGAATCGTATGTATCGTCGTTTTTATCCTTTGACGCAATGCTGTATGAACAGTACCCGATAATTATGGCATATGCAAGTTCATATTCCATATTATTTATGATCCGCTCAAGGAGCATTGCATTGGCGGTCTCGTCTTTCAGTTTGCCTTTCAGGGCGGCATAAAGTATGTTCTGAGCGCCGTTTTCCTGATATTCTTCATTTGGAAAACTATACTCAATAAGATTTTTTCCGGCACTTCCGCTAAGGACTTTTTTAAGTGATCCGAGCATGACCGCTCCCTCGTCCTCGGGAATAAGCGAGTACAGTTTATTTTCATTGCAGCGGATATTTTTCTGCGGATCGACATAAGCCGATATGATATGGTCAAGTGTAAAAAAGCCGCTGGAATCGGAAAAATTCTTTTTTATTTCTGCAATTTCTTTTTTATTCATTTTATGATATTCCTTTCTTTTAAGGCTATGTAACAAAAAGGCTGATCTTGATTTATAATTTTTGTTCAATTGCGTCTGTTTCTAATCCGCATGAAGTAAGTAAAACATTCATTTTACGGTCCTCCTTTAAATTCCGATCTATCATTACGTTAAAAACTGCTAAAATCAACTTCTTGCTGTGACATAACTTCTTTTATCAAGGATTATATTATATCACAAAAACGAATGTTCGTCAAGGAATTTTAAAAAGATTGACACCAAAAAAATAATTGCCTACACCGGATAAATTCTTGACAAACAGGTCAAAAACAGTTATAATTTAAAATTAGGAGATATTGTCTCCCTTCAGAACTTTTTGAAAGGATGATAAGAATGGGTTACACTTTAACCGAAAAAATTCTGAAAGCCCATCTCGTTGACGGCGAATTTGTCAAAGGCAGCGAGATCGGTATACGTATCGATCAGACTCTGACACAGGATGCAACAGGTACAATGGCGTACCTTGAATTTGAGGCTATGGGCGTGCCAAGAGTAAAAACCGAGCGCTCGGTGGCATACATAGACCATAACACGCTCCAGTCCGGCTTTGAAAATGCTGACGATCATCGTTTTATAGGCTCCGCTGCAAAGAAGCACGGAATATATTTCTCACGTCCCGGAAACGGTATCTGTCATCAGGTACACCTTGAACGTTTCGGTATTCCCGGAAAAACTCTCATCGGCTCTGACAGCCACACCCCCACCGGCGGCGGCATAGGCATGATAGCCATAGGCGCAGGCGGTCTGGACGTTGCCGTGGCTATGGGCGGCGGCGCTTACTATATCACCTATCCTAAAATAGTAAACGTAAAACTTTCCGGAAAGCTGTCTCCATGGGTATCCGCCAAGGACGTTATCCTTGAAGTCCTCCGCATAATGTCCGTAAAAGGCGGCGTGGGAAAGGTCATCGAATACACCGGTGACGGCGTAAAAACTCTCAGTGTTCCTGAAAGAGCTACCATTACAAACATGGGCGCAGAACTTGGAGCAACTACGTCTATTTTCCCGTCGGACGAGGTCACAAAAGCGTTCCTGAAAGCACAGAAGCGCGAGGAAGTATGGACGGAGCTTTCCGCCGATCCTGACGCCGTATATGACGAAACCATAGAAATTGACCTCAGCGCGCTTGCTCCCCTTGCTGCCTGCCCTCATTCCCCGGATAATATCAAAACTGCAAAAGATCTTGCCGGAATGAAGATAGATCAGGTCTGCATAGGTTCATGCACAAACAGTTCTCTTATGGATATGATGAAAGTAGCTCACATACTCAAGGGCAAAACCGTTCACCCGGACGTTTCCCTTGCTATTGCTCCCGGTTCAAAACAGGTGCTCAATATGCTTGCCAAGAACGGCGCTCTGTCCATAATGATAGACGCCGGCGCAAGAATACTTGAAAGCGCCTGCGGTCCCTGCATAGGTATGGGACAGTCCCCGAACTCAAAGGGTATCTCTTTGAGAACATTCAACAGGAACTTTGAGGGAAGATCGGGAACAAAAGACGGACAGATATATCTTGTTTCTCCCGAAACTGCTGCTGCATCGGCTATAGCCGGAGTATTTACGGATCCGAGAGAGCTTGGCGAAATGCCTGTATTTGAAATGCCGGAAGAATTTATTATCAACGATAATATGATAACTCCTCCTGCGCCGGAAAGCGAAGCGGACAAGGTAGAGATACTCCGCGGTCCGAATATCAAGCCTTTCCCGAAAACACATCCGCTTATGGATACTATCGACGCTGCCTGCTCGCTTAAAGTAGGCGACAATATCACAACGGATCACATCATGCCGGCAGGCGCTAAAATACTTCCATTGCGTTCAAATATACCTGCGATCTCCAAATACTGCTTCACGGTATGTGACGAATCCTTCCCTGCACGCGCAGAAAGTCTCGGCAAAAGCATTATTGTAGGCGGTTCAAACTACGGACAGGGTTCTTCCCGTGAACACGCGGCTCTTGCTCCGCTGCATCTGGGCGTAAAGGCTGTTCTTGTAAAGAGCTTTGCAAGGATACACCGGGCTAATCTTATAAACGCAGGAATACTTCCGCTTACATTCAAGAACGAAGCCGATTACGACAAGATCTCCCAAGGCGATCAGCTTGTTATAAAGAACGTCCGTGAATCAATTGAAAAGGGCGAAACCGAGCTTACCGTCAAGAATAAGACCACAGGCGAAAAGATAACCGTTCTTTGCGAACTTTCCGGACGTACAAAGGATATTATCCTTGCAGGCGGTCTGCTTGATTACACAAGGGAGTCCCTTAAATAATGAAAAAAAGCTGCGTTTCCGGTACTGACTTTATTGCCGATCGCAATAACATTCTGTATGACCGCACGGTATTATACCGGTTTTATATTCCTGCCGATCGCTTTGATATCAGCAGGACTGATATGGTATTTTGCAATATTCAGGATGAGAAAAAATTTCACATAAAGTAAAGATAATAACAGGCGTATGCCTGTGGGTGGCAGCGGCGTTTTCAGCCGTTTCCCCCTATATTATCTTCATGCTCGCCTAATGAAAGGATAGATACAAATGGACAAGATAAAAATGACCACTCCCCTTGTGGAAATGGACGGAGACGAAATGACCCGTATCATATGGAAGATGATAAAGGATATCCTTATCACTCCATATGTTGACCTGAAAACCGAATACTACGATCTTGGACTTGTTCACCGTAATGAGACAAACGATCAGGTAACTGTTGATTCAGCCGAAGCTGCAAAAAAATACGGCGTTGCTGTAAAGTGTGCCACCATTACTCCTAACGCTCAGAGAATGACCGAATATAACCTCAAGGAAATGTGGAAGTCCCCTAACGGCACTATCCGTGCGATCCTTGACGGCACCGTTTTCAGGAAGCCTATACTTGTCAAGGGAATAGTTCCTTACATTCCCACATGGACAAAGCCTATCACTATTGCCCGTCACGCTTACGGCGATATCTACAAGAACACCGAAATGCGCGTTCCCAAGGGTTCAAAGGCGGAGCTTGTGGTAACGGACGAAAACGGCAGGGAGACCCGTGCGCTTATCCATGATTTCAAGACAGGCGACGGCATTATCCAAGGCGTTCACAATATTGACGATTCGATAGCTTCCTTTGCAAGGTCATGCTTCAATTATGCTCTTGACGCAAAGGAGGACCTCTGGTTCGCTTCAAAGGACACTATCTCAAAAACGTATGACCACCGTTTCAAGGATATTTTTGCCGAAATTTATGAAAATGAATACAAGGAAAAATTTGAAGCCGTGGGGATCGAATATTTCTACACGCTGATCGACGATGTAATAGCAAGAGTTGTACGCTCTGAGGGCGGATTTATCTGGGCGTGCAAGAATTACGACGGCGACGTTATGTCCGATATGCTTGCAACGGCATTCGGCAGTCTCGGTCTGATGACCTCTGTGCTGGTCTCTCCCGACGGTATCTACGAATACGAAGCCGCCCACGGTACGGTAACACGTCACTATTATAATTATCTCAAGGGTGAAAAGACCTCTACAAATCCTATTGCAACTATATTTGCATGGAGCGGCGCTCTTCGCAAAAGAGCCGAAATGGACAATATACCTGCTCTTGCCGATTATGCAGACAAGCTGGAAAAAGCGTCCGTAAAGACCATGGAGGACGGCATAATGGATAAGAACCTTGCTCTTATCTCCAAGCTTGAAAACAAGCAGCCTGTCGATACGGAAACTTTCCTGAAAGAGATAAACAACAGGCTTGCCGAAATGATGAAATAAACAAGACAAAGACCTTTCCGGGCATTGCCGGAAAGGTCTTATTTTTTATTCAGCAGGAGTTTCAGCTTGTTTTTTTCTTCCCTTTGCCTTGGTCTGTCCGACCGCGAAAGACATTGTAAACAGCTTGTCAGTAGTAAATACTTTCACCGCAAGGAACATACATACCACAAAGAAAATTATCTGATAAGCAAGACCTATCCAATACATAAGCATATTGCCGTTCATCAGGTTTGTCAATGCCGTATATGTGTGTGTGAACGGTATTGCGTAAATTATCACTTTAAAGCCTATAGACATGGAATTTACATCTGTGAACATTGTTATAAAGAACGGTATCATAACTGCCACCATAATAGGGATAGTCAATGTCTGAACGGATTTTACATCTGTTGCCATTGCTCCGAGAATAAGTGAAACAGCCAATCCTATAGCTATCGTCAGGAAAAGCTGGAGCGCAAACAGCACATAACTGATCGGTGTAAGCGCAAGCCCCAGTTCCGCCATAGCCTGACCCATATTTGTTACTTCGGAAGCGGCAACATCAATGGTTTCCGGACCTGCATTTATTGTAATTTCATTTACTGCGCTGCCCATCATTCCGACAATATATAACACAAATCCGACTATCATGAACAGTGCGTTCAGAAGCGCGGTTATAACGGCGGCAAGCATTTTTGCGCCAAGTACCGACATTCTTGAAACAGGCGCGGAAAGCAGCGTTTCAAGAGTTTTATCTATTTTTTCGGTGGAAATTGCGGTCATTATCATCTGCGAAGCCATCAACAGCAGGAAAAATATTGCAAACGGTGCTATCATTGACTGCATCATATATATTGCTCCCAATGCGGAAGCGGAGATCTCTGCGATCCTGCCGTTGTTTACGGTGTATTCTATCGTCTGCATAGGCTCACGCACAAGAGATATTTCTTCATCGGAAAGCCCGTAGGTCTTCAGAAGCACTTCATCTGTGCATACTGTTTTTATTTCGTTTATAACGTCCGAGGCTGAAATATTGCTGATAGAGGACATTACACCGCCGCTCTGAAAAACGCTTATAAATTTTATGGGAGCCGGTTCATACTTCTCGATAATGCTTTCCCCGTAGCCCTTTGGGATAATTACAAGATTTTTTATTCCAAGGCGCTCCATTTCTGCGGCATAATCATCGCTTTGCAGTTCAACATAATTTATATCTGTGCTTTCGGAATCGTCTACTTTTTTCAAAAGTTCGGCGGTAAATTCGCTGTCGTCCTGATTGCAGAGAGTTATTGATGATGTGTCAAAGCCCTCCTCCATTGCGCCGCCCATTATCTGACCCATAACTATCAGCAGCACCATTGTGAATATCATGCTGATAAGTGCCTGTACGGTAATTAATTCACGAAGTTCTTTTTTAAGAAGATTACCGAACTTCATTACCTTTCACCACCCTTTCAAAAACTTCCTCAAGATTTGCGGCTTGGTAGCGTTCTTTAAGTTCGTCTATCCTGCCGACTACCATAAGTTTGCCGCCTGTCATTATGCCGACGCGGTCGGAAACATATTCGATCTCAAGCATATTATGCGACGAAAGCAGGAATGACATATTATGTTCTTTTGCAAGAGTTTTTATCATTTTTCTTATTTCGAGAGCATTTATAACGTCCAGACCGGAAGTAGCCTCGTCCATTATGGCAAGTTTAGGCTCGGTCATAACTGCACGCGCAAGAAGAAGTTTACGTATCATACCTCTTGAATAGCCGCCTATTTTTTCATTCAGTCTGTCGCCAAGTCCGCAGATAGCTTTTCCGCGTTCGACATACTTATCGAGAGTTTCCTGATCCTTTGCAAAAAGACCTGCCATAAAATTAAGGTAGCTTTCACCGGTCATAGTTTTGTACGCACCGGCTTCATCGGGAAGATAGGTGATATTTTCGCGGACTTTGTCGGGTTCTTTTATAATGCTGTAACCTGCGACAAGGGCGTCTCCCTCGGTAGCTTGGATAAGTGTGGAGATCATACGGATAGTTGTGGTTTTTCCTGCGCCGTTAGGACCTATAAGAGCGAATATTTCGCCTTCATTAACGGAAAAACTGATCTTATCCACGGCAAATTCTTTTTTCTTCGGATACTTTTTGGAAAGTTCCTTTACTTCAAGGACTGTTCCCATTACGACACTTCCTTTCTTAAAATTGTATTGAAAAGCTAATACAATAATACTATAATTTGGGGCATATGTCAATTGTACAATATAGACAAAAATGATAAAATAGTGTTGAGAGTGGAGAGTTAAGAGTTGAGATAAATGATAATTTTGCACGAAGCGCAAAATTATTATTTATTAATATTTTCGGCGGTAGTAAAAATTGAATATCATTTTTACAAGTACCATTCCGCCAAGAACTATGCCAAGCACTCTCGCAGTCTCCGGAGAAACAAGCGTGGAAATTATAATTCCCGCGCCTAAAATAAACGCAAATAGCGAAAAACTTCCGCTTGCAGTCTTTTCGCGGATAAAACGTTCCCGTTCGTCATTCTCCGCAACATACAGTTTTTTCAGCTTTTCTTCATCTTTGAGCGCCGGGATATATCTTGCCGCATAAACTGCCGCTCCTGCCAGAAGCCCGGTGCAAAATCCCGACGAATATGCTGCGGATACCGGTTTTTCTTCAATATTTACATAGATAACGATATATGCCGCTGCAATTAAAACAACAAATATAAACAAAAATACCGTTCTGAATATAAGCTGCTTTTTAAATTTTTCCATACTATCACTCCTGTTCATCAATTTCCGAGAAATCAAAAACTTCCTCAATGGTCATTCCGAAATATTTCGCGATCTTATACGCAAGCACAAGTGAAGCGGTATATTTTTCGCATTCAAGCGAAGTTATTGTCTGCCTTGTAACGCCTACCGCCGCGGCGAGTTCCTCCTGTGAGATCTTCCGTGCCTTGCGCAGCTCATGTATTCTGGTTTTCAATGTCTCTCCCCTTCCCTAAATCGTTTTGCAAAGTTAACTTTACATTAGTATAGCACGCTTTGCATTTTTTGTCAAGTATACTTAGCAAAAATTTTTAAAAAAATTTTTTCAGAAGATTACAGCGCCGTATAAATCCGCTGAAAACAGGAAAAATATATAAAAACAAAAGGAACGATATTCATGCCTTTGATCGAACTTGAAAATATTTCAAAGATATATGGGATCGGTGACGATCAGGTCGCAGCGGTAAAAAACATCTCTCTGAGCATCGAAAGAGGTGAATTTGCAGCTATTGCAGGAGCCTCCGGTTCGGGAAAATCCACTCTTATGAATATAATGGGGTGTCTTGAAATTCCCACATCAGGAAAATACCGCCTTTGCGGTGAGGATATAAGCGCTCTGTCCGATAAAAAACTTGCTGAAATAAGGAATAGGGACATTGGCTTCATTTTCCAGAATTTCAATCTGATACCCGGTCTTACCGCCCTTGAAAACGTGGAGCTTCCACTGATTTACAGAGGGATACCCAAAAATATACGCCGGCAGCTTGCCGTTCATGCGCTTGAAAAGGTATCGCTGAACAACAGGAAAGATCATCTTCCCGGAAAACTTTCCGGAGGTCAGCAGCAGCGCGTTGCCATAGCAAGGGCAATTGCCGCCTCGCCTCCTATGATCCTTGCAGACGAACCCACCGGCAACCTCGACAGCCGAAACAGCGCCGAAGTCATGAAGATACTTTACGACCTCAACTCACAAGGCAAGACAGTTGTAATGATAACACATGATGACGATATCGCCGCACACGCATCAAGAACGATACGCATTTCCGACGGACTGCTCATATCGGATAAAAAATATCACGCGTCATAAAGCTATAAATAAAAAATCCGGAAGCCGTAAAAACGGTCTCCGGATATTTTTTATATATCATATCACTTGCAGCAGCATTCGCCAACGGGAACTGTCCATTTATGGGTATCTTCGATCTTGCCCCACTGGATGCCTGTAAGAGTATCATAAAGTTTCTGGGAGATAGGTCCGATCTCGCCGTTGTTTATGGTCATTACGGTATCGCCGTACTTAAGCTCTCCCACAGGAGAAATTACAGCAGCCGTACCTGTTCCGAATGCTTCGTCAAATTTGCCGTTCTTGTAAGCCTCCACAAGTTCGTCGATAGTGATATCTCTTTCGGTGACCTTGTGACCCATTGAGCGGAGAAGCTCAAGGCAGGATTTTCTTGTGATACCGCCAAGAATAGAACCTCTGTCAAGGCTCGGAGTGATAACTTCGCCGTCAACAACGAAGAATACGTTCATTGCGCCAACTTCGTCGATATATTTTCTGTGAACGCCGTCCAGCCAGAGTACCTGTGCATAGCCCTGTTTTTCGGCTTCTTCCTGTGCTTTAAGGGAAATTGCATAGTTTGCGGCAGCTTTTGTAAAGCCTGTTCCGCCCGTTACCGCTCTGACATAATTTTCTTCAACGTAAATTTTTACCGGAGCAAGTCCAGCAGCGTAGTATGCGCCTACGGGAGACATGATTATTGCAAATATAAGGTGCTTTGCGGGGTGAACGCCCAGCATAGGATCTATTGCAAAAATGTAAGGACGGATATAAAGTGAAGTTCCGTCGGAATGAGGTACCCAGTCTTCGTCGACCTTTACAAGAGTTTTTATTGCTTCGATGCCGAAAGCCTCGTCAATATGCGGTATGCACAGACGGTCATTTGAAACATTGAGACGAGCCATATTCTGATCCGGACGGAAAAGCTGTATCTTTCCGCTTGCAGTTCTGTACGCTTTCAGACCCTCAAAATCAGCCTGACCGTAATGCAGGCACATTGCCGCTGGATTCATTGGGATAGGTCCGTAAGGAACTATTCTGGCGTCATGCCAGCCCTGACCTTCATCATAATTCATCAGGAACATATGGTCGGTAAAGATCTTGCCGAATCCCAGCTTGCTTTCGTCGGCAGGCTTAGCCTTTGGCGAATCTGTTCTGGTAACTTTTATTTCCATCATTTGGAACGCTTCCTTTCATAAAATAAAAATATAGATTTATTATAGCACAGCAATATTTCAATTTCAAGATAAAAATAGTATTTTTTTATGATTTTTTGCATAAATTTCCCGATAAACTTGCATTACACTCAAACATATTGTAAAAATGTACAAAAATCCTGCCGCTTACGGCAAATTTATCCGCATATATACAAAAAATAGTTACATAATCTTAACAAAAGCAATAATTTTATTGACAACAGGCTTATATGTATATATAATGGTATTAAAATTATATTTAAAAGGGGCAGTTAAAGTGAAAATAATACAAAAAGTTTTTAATTTTGCCGTTTGTGCAGCGGCAGTGGTGTTTTCTTTCACCGGCTGTACAAATTACAGCAAGATGATGAATGAAAAACCTCAGGAATATCTCTCCATAGCTTCTGAAAACGCTGCCAAAGCCATGTTGAAAGACAGCGGCGCGGAAGTGTATGATCTTTTTGAAGAAGCCGCTAAAAACGGTTCTTTCACCGTGGAATTTGAAGCGGAGGGCATAAAATTCAAGGGCGAGGGCTATTCCAACGAAAAAGACGGCATGACCTCCCAGATGTACACCCTCACAGGTTCGGAGGGAACTTCCGCGCAGGCTTATGTTTATGCGGACAATGGCACCGCCAAGTTCGGAACTATAGGAAATTCAGGAACGCATATCTACAGCATTGACTTTGATACTGTTACCGAAAAGATAGGAAATTCCATATTTGCTCCGGGAAGCGGTTCTTCCTATGCGCTTTCGCAGGAAGAATTTGATATGATAGTTGAATATCTCGGCGAGATAGACGCAGCCGTAAAGGGTGAAGCTGCCGACGGCAAGAATGCCGTTTATCAGGACATAATAGCTTCTTACATTGAAAGCCACCCTCCCGTTGTTGAGGAAAAGGCGGAAACTACCGTTGCCGGCGAGACGGTGACCGCAAATATCATTACATACGATATTCCAAAGGAAGATATACGTTCCGTTGCTTTACAGATATTTGACGCAGCCGCTGCAAACGGCGAGTTTGACGAAACGATCGAAAGCAATAAATACTGGTACGGCGATGATTATTCCATAGACGATTACAAGGAAGAATTTACCGATCAGCTTGATGATTACAGCAATTACGGAATAAACGCTGTTTATAAAGTCAACAGCAAGACCAACGCCCTTATGCAGTTTGACATCACCGCCAATATGGCTGACGATTATATGAACATTGTTATAAAATTAGGCGCAGTTCTCGGCGCAGATCCGGAAAATTCCGCAAACAGCAATGTTTATTGTGAAGTAAACACAGATTATTCAGATGATGATGAATACGACAGCAATATCAGGATAGACGCAGACATCACAAGCGGAGAAAATTCCTCCGATATGACGATTAAAATGGATAAGGACGGCGAAACTACCGAACTTGCAAAGATAAATTGCACAAAGGACGGCGATAATTACACGCTTACCGCCGATATCCCCGAGGCGGAAATAACCGCAAAGGCGGAAGGTACGATCTCTGCGGACTCCAAAGAATTTAAAATGACCGTAGACAGGGTATCGCTCGTTAGCGGTTCAACGGAAGTTTCCTATCTGCCGAAGATAGTTATCACCGTCAAAAAAGGCGGAGAGATACTTGCTCTTGACGCGGAAAAGGAGTTCCTTGACATTACCGAGGAAGAACTTGACGCACTTGGCGAAAACATTGAAAATGACTTCATGGCTGTTCTGGACGAATTTGCCGAGGGCAGCGTTTTAGGCGAAAGCATGACGAATTACGTCAGAAAATCAAAAATTTCTTCCGCAAACGCAAATGCCAAAACGGTGTATACGGCTTTAGCCGTACAGCTTACCGAGATGGCAATAGACGGAGAGACGGTAAAGGGCAGCGTTATCGAGGGAAACGGCACGGATATTTCCATAGGCGGAAAGAAATACGACCTCAGCGATTATCTGGGAGACGAGTTCAGCGGATATTTTTACGGTGAATGTGACCCCGACACATATTCGGCAAATTACGTTCTATGGTCGAAAGAGCCGATACCGGATCAGTACATGGATCAGATAAGCCGCGACGAGCAGGAAAGTCTTGCGGACGACGATGTTTATATAGGCTGTTATCCCATTATGTAAAATAAAAAGCCGTAACGTTTGACAAAAACGCTGCGGCTTTTATTCACGGTAAGATACGGATAAAATTTTACGTCAGTATTGAAATCCTGCCGGAATTGTGCTATAATTATATTCGGCAGCAATTCCCCAAAAACTGTAGATGCTGCAAAACCATTTTCACGGATAATGTATCTTTACAAAAATAAATCTGAAAGGAACTTTTAAAATGAAACAGATAAGTGAAAACGCAAAGATCGAAACAAAATGCCTGCACGCCGGATATACCCCAAAAAACGGCGAACCGAGAGTTGTACCTATAGTACAGAGCACTACTTACGTTTACGATTCAACAGATGATGTTGCAGCCGTTTTTGACGATCCTACAAAAAGCCTTATCTATTCGCGTTTTGCAAACCCCACCACCGACGCGGTAGAAAAAAAGATCGCCGCTCTTGAAGGCGGTGCGGCGGCAATGTGTACTTCCAGCGGACAGGCTGCTTCCCTGCTTTCGATACTGAATATATGCGAGGCCGGAGACAGCTTTATTTCTTCTTCTTCTATCTACGGAGGAACGATAAACCTTTTTGCCGTAACGCTTAAAAGAATGGGCATAGAATGTATTTTTGTGGACGTTGACGCTTCCGAAGAAGAACTCAACGCTGCTTTCAAGCCGAATACAAAGGCCGTTTTCGGTGAAACTATAGCAAATCCCGCTCTTACCGTTCTTGATATTGAAAAGTGGGCAAAAGCCGCTCATGCGCACGGCGTTCCGCTTATCGTTGACAATACTTTCGCAACGCCTGTGCTTTGCCGTCCTATCGAATGGGGCGCTGATATCGTAGTACATTCCACTTCTAAATATATGGACGGTCATGCCGTTCAGGTAGGCGGAGTAATTGTGGATTCTGGAAAATTTGACTGGACGAACGGGAACTTCCCCTGCATGACCGAACCGGACGAAAGTTACCACGGTATCGTTTATACGGAAAAATATTCCTTTGCGCCTTATGTTATAAAGGCAAGAATGCAGCTTATGAGAGATTTCGGCTGCTATCCTGCCGCAAACAGTTCGTTCCTGCTGAATCTTGGTCTGGAAACTCTGGCGGTAAGAATGGAACGGTACTGTGAAAACGCTTTAAAGGCGGCTGAATTTATACAGTCTACCGGAAAAGCAGATTTCGTTTCATATCCTTCGCTCGAGGGAAGCAAATATTACGATATTGCAAAAAAATATCTTCCAAAGGGCGCAAGCGGCGTAATTTCATTCTCAATAAAGGGCGGACGCAGCACGGCGGTAAAATTTATGGACAGCCTTACGCTTGCTTCAAATGAAGTTCATGTTGCGGATATCCGCACCTGCGTTCTGCACCCTGCTTCTGCTACGCACCGTCAGCTCACCGACGAACAGCTTGCAGCCGCAGGCATTGACGGCGGACTTATCCGCTTCTCCGTAGGGCTGGAAAATATCGACGACATAATTGCCGACCTGAAACAGGCTTTTGATAAAATATAATTATATCTGCAAAGGATAATTTCAATGCTTGACAAACGTCTTAAACTTTGTTCCGATATGGTAAAGGGGAATTTTGTCTGCGATGTGGGAACGGATCATGCCTATCTTGTTTCCGAGCTTCTTACATCAGGGAAATGCTCCCACGCAATTGCCGCCGATATAAACGAAAAGCCTCTTAAAGCCGCGGAAAAAACTCTGCGCAGTTCCGGTGTGATCTCCAAAGCGGAATTGATACTTTCAGACGGTTTGAAAAACATTTCTCTTGAAGAAGTGACCGATATCGTTATCGCCGGAATGGGCGGAGAACTTATCGCAAAAATTCTTTCGGAATGTGATGGACTGGACGGAAAAAATTTAATTTTACAGCCTATGACGCGTTCCGAAAAATTAATAAAATTCCTTTATGAAAACGGATTTGAAATTATTGCTCAGAAAGCCGTTTCCGACGGAAAATTCTTTTACACGGCAATAAATGCCGTTAAGACCGATTTGCCCGGTCAAAAGCACACGCCGGTTTCCGAATATATCGGAAAGCTTGATCTTTCCGACGAAGAATCGGTAAAATTTGCGGTAATGAAAGCGAAAAGCATACTGAACTCCGGACGGGCTTTAAGTAATTCCGGACATTCCGAAGAAGCGGCAAAAAAAATTGCACTTGCAAATGAAATTATTCTTGAAACGGGAGGAAGATCTGTGTACACGGTAAAGGATATCCTGACTTTTATGGACGTTATCGCGCCCATGAAAAATCTGCATAAAGGCGATAATTCCGGACTGATCGTAGGTGATGAAAATGCTCCGGTAACAAAGGTCCTGTTCACCCTTGACATAACCTGCGAAGCCGTCTGCGAAGCCGCGGAAAAAGGTGCAGAAGTGATAGTTTCACATCACCCGGTAATATTTCATCCGCTTTATAATTTAAACGAAAAAGATCCCGCCTGCTTTGCATTAAAAAATAATATTTCATGTATTTGTTTTCACTCCCCTCTCGACATGGCGGACGGAGGAATAAATGATATTATTTTCGATATGCTGAACGAACACCTTGACATGAAAAAGCTGTCGTTTTTTGAACCTATCCATCCGGACGGAAGAGGATACGGTTTTATCTGTTCCGTAAAAAATGAGATCATGCCGGAAGAATTTGCAAAGCTCCTAAAAGAAATTTTTAAATGCACTATAGTCAGATTTACCGACGGGGGGAAGCCTATAAGGAAGCTGGCGTTCTGTTCCGGCGGCGGAGGCAGCGATCTTCCGCTTGCAATTGAAAATAACGCTGACGCATATATTACCGGCGACGTTAAGCACGATACATGGATAACAGCACGGAACAACGGCATATCTCTTTATGACTGCGGACATTTTCACACGGAGGATATAGTTATCCCATATCTGATAAAAAGATTTTCCGAAGAATTTTCCGGACCGGAATTTATTCATGCAGTATCGGACAAAGACCCTGTAAATTATATTTTATGAATATAAGATCATAAATTCCGAGCGCCTGTAAAAATGAATTTTACAGGCGCTTATTTATATTGTAATAAGTGTTAAGAGTTGAGAGTTAAGAGTTGAGATAAATGATAATTTAGCGCTCTAAACGAAAGAAAATTATAGCTGGTCGAGCTGA
>CANQZR010000040.1 GCA_947628405.1 uncultured Clostridia bacterium
AGATAGCCGAGAAAAATCTTGCGGATATTTCGGAACTTGAAAAGGACAAGAATACCAGACTGAAAAATGCGGAAATGTTTATCGGTTGGACCGGAGCAATTATCTCATTTATAATGGTGATCTGCGGTTCGATAATTGCCGAAAGCGAGCCGTTTGCAAGCATTTTTCTGTGTATTTCCGGAGGTATCACCGCAATAGTATTTGAATTTTATGCCGTACTGCTTGAACGGGATTCCGGATACTACGAATGTCAGAACTGCCGCAACAGATATGTTCCGTCAAAAAAAGCGGTCATCTTTTCAGTTCATTACGGCAGCGACCGCGTACTTAAATGCCCTGAATGTTCCAAAAAATGCTGGCATAAAAAGGTAATAACGAAGTAAAAAACACCCGTCCGGATATTTCCGGACGAAATTTTTATAAATGTATTGAATTTGTGTAATAAATGTGATACAATATCACTAAAGGAAGTGATATTATGCCTAAAACCGAAACACTGCACATAAGAGTAAATGAAAATGTCAAGCATAACGCCGAGGAAACTCTTGAATTATTGGGACTTTCAATTTCAGAAGCGGTAAATATGTTCCTATGTCAGGTAAATCTTACCGGTGGGATACCGTTTGATGTAAAAATACCTGCACCGGAACGGGTCATAGTTCGTTCCGAAGAAGAACTGTCACAAAAGCTTTCCGAAGCTATGGAAGATGTAAAAAACGGAAAAACTATATCTGCCGAAGAAGCTTTTAAAAGGTTAGAAAACATGACAGATATTTTAGATAAAATGTAAAAAACACCCGTCCGAATATTTCCGGACGGGTGTCAGGGAGATTGGCAGACCGGTTCAGGGATAACCCGTCTGCCATGTAAAGTGAGTAAATGTATGAAAATACGGCAGTATAGTCACACATCTCGGATAATAGAAGCGTTCACATCAGACTCTGAAAAGAAGATCTGCATATGTCGGGAACGGCCACATCTTTTCGGGAGCGATAGTCTCCAGTTCATCTACAACGGCTCTTAAAGACTGCATTGCTGCAAAAACAACATCTCTGTAATATCTTGCGGCAGGTTCGCCGTCCTCATAATTCTTTACTTCAAGGAGCTTGCTGTCGAGAGCGTCTGTAGCTTCAAGAATACTGTTTGTCAGGCAGGAAGCCTTATCTATAAGCGCCTTTTCAGCATCGAAATTTACACCAAGAGATTTCTTTGCTACCATAGCGTCTGCAAGGCTCTTGGTAAATTCAAGTCCTGCCGGAATGATCTGCTTTCTTGCCATATCTACCATTGTAAGAGCTTCGATATTGATGATCTTTGAATAATTTTCAAGAAGTATCTCCTGTCTGGACTCGATCTCGGTCCTTGTAAGTACCTTAAATTCTTCAAAGATGGCAACGTTTTTATCATCTGAATAGTGCGGAACAGCGTCAACTGTGGAAACAAGGTTAGGAAGTCCTCTTCTCTTGGCTTCTTCTACCCATGATTCATCATAACCGTTGCCGTTGAATATTACCCTCTTGTTTTCCTTGATAGTCTCAATAAGAAGTTTATTAAGGTCGGATGAGAAATCCTTGGAATTTTCGAGTTTATCGGCAAATTCTTTAAGAACGTGAGCAACGATAGTATTAAGTATCATATTTGTGCAGGCAATGGAATCCGCAGAACCCAGCGCTCTGAACTCAAATTTATTTCCTGTGAATGCAAACGGAGAAGTTCTGTTTCTGTCGGTAGTATCCTTCGGGAAGTTAGGCAGAGCGTCAACACCGATAACAAATTCCTTGTCCTTGTTTGTGGTTATCATCTTGCCTGTTTCAAGAGCGTCAAGGATAGTCTGTATCTCATCGCCGAGGAAAATAGAAACTATTGCCGGAGGAGCTTCGTTTGCACCCAGTCTGTGGTCATTGCCGGCAGAAGCTACGGAAAGTCTCAGCAGATCGGAATAATTGTTTACCGCTTTGATTACCGCAACAAGGAAAGTCAGGAACTGAATGTTATCCTTGGGGTTCTCGCCGGGATCAAGAAGATTCTGACCGTCGTTTGTGGAAATAGACCAGTTATTGTGCTTTCCGGAACCGTTCACGCCTGCAAAGGGCTTTTCATGGAGCAGGCATACAAGACCATGCTTGAGTGCGGTCTTTTTCATTATCTCCATAGTAAGAGCGTTCTGGTCGGAAGCAACATTGGAAGTTGCGAAGATAGGAGCAAGTTCATGCTGCGCAGGAGCAACTTCGTTGTGCTTTGTCTTGGCAAGTATGCCCAGCTTCCAGAGCTCCTCGTCAAGATCTTTCATATAAGCGGAAACTCTTTCCTTGATGTTTCCGAAATAGTGATCTTCCAGTTCCTGACCCTTAGGAGCCTTTGCACCGAAAAGTGTTCTGCCGGTAAGGATAAGGTCACGTCTCTGATCGTAAAGTTTTTTGTCAACAAGGAAATATTCCTGCTCAGGTCCAACAGTAGTTGTAACTCTTGTAGCCGTAGTGTTGCCGAAAAGTCTCAGAACACGTATAGCCTGCTCGGAAACAACGTCCATAGAACGGAGAAGCGGAGTCTTTTTATCGAGGATCTCACCTGTATAAGAGCAGAATGCTGTAGGTATGTACAGCGAACCGTCCTTTACAAAAGCGGGAGAAGTAGGATCCCACGCTGTGTAGCCTCTTGCTTCAAAAGTAGCTCTCAGACCGCCTGACGGAAAAGACGAAGCGTCCGGCTCGCCCTTTATAAGCTCTTTTCCGGAAAATTCCATAATTACCTTTCCGTCGCTTGTAGGCGAAATGAAAGAGTCGTGCTTTTCAGCGGTGATACCTGTCATCGGGTGGAACCAGTGAGTATAGTGAGTTGCACCCTTTTCAACAGCCCATTCCTTCATGGAATTAGCAATAACTTCCGCAACGTCAACGTCCAGCGCAACGCCCAGCTCCTGAGTTTTAAGCAAAGACTTGTAAACGTTTTTCGGAAGTCTTTCTTTCATGGTCTCCTTGTTAAAAACATTGCAGCCGAAATATTCGGGAACGCTTTTAACTCCCTGATTAACTGTTTCTGACATAAAAATTCCTCCCTATAGAATTTGAATAAAAAAGACGCTTTGGCAGACAGTTTACCCGTTGTCAAAGCGTCATTGCTTTTACTATGTTTATATAATACACTACTTTTTCCGATTTGTCAATACCTTTTTTAATATTTTGCAAGATTTTTTTATTTTCTTGCAAAACGCACTATAATTTTCTTATTTGCAAAGTGTTTTTGTAGCAAATGTGCAATAAAAATATTTTTATATTTCATTTATTAATAAAATGAACGATAATTCATTGCTTGATCGAAGTGAAATATAACGTACATTCTGCTGTACGGACGGTTTCATTGCTTAACGTTCAGGTCAGATACCGTGGATCCACTGTCCGCCTGTTGTAATTTTGCGTCCTCCGAACAGCGATTTTTCAATTTTACCTCCGATACCGCTTTTACATATGATCTGATAATATCTTCAGCATATTCGATCTCGTTTTCGTCCAATCCAGAAAGCAGATCGAATAAATTATTTTCCGTATGTTCTCCCTTACCCCAGATAATATAATCCGCCGAAACGGAAAAAAGTTCACATATTTTTATAAGAGTATCAAGTGACATTCCCTTTTTTCCAAGCTCGATGTCGGCAGCAAACGTAACAGAAATATCGAGCTTTTCGGCAAATTCCTCTCTTGTATACCCTATTATTTCACGGCGTTCGCGAATACGCCGTCCCATTTCGGCACACATTGATTTTATCATAACTTTCACCCCATGATATTATGATACTATATTATAAAATTTATGTTAATATGCTGAAAGTTATTGACAAATATACACTTTTAGATTATAATTTATAGTATAATAAACCACCTATACAGGAACGTGATCCCTTTGTCTTTTAATTATTATGATGAGCTTATTTTAGCCCAAAACGGTGATCCCTCTGCTCAATACCGTATTGGACAAATGTATCGTACCGGCGAAGGCGTGAAGAGAAATTACGAAAAATCCATTTATTGGTACACAAAATCAGCCAACCAAGGCAATATATCTGCTCAGTTTGAACTTGCAATAATTTATCTTCGCGGAGAATTTACCGAGCAAAATATTCCCGAAGCAATTTCTCTTCTGAAAAATTCTGCCGAAAAAGGAAATGCCTCGGCACAGCTATACCTTGGCAAATTGTATCAGGACGGCAAATATGTTGATAAAAATGATGCCCAAGCTGCCGAATTATATACCAAAGCTGCCGAGAACAACGATCCGCAGGCAGAGTTTTACCTTGGTGATATGTATCTTAACGGGATCGGCGTTGCACAAGATAATTCCCGTGCAATTTATTGGTATAAAAAAGCCGCCGTTCAGGGCAACATAAGCGCTCAGTCAAAATTAGCCGAATTATATTACAGCGGAAGTTATGCAGAACAGGATTATGAAGAATCCGTTCATTGGTATAAAATACTTGCCGAAAAAGGCGTGCAGGAAGCACAGTTCAGGCTCGGAGAAATTTATTACGGCGGCAATAAAGGCGTCCGACGCAACTATGAAAAATCAGCAGAATGGTATTCAAAAGCTGCCGCATCAGGCAGCGCCGAAGCTCAGTACCGGCTCGGAAATATGTTCCTCAGCGGCATAGGCGTTCCTAAAGACAGTTCCCGGGCAGTCTTCTGGTATACCAAAGCAGCGGAACAAGATCACATGAAAGCTCAATTCCGTTTGGGAGAGGCGTACTTCAAAGGTGACGGAATTGTCTGCGATGCGAAAAAAGCAGCATATTGGTACAAAAAAGCCGCCGAACAGGGCGACCCGGAAGCACAGTATAATTTAGGCTCTTTATACTATTTTGGCAAGGGAGTAGAAAAAGACAGCGAAGAAACCGCATATTGGTACAGAAAAGCTGCCGAACAGGGTGACCCTGACGCGCAATTCAATCTTTCGATCATGTACGAAACAGGCGATGGTATTTCACAGGATAAGGAAAAATCTTTTTTCTGGCTAAAAAAGGCAGCCGGGCAAAAACATAAGTATGCTATGGAAAAATTAAAAAAATCAGGCTTACATTGATCCTGCAAGCCTGATTTTATTTTTAAGGAATAAGTCTGTTCAGATCCCTTGGGAACATTGAAGCCTGACGGACATTCTGCTGTCCGAGCAGCTTCATTACCAGACGTTCAAGTCCGATACCAAGTCCTCCGTGAGGCGGCAGACCGTACTTGTGAACTTCAAGATATGACTTGAAATCTTCCGGGTCAAGTCCCTGTGACTTCATCTTTTCTATCTGTTCTTCATAGTTGTGGATACGCTGTCCGCCTGTTGTGATCTCAAGTCCCCTGAACAGCAGGTCAAACTTGCAGGCAGTTCTCGGATCCTCCTTGTCGTTCATGGCATAGAATGGAGGCTTTGATGACGGGAAATTCGTTACAAAAATAAATTCCGTACCATAATTTTCCTTTGCATAATTGCAGAGGAAAACTTCGTCCTCAGGTTCAAGATCAAATTTATTTTTTGACTTGGAACCCTTTATTATCGCAACGGCATCTTCAAATTTTACGGCAGGTATCTCTCCTACCTCCGGAATATCCGCCCCGAGAATGTTTATTTCGTGCTGATAGTTTTCTTTAAGATACTGCATCATATAGCGAAGCATGGCTGTTTCCATGTTCATTACATCATACATATCGTTAATGTAACCCATTTCAAAATCAAGACCGATATATTCGTTAAGGTGACGGGACGTTGCATGACGTTCCGCACGATAAACGGGCGCTATCTCGAAAACTCTGTCAAAAAACGCAACAGCCGTCTGCTTATAGAACTGTGGCGACTGGTTAAGGAACGCATCTTTCTGGAAATAGTCCAAGTGGAATATATTTGCGCCGCCTTCAGCACCCTGAGCAACTATTTTAGGAGTGTGTATCTCGGTGAAACGGTTATCCAGCATAAATCTGCGGAAACCCTCAACAACGCCCTCCTGGAACTTGAAAACCGCTCTTTCATAAGGATTTCTGAGCGCAACGCTTCTGTTGTCAAGATTTATCTCCAGAGAACAGCCAAGACGCCTTTTTGAAACGTGCAGCGGATAATCCGCCGACGGCTTAGACATAAGCTCTATGGTTTTAAGAGTAAGCTCAATACCGTTTCTTGCTCTTTCTTCCTTTTTAACAACAGCCGTTACCTTTACATAGCAGCCCTCGCGGATATCATCTATAGAGTCCGGGCATTCCTCTGCACTGTACACAGACTGTATAACATACCTTGCCGTTCTGAGTAAAATGAAAGCAAAACCGCTCATCTGCTTTACGCTGTGGACACAGGCATAAAGGGTAATAGTCTCACCGACCTTTGCAAGAGCTTCTTCAAGGTCAAATTCTTCAAGCAGGTCTGTTCCTCCAACTTTGACCATTTCGATCAACAACCTTTCGTTATAAAATGGATCGCCGCAGTATGATCATCTATCATTAAAGTGATCTGAGTTTCTTTTCGAGTTCTTCCTTTATCACCTTTGGCGTGCAGACACCTTTGAGCTCCTTTGTACACTGTCCCATAAGGAATCCGAATACTTTCTGGTCGCCGCCGGTATACTGAGCAACGGCTTTTTCATTTGCCGCAAGAACTTTTTCAATTACCTCCGCGACCTTGCCCGTATCGTTGGAAATAAGCAGTCCCTCGGCTTTTGCGATCTCTTCGGGATCGCCGCCCTTTTCGCACATTGTGCGGAAAACGCTTTTTGCGTCGTTCTTGGAGACCTTGTCGGTATCAGCCATTTCTACCAGCTTTGCAAACTGTTCGGCAGTAAATGGCAGGTTGTCCAGTGACACCTCGCCAAGATTTATGCGCCTCATCATTTCACCGATAAGGAAATTGCATACAGATTTAGGATTATTATACGCCTTTACAGCCGAATCGAAGAAGTCGGAAAGTATCTTCTGATTAACGATAATTTTTGCGTCCGTCTCATTAAGACCGTTTTTAAGATATCTTTCAAGACGTTCATAAGGCATTTCCGGAAGTTTAGCACGGATAGCGTCCAGATCCTCGTCGGTAAAATTGACCTGAAGAATATCCGGCTCCGGGAAATAACGGTAATCGTGAGCGTCCTCCTTGGAACGCATGGATTTTGTTTCTCCCCTGTTATCGTCGAAACGTCTTGTTTCCTGAATGACTCTCTTGCCCATATCGAGCAGTTTGCCCTGACGGTAGATCTCAAAATCTATAGCCCTGCCGATAGCTTTGATGGAGTTAAGGTTCTTTATCTCAGCTCTTGTACCAAATTCGGTGTCGGTAGGCTTCATTATGGAAATGTTTACGTCGCAGCGGAGAGAGCCCTGTTCCATTTTACAGTCGCACACCCCTGCATACTGGAGAAGCAGGGAAATTTTTTCAACGAATGCCTTTGCTTCTTCGGCAGAACCGATATCAGGTTCTGTAACTATTTCGATAAGAGGTATTCCGCAGCGGTTATAATCCGCAAGTGAAACACCGTTTAGGTCGTCGTGGATAAGTTTTCCGGCATCTTCTTCAAGATGTATACGGTTTATGCGGATATTCTTGGTTTTTTTCTCGCCGTTCTCCTCATATTCAATGGGAACAAGTCCGTTTATGCAAAGAGGAAGATTGAGCTGTGATATCTGGTATGCTTTAGGAAGGTCTGGATAGAAATAATTCTTTCTGTCAAAAACGGAAAACTTATTTATTCCGCAGCCAAGTGCAAATCCGGCTTTTACGGCGTATTCAACAGCAGTCTGATTTATGATAGGAAGAGTTCCCGGCATACCCGAGCAGACGGGACAGCAGCGAGTGTTCTTATCTCCGCCGAACTCCGCAGAACAGGTACAGAATACCTTTGATTTTGTAAGAAGTTCAGCGTGTATTTCAAGACCGATAACGGGTATATATGCAGACATATTCATGCTCCCCTTTCCTTATATTTTCGCAGGAACGCGTTCAAACTGCTTTTCATAAGCGTCTGCCGCCTGAATGATGGTTGCCTCGTCCCAACGTCTGCCGATCAATGACATTCCTATCGGCATTCCCTTTTCATCATATCCGCACGGAGTGGATATCGCAGGAAGAGAAGCTATGTTCACGGTAACGGTACAGATATCCGCCTGATACATCTTTGCAGGATCGGAAATATTTTCATTAACGCCGTATGCAACGGTAGGCGCGGTAGGCGTAAGTATGATATCACAATTCTTGAAAATAGACTCATATTCCTCGCGGATACGCTGTTTAAGAGCCATTGCCTTGCCGTAATAAGCGTCATAATATCCGCTTGACAGCGCATAGTTTCCAAGAAGTATACGTCTTTTTACCTCATCACCGAAACCCTCGCTCCTTGAATTGCAGATAAGGTCATTATAGGAATCTCCCTTGTCAGAGCGATGCCCGTACTTTATTCCGTCATATCTGGAAAGGTTTGAAGAAGCCTCTGCCGAAGCTATAAGATAGTATGCTGCAACAGCATATTTCAGCGACGGCATGGAACATTCCACAAGAACAGCACCCTGTGACTCATACCACTTTGCGGCTTTCATTACAGCTTCACGGACGTCGGCGTCAATGCCCTCGGCATAAAATTCCTTAGGAACGGCGATCTTCATTCCTGAAATACTTTGTCCTATCTTTGCCGTAAAATCAGGAACGTTTTCCTTTGCACTCGTTCCGTCGTGATAATCATAACCGGAGATCGCGTTGAGGATAATGGCACAGTCGTGAGCGTCCTTTGCAATAGGACCTATCTGATCCAGTGAACTTGCAAAAGCCACCAGACCGTAACGCGAAACACGTCCGTAAGTAGGTTTAAGACCGGTAACTCCGCAGAAAGATGCAGGCTGTCTGATAGAACCGCCCGTATCCGAACCGAGAGCAGCCGCACACAGAGACGCTCCCACGGCAGAAGCCGAACCTCCGGAGCTTCCTCCGGGAACTCTGCCAAGGTCATACGGATTTTTTGTCTTTTTAAAAGCGGAGGTCTGTGTAGAACCGCCCATTGCAAATTCGTCCATTGATGTCTTGCCAAGCATTACTATATCCTGTGCGTTCAGCTTTTCCATAACGGTCGCATTGTAAGGAGGAACAAAATCTTCCAGCATTTTTGAAGCACAGGTCGTCTTTACGCCGTCAGTACAGATATTGTCCTTTATTGCAAGAGGAATGCCGGTAAGCGCGGAAGCCTCTCCGCTGTTGATGACCTGCTGAGCCTTTTCGGCTGCGGCATGGGCTTCGTCAGCAGTGACCGTGATGTAGCTTTCCAGCTTTCCGTCGATATCGTTTATCCTGTCAAGATATGCGTCAGCAAGCTCAGAAGCGGAAACTTCCTTCTTATCGAGCATTGTCCGCATATCACGGATCTTCAGAGAAGTAATATCCATAAGTTTACACACCTTTCCAAATTATTCAACGACCTTAGGAACTACAAAGCAGTTCTCGCTGTTGACGGCGTTGCTGAGGATCTTTTCCGTAGGGAATGATTCCATAGGCTCATCTTTTCTCAATCCGCCCAGATAAACGTTATGATTATCCTTTATAGGCTCGTAAACTATGTCTATCTCCTTGATAGTGTCCATGATCTCAATGATGCTCGTCATGTCCTCAGCCGCTTTTTTCAGCTCATCATCAGTAAAATTCAGCTTTCCCAGCTTTGAAAGGTATCTGACCATTTCCAGATCCATAGTTTTTACCTCATTTCTGTATAATATCATAGGGAAAAATTCCATATCTTACAACAATACAAAGCATATTATACCACATCTTACGAAATTTTGCAACAGTATTTTCTGAAAATTTCCTTTATGCCTATATCAGAACAATTTCAGGCAATGCTTGTCGAACATTTCCTGCAAAGCAATCAGTACGCCCATTCTGCCGGCTGAAAATGTCAGACCGCCCTGAACGTAGGCTGCAAACGGATCTCTCAGCGGCGCATCTGCGGAAAGTTCTATCGAAGAACCCGTATTGAAGCTGCCGGCAGCCATTATTACCTGTGAATCATATCCGGGCATATCCCATGGTTCGGGAATTACAAAGCTGTCTACCGGAGAGCCTTTCTGTATACCTTGGCAGAAAGCTATAAGGCTTTCCTTGTCTTTCATAAGAACGGCTGTGATTATATCGCCGCGCTTGGCTCCTTTTTCGGGAAAACATTTAAATCCCAGCAAAGACATTATCTCACCGGTAAAAGCGGCGGTTTTAAGAGCATTAGCGACCACCTCCGGCGCAAAGAAAAGTCCCTGATACATAAGTTTGTTCTGGTTGAGGGAACAGCCTACTTCCTTGCCCATTCCAACACAGGTGAGCCTATAAGCGCACTGCTCCACAAGATCCGATCTTCCTGCAATATATCCGCCAGTTTCGGCAATTCCGGCGCCGGGATTTTTTATAAGAGAACCTATTATCAGATCGGCTCCTGCGTGTAAAGGTTCTTTGCTTTCAACAAATTCGCCGTAACAATTGTCCACCATAACGATGATATCCGGGTTAGAACCCTTTGCTGCTTTTACCATTTCTGCAATGCCGTCCACAGTAAATGCAGGACGGAGGGAATATCCTCTTGAACGCTGTATGTAAGCCACTTTTGCGTCCTTTGCCTTATTGAATATCTCCGCAAGATCGGGAGTGCCGTCCGGAAGCAGTTCTACCTGATCGTATCCTACTCCGAAATCCGCCAGAGAACCGTTGCCTTTTCCGCGGATACCGATGACTTCTTCAAGAGTATCATATGGCGCTCCTGTAAGGCTAACCAGCTTGTCACCGCTTCTCAGAACTCCGAAAAGAGCGCAGGTAAGCGCATGAGTCCCCGAAACAAAGCTGTGGCGCACAAGAGCGTCCTCACCGCCCATTACCTGAGCATAAACAGCGTCCAGAGTGTCGCGCCCAAGATCGCCGTAACCATAGCCGGCAGTACCGTTCATGCAGGCGGCGCTTACTTTATTGTCTATAAATGCTTTCAGAACTCTTTCGCCGTTTATTCGTGCGGTCCTGTCAATAGATGCAAATTCGGCTGCACAGTTTTCTTCCGCCTTATCCGCTATATTCAGTATTCTCTCGTCGATCTCAAAGCCTTTATTAACTATTGGCTTAGGATCAAAAATTTCTGCCATTATTATTCACCTTTCCATTCATACAGTATATCCTCGTCCGCCGGAACAAATCCAACGGACAGGTAAAATGTCTTTCTGTGGTCCAAAGCAAAAAGACACATTTTCTTTCCTTCTTTTTCAAATTCTCCTGCAAGATACCCAAGCAATTTTCCCACTGCGCCCTTGCCCCTTTCATTTACGGCAGTTGCAATGCCGGAAACAAACACCGATCCGCCTATATCAAAGCATTTTGTAACAGTACTGCTCCCATAGAGATAAATTCCTGAAACGCCGTGGCGTATCCTGTGTGAGATATCCACATACCAACTGTCAAAACTTCCGAGATCGTCAAAACTTTCTTTAAGGATATCAAAACATTTTTCAAACTCTCCGTTTAAAACAATATCTGACGGATCTATATGCGTTTCTGACGGAACTCCCTGAAAAAATGTCCTGTGCTTTTTAAAATAATATTCCGGGATATGTAAAGCCGATCTGCTTGACATTTCAATACTTATTGGTTTTGTCATTTCTATAAGAAAAGAGATATCTTCCTGCGAACAGATCCCGTCTATCACCATTGAAGAATTGTATATGTGTACCGTTCCGGAACGTTCTCCGTCATCACAGGCATAAAAGCGGCAAAATTCATATTTACCGCCGTAAGCAAGGTACGCAGCCGTTATTTTCTTGCCGTAATAACTGTCCGTTACTCTTTCGGAGATATTTTCATATATACGTTTTATCAAAGCTGACACATCTTTTCCAGCATTGCTGCAGCAAGTTTTTCACAGTCCTCAAGGTCAGAAAGCCTTGCTGCGCACACCGGCGAATGAAGATATCTGCAAGGTGCGGATATTGCTATTGTACGCACTCCGCCGTTTGAAATGTGTATCGCGCCGCTGTCGTTTCCTCCGGCGACCATGGATTTTGTCTGCCAGCCTATGTTATTTTCCGCCGCGATCTGCTTTGAAAGCCTGTACAATTCCTTGTCATAGATGGTTGAACGATCCATATAAGAAACTACCGCACCTTTTCCCAGTTCGCAGCAGCGTTTTTCACCGGAAGCAAGAGGAATATCCGCTGCCGTTGTGGACTCCAGAACTATTGCAAGATCGGGATCAACGGCAAACGCCGCCGTTCTTGAACCCCTCAGACCGACTTCCTCCTGAACGACAAACGTGAAAAAGCAGTCATATGGAAGTTCCGACTGTATCATTTCTATCATAGCCGCGCAGCCGAAACGGTCATCAATTGCCTTTCCGCTGACAAAGCCGTCCATAGAAATGCAAAATTCCGATCTGAAATAAACCCTGTCTCCGGGCATAACATACTTTTCCGCTTCTTCCCTGCTCTCTGCGCCTATATCGGCATATATCGAACCGAATTTGGGGGCGGTGTTTTTTTCCTCGCTTGTCATGTTATGAACGGCTTTTGAACCTATAACGCCGGAAATACCCTTTTCTCCGACTGAAACAGGTCTGCCGGCAGCAACGCGCGGATCAATTCCGCCTACGGCAGAAAGAGTCAAAGTTCCGTCCGGTCTGACGGAAGTCACGATCATTCCCACTTCGTCCATATGTGCGGATACCATTACTTTGTTTTTCGCCCTGTTAATGCCTTTTTTGAATGCAATAATATTTCCCAGAGGGTCTATCCTGTATTCACAGTGATCTTTTATTTTTGAAACAATATTATCACGGACTTTGTCTTCGTCTCCGGAAGTACCGTTTATAAGGCAAAGTTCCCTCAGAAGTTCTTTGTTCATTCTGTTGCTCCTTCCAAATAAGCAGCTATCAGCCGTGCTGTATTTTCCACGTCGGAAACAGAAATAACTTCCGCAGGAGTATGCATATACTTTAGTGGTATGGACAAAGTAACTGCCTTTGCTCCGCATCTGTTTACCGAAAATCTGTCTGCGTTGGTGCCTGTAGACTCGCTCATGACCTCTATCTGATAAGTAAGATCACGTTCCTCGGCAATTTTCCTGAACCGTTCCGAAAGTTTTCTGTCAAGAACGGGAGAAAAACCTATCATACAGCCCTTGCCCATTTTTCCGCACTTCAATTCAGAATCGTCGGAAGTAAGAGCAAAGCTCACATCTACTGCAAGAGCAATATCCGGATCAATGTCAAAAGCCGCAATTTTTGCGCCGCGTTCCCCGACTTCCTCCTGTGTGGAAAAAAGCACGGTGACCTCGCATTGTAAAGTCTTATCCTTTACAATATCTATCGCTCTAAGTACAGCAGCAACGCCGCATCTGTCATCAAGAGACGTTCCGCATATGCGATCTCCGATAAGTTTTTCACAATGCGGCGCAAAAGCTATCTTATCTCCGGGAGAAATGACCTGCTCCGCTTGCTCTTTTGACATTCCCACATCAATACAAATATCTGTCATTTCGGGAACTTTGCTTTCATCTGATTCAAGGTGAGGAGGTATAGAACATATAACTCCGTTCACCTGACGTTTTCCCATAATAACTACCTGCTGCGCAGAAAGTATGCGCCTGTCTATCCCTCCGCAGTCGGAGATCTTAAGGAAGCCGTCGTCTGTGATATGAGTTACCACAAATCCTATCTGATCTATGTGAGCGTCAATGAGGATATGCGGCTTTTTACCCTTGATCCCTAAATGTCCTATAACATTTCCGTTTTTGATATAACATTCATCTGTATACTCTTTCAATATGGAAAGAGCAAGTTCTGCTGCTTCGGTCTCATCTCCCGAAACGCCCTTTGCAAGGCACAGCGACGTTATGGTTTTTTCAAGATCCATGATAACTCCTTCTTTATTCAAGAGCGTTTACAATGCTTTTATAATGCTTTCCGCGCTCTTCAAAATTTTTATACATATCAAAACTTGCGCTTGCCGGAGAAAGTGAAACAACATCTCCTGTCTCTGCGGACATTCTTGCTGCTTCTACGGCTTCTTCCATTGTCTGCACCCGGATAATGCGGCATTGATCCATATCGTAGCCCGGATAACTTTTTACCGCTTCTTCTATCTTATCAGCGGTCTGCCCCAGCAGTACAAGGACCTTTACGAACTTATTTATAGGTTCTGCAAGCTGATAGTAATCAAGTTTCTTGTCAGAACCGCCGGCAATAACTATGATACGCCGTCCGAATGAATTAAGCCCTGCGATAACACTTACCGGACTGGTCGCGATACTGTCGTTGTAATATTTTACGCCGTCCAGTTCACGGACAAATTCTATCCTGTGTTCAACTCCGCCGAACTCCTTTGCAGTCTCTGAGATCGCAGAAACAGGAACTTCACCGTAAAGCATCGCTATCGCAGCAAGGTAATTTTCCACATTGTGCATACCCGGTATGCGGATATCGTCCTTATTTATAATACGTTCCGTAACTCTGTCCTCATAATAGCAAAGCCAGCCCTCTTCATCAAGGAAAGCCCCTCTGTCAGGTTTCTTCTGTCTGCTGAACCAGTTAAGTTTTCCTCGCACCAAACTTTTAAGCAAGGCTGTATCCTCATTATCAGCATTCAGAACGGTTTTTGAAAATGCGTTCTGATGAACGATTATATTTGCTTTGGCATCAATGTATTCCTGCATTGAACTGTGAACATTCAGATGATCCGGATAGATATTTGTTATCAGAGCGCAGTCAGGAGATTTTCTCATACTGATAAGCTGAAAGCTGGAAAGTTCTACAACAGCGGCGTCGTTCTCATTGATCTCCTCAATTATCGGGAGCAGAGCTCTGCCGATATTTCCGCCTTTATGTACTTTTTTACCGCTTCTTTCAAGAATTTCTGAAATTATCGTGGTCGTAGTGGTTTTTCCGTCCGTTCCGGTTATGGCATATATCTTACAGGGGCAAAGCTCAAAGAATACCTCCATTTCGGAAGTAACTACCCTGCCCGCTTCTCGGGCGGCTTTCAGTTCCGGAATATTGTAATAAACTCCGGGAGCGCGGAAAATAACATCACAGCTGCAGGCAGTCTCAAGATAATTTTCACCGAAAGCAAGTTTTGCTCCCGATGCTTTAAACTCTTCCGCGATCCCACCTGCTTCTTCAACAGACTTTTTATCACATACAGTAACGTTAAGTCCCTTTTTCAGGAACAATCTTATAGTATCGTTATTAGTTACCCCCAATCCGATGAAAGCGATGGTTTTATCTTTCATAAATCTAAAAAACTTTTCTGCTTTTGTTTCCGACATGACAGGTTTCATCTCCATCTCAAATTTTGCATACATTTTTATTATATCCAATTTTTTATAAAATAGCAACAGGATACATAGAAAGTTCAGTTATTTTCATAAATATAACTAAGAAATGGGTGTTTTACATTGAAATTTTCTATGAACCGTATCGTAAAAGATACTGCAAGGCTTACTATTGTGTCGTTTTTTTTGCAGGGTCTTGGTCTTTTGATGAACATTATTATCTCCAACAAACTGGGAACAGCCTCCGTGGGGATAATGACGCTGATATTTTCGCTGTTCAGCTTCATAATGGTCCTTGCAAACGGAAATATTTTTATCTCCACCAGCAGATTTGTTTCGGAAGAGATCGGCGCAGGCAACGGCAATGTCCGCAGGATAATGCGGCTTTCCATAGGATTTTCACTGACTCTTTCAATGACATTTGCGTTTGCTTCGGCAGGGCTTGCCGGTGTAATTTCAGAAAAAGCCGGCGGCGGCGCCGAACTTGCAGTTTCCGTCAGGATAATTGCCCTTTCACTCACTCCGGCGGCACTGGGATCATGTATAAGAGGATATTTCAACGGCGTTCGGAACGTGAAAGTCCCATGTATAGGCGATATTATCGAATTTGCCGCAAAATGGGCTTCTCTTATGTGGGGAACGGTTTTTCTGCTTGACAAAGGTTTAAGCGTTTATATACTTATCTCAGTCTCTATCCTTATCGGCGAGGCTGTAAGCTGTATTTACTACGCCGTAAAATATTCAGCCGAATACAGAAAATTTGCCGCACTTCCGGAGATCTCTCCAAGAATAACGAAAATATCATCATATCTTAAATTATCGCTCCCTATCGTTGCAAGCGGATATGTTCAGATGATAATGTCCACCGCAAACGAAACGTTAGTTCCAATAATGCTTCTGCGGCACGATTCTTCCGCTGAACGGGCTATGAGCGAATACGGTATGTTTGAAGCAATGATAATCCCCACCGTATTCTACCCCTCGGTGATACTAACAAGCCTTGCAAACATAATGATCCCGGAGATCGCACGGGCAAATTCCTCGGCAAATTTTACAAGAGTGAAAAGTCTTATAGAAAAAATTTTTGACCGTTCTTTCTGTTATTCCTTTTTCGTTGCCGGTATGCTGCTCACAGCCGGAAAAAACATCGGGGAGATACTCTGTCCGTCGGACAGCCTTGTAGGCGAAACGCTGGTAAAAATGTTTATCGTTGTACCGTTCATCTATCTTGAGATCGTTCTTGAGGGGATAATAAAAGGTCTGGGCAAACAGAATTTTTCTACAATAAACAGTCTCTGCGAATACGTTATCAGAATAATATGCGTTGTCATTTTTGTAAAGCTCTATGGATTTGCAGGAGTGCTTATTTCCTATTATGCAAGCAATATCTACAGCAATATCGTCAGGATCGTATTTGTATGCAGAACGGCGGATATCACGTTTGACTTCTGCGGATATATCATAAAACCGTTTGTTCTTTGCTTTTTCTGCTGTCAGTTTGCAATGGCGGCAGCAAAGTTTATGAAATTTTCTTCGGTATTGTCTGAAACGGTCATATACCTTTGCATTGCGGCGATAGTTTTTATAATAATGTATGAGCTTGACAAGAAGTTTTTCAAGCGGCAGAAAGTTTATGCCGCCGCATAAAGTTTTATATATGCGGTATAACAACATAACAAGAAGTCCCCTTTCGGAGACTTCTTTTTCCTTAACGTTACAAAAAAAATAAAAAAATCTGACCCGATACAAAAAGTACCGGGTCTGTTGGATCTTACTGCTACATATCCACTGCTAAAAAAAATAAATAAGGGATCAGCGTCATTACGATATCATAGATCAAAAGTTTCTTTCCTATCCGAATTTTATATCTCGTTCTTTCTTTTCTATAGAAAAAAACACTAAAAAAGATACTAAGAACTATATGTACAATGGCGATCAAAAGAAGTATACGGTGAAATGTCAGATCCTGAAATTTACAATCATATCCTGTCATATCGAACCAGATAATGATAAGCCATGCTAAAAGATCGTTTATCAGATATACTGCAATATCAACAATAGTAATGACCTGACTTTTTTTCATTTGTACCTCCCAAGATCGAAATAGCCGCTCTTTTATTTTGACATACTAAAAATAAAACTTGGAGACAAAACATTCTCAAAGGAATATCTGTCTCCAAGTTCAACTTGGCTGGGGTGCAGGGATTCGAACCCCGGTAATGCTTGAGTCAGAGTCAAGTGCCTTACCGCTTGGCGACACCCCAAAATAAAGATCCGCCGTATTCTGCCGCGGATCCTTTGACTGGCTGGGATAGGTGGATTCGAACCACCGGAATGACGGAGTCAAAGTCCGCTGCCTTACCGCTTGGCTATATCCCAAT
>CANQZR010000041.1 GCA_947628405.1 uncultured Clostridia bacterium
TCGCCCTCCTTTATCGGGAGAACGTCCGAAGTTCTTATAAGATACGATTCTTCCGGCGGTGAGGCTATCAGTTCGGTGAAGTCTATCCGCAGACCGCTCACTATTTTTCCAAGAACATTTATTGACGGATTTGCGCCGCCCTGTTCTATCTGATAAAGCATACTCTTGCTGACGCCTGTCTGTTCCGCAGCAGCATCAAGGCTCATTCCCCGTGAAACGCGAATGCGGTTAAGATTTTTTGAAATATTATAGCTAAGGTAGTCCATATTCTGCCTTCTTTTTTATTTATTGGATATATTATACATAACTTTTCGGAAAATGTCAATATTCCCGACTTACACACGACCCTATTTTACCAAATCGTCCATAATATTTATCCGTCAGCAAAAATCCCGTTTACCGATCAGCAGTAAACGGGATAGTTTAATATTTTCAGATATTTATATTATGCTGAGCAGAACGCCGGCAGCAACAGCCGAGCCGATAACACCGGCAACGTTAGGTCCCATAGCGTGCATAAGCAGGAAGTTTGTAGGATTTTCGCTTGCGCCGACTTTCTGGGATACTCTTGCAGCCATAGGAACTGCGGAAACTCCGGCTGAACCTATAAGCGGATTTACCTTTCCCTTTGTGAAAACATACATCAGTTTTCCGAAGAGGACGCCCGCTGCTGTTCCTATAGAAAATGCTATAACGCCAAGAACGATCACCTTTGCAAAGGAAGCATTCAGTATCTTGTCTGCCTGCGTTGTAGCTCCTACGGAAACACCGAGGAATATCGTAACAATATTCATAAGTGCATTCTGAGCCGTATCAACAAGGCGGTTGCATACGCCGCTTTCTTTAAGGAGATTTCCTAACATCAGCATACCTACCAGCGGAGCTGCGGACGGTACCAGCAAGGAAATTACTATCGTTACTGCTATAGGGAATATAACCCTTTCTGTTCTGGAAACAGTTCTGAGCTGTTCCATAACTACTGAGCGTTCTTTCTTTGTTGTGAGTGCTTTCATTATAGGCGGCTGGATAATAGGAACAAGCGCCATATATGTGTATGCAGCCAGAGCGATCGTACCTGTATCTATAGTATCGGTAGGCTTCAGCAGCTTACTTGAAACATAGATAGCAGTAGGTCCGTCTGCGCCGCCTATGATAGCAATTGAACCTGCTTCCGTAGGAGACATTCCCAGCAGAGCCGCGCCGATAAAGGTGAAGAATATTCCCGCCTGTGCGGCAGCTCCAAGAAGAAAGCTCTTCGGGTTAGCGATAAGAGGAGAAAAGTCTGTCATGGTGCCTATGCCAAGGAATATCAGCGGCGGATAAAGCTGCAGCTTTACTCCCAGATACAGCAAGTCAAGCAGACCGCCGTTTGTAAGTACGTTCAGAACATCAATATGTCCTTCCTCGTTTATGATGAACAAGTCGGGATTATACAGTCCCGAAAGCGGCAGATTTGTCAAAAGCATACCGAAAGATATCGGGAGCAGCAAAAGCGGTTCAAAATTCTTTGAAATGGCAAGATACATGAATACAAAGGAAATAAGTATCATTACTATTTCCTTCCAGCCGATTGCAGCAAATCCGCTTGTTTGTGCAAGCTCGGTAATGGCGTCCTTAAAAACTTCAAACATTTGGATCGGTTTCCTTTCTGAATAAAATTATAAAATCCTAAAAACGATCAAAAAGGTCTTGTGGCTTCTCGGAGAGCAGCCGAAGCCCATGCATTTCCGGCAGGTGCTCCCTTAACGGCGCGAACGGATCTTACACGATAAGTTTTACCCTCCGCAGCGCTCATCATGGCAACAGCCGCAGAGATCACCGCAATTATTTCGTCCTCGTCCTCGCTGTCCGCCGCAGGCTGTACTGCCGGTACGCTTTCTATCCTTGTTCCGGAAGCTGACGGTTTTGAAGCGGCAGCGGCTTTTTCGGCGTCCTTTCTCTTCTTGTCTATGCTCTTGAATATTGCTCCTATAATGTTTATAAATGCAATCAGCAGCACCAGTCCGAGGAAAACGACTACCAGACCGGTAATTACCACTGCAAAAACATAAGATAATTCCATTTGCATTTCCATAGTAAAGTTCTCCTTTAAACAATATCTAATTTATTATAGCCTATTTCGGATAATTTTGCAATATATTTTTTGATAAAAAAATCACATTTTATAGATTTTTTTAAGGAATATTTATGAACGCAGAAACAATGTGGCATTTGGACGATAATTAACAGATTTTTAAATAAAAATACATATAATTCTACTATTAATGACATAAAAAATGCGATATAGTGATATTATTAAATATTTATGAAGGGAGAACCTGTTTATGGTCGATATTTATCTCGGGTATTTAAGAAGAATGTTGGACGCAATAATTACATTTATCCCCACTTTGCTGCTTGCAATAATAATTTACGTTGTAGGATTTTTCCTTAACAAGCTGGTCCTGAACCTTTTTTCCAAGGGAACGGAAAAAACCAGAATGGACGAAACAGTCAAAAAATTCCTGTCCTCTGTAATAAAGATCGTTATAACATCGATCGTACTTATTATAGTATTGACTGTTCTCGGAATACCTATGACCTCTATAATCACCGTTCTCGGAACTGCCGGCGTTGCAGTAGGTCTTGCACTTAAAGACAGCCTTTCAAATGTTGCAGGCGGAGTTCTCCTGCTGATAAACCGCACTATTAAAGTAGGAGATTACATTGAGGTAGGCTCATATGCAGGTGTGGTAGAGGAAATTTCCATACTTTTCACGAAAATAGTTACTCTTGACAATAAGGATATATATATTCCAAACGGAGTCGTTTCAACGTCTTCACTGATAAATTACAGCTCCGAAAGCGAGCGCCGTGTCGATCTGGTGTTCCCTATCGCGTATGACTGCGACCACAAAAAAGCTATCGAAGCTATCAAGAGCGTTGCGGAGAAACACCCTCTTGTACTGCAGGACAAAGAAATTTTCGTCCGCATCGGAGAGCTTAACGCCAATGCAGTTAATTTGACCGTAAGAGTTTGGACAAATAACGCCAATTACTGGGACGTTTATTTTGATATGATCCAGCAGGTAAAAGAAAAATTCGACGAAGAAAAAATTCATATTCCTTACAATCAGCTGGACGTTCACATGGTGGACAAGTCTTAAAAGCAGTAAAATATCCGGAGCGATGCTCGCTCCGGATATTTTTTATATTTTTCCGCTGTGTCATAAAATTACAGGGCTGCCGTTCCGGCAGCCCTTTCTTTATAATTTTAAATCAGGAAAGTTTGTTTCCGCATTCCGCGCAGAATTTTGCGTTAGGACTTGTTATCTTAGCGCCGCACTGGTCACAGAAACGTATCTTTGGCTTTTCTTCCGTTACGGCGTCAGGAACATCTTTAGTTTCTTCGGTGTCCTTAGTCTCTTCGGTAGCATCAGCTTCTTCGGTGACTTCAGTCTCTTCGGTAACTTCAGTCTCTTCGGCAACATCAGTTTCTTCCTCTGGAGCCGATCCCTGCGTCTCTTCCTCGGAAGAAGTTTCTGGAGCAGAAGTTTCTTCTTCATGTTCGGTATCATCATGTGAAGTTTCTTCTTTTACATCTTCGCTGTCCTGCTCAGTTTCGGCGGTCTCTGCTGTTTCTTCATCAGCAGGAGCCTGAACATCTTCTGCCTTAGCAGGCTCGTCATTAACAGCAGCCGCTTCCGGTTCATTTGTTACGTCAGGTGCTTTAGTCTCAGCTGCGGAAATTTCTTCTGCAATTGCGGCAGCCTGCATAGCTTTTTCCTGAACAGCATTTTCGAGAAGTTCCTTCATATGCTCCGCAGACCGTTTGTCATGGATAAAGTTTACAAGCGATGTAAGCACCTTTGAAACATTCTCAACAATATTTTTATTCAGCGAGTTGGGAAGATCAACGGTATTTCCGTTTCTTTCCACGGCAGTCAGAACAGATGACATAAGAGTCTTTTTAGCTTGGAAAGAAGCTATATCATCTATTTTTATCCTGTTCATTACGCCCTTTGAGAAAATATGCAGATATTCTGTTGTAACAGTGAAGCTGTCTCCGTTATTTCCTTCATGGAGCAGTATCGGGAGTTCATATCTTCCTGCCGAAATATACGTTTTGCAGGCAGTTTCATACTTGTCAAAGAAAAGATTGGACAGCGACGGAACACACAAATGTACCGAGTTAACGTTAAATTCGTCCATTTTTCCGCTGAGATGCCAGATATAATCCTTGGATTCTTTCTTTTTAAGATCTGCAATATGAGCGTCAAGAGCGTCGATATATCTGTCTCTGGCTGTTTCGTCAAGAGGCATGGTGTTGAGCTTTCTGATAAGCTCCGCAGATCTCTTTGCCGTGAGAGACTCAATATTTCCGCAAAGCTCGCGGACTTCCTTATCGGCGATCTCCGAAAGAGCTTTTTGTATCATATTGAAATATGTCTGTTTAAGCTCGGCGGAACAATCCTGACCGTACTCCTGAATTTTTATCTGAGCCTGCAAGAGCTGTTCCTTATCCATATCGTCAATACCTTCAACAAACGAATCAAGGTCAGCTTTATTAAGATCATAAACACGGGCGTTGATCTTTTCGATATAAGGAGCGGTCTTGTCATCCGGATAGTTTCCGGAAAGGAGTTCCTTCTTTACAGCATTTGCCTTTTCAAAGTCATATTCATCAATATTTCCGGCAATGCGTTCGATCCTTTCGTTTTCTATGGCGTCGTCGCGCTTGTCGGCAGCCTCCATGCTGCGTTCATAAAGTTCTTCGCCGATCTCCGAACGTTTTTCCTCGGCATTTCTGCGAAATTCCTCTACCTGCTCGGAGGTCATATCTGCTGTGCTTTCGATTACCTGCTTGTATTCGGCTATCTTTACAGCTTCAATGCGGCTGTCGATAGAAGCGGCATACCGTTCTGAAACTTCGGCATACTTTTCGTTGCTGAGAATATCAGCTTTGAGTTCTTCGAGCTGAGTTATATCCTTTTCGTCCAGATCACCGCAAAGTTCATCTATCTCTGCAATGAGGAGCTCGCGCTCTCTTTCTTCGATCTTCTTGAAGTATACGGCTGTAAATTCCTTATCGTAGCTTTCGTCGGAAAGTTTGGTCTTAAGTTCATCAAGTTCAGCCTGATCCATGGAGAATATATACTTGCAGAGTTCCGCAAGCTCGGAGTTTTTAAGTTCGACTATCCTCTGAGCGATGCTGTCAAGGTACTTTTCTTTAAGCTGAGGATCATATTCCTTGTCGGAACCATTGATCTCGTCCCTGAGTTTATCCAGTTCTTCCTGCTGCATGGATTCTATTCCTGCGCACATTTCGTCAAGTTCTTCATTGAGAAGATCTTTTTCACGCTGCTCGACCTTTGCTATATACGGAGCGGCGATCTCATCGCTGAACATACCGTATTCGATAGCGTGCTTCATAGCTTCAAGCTGTTCTGCGGTAGCAAATTCCACACCGTCGAACACTTTAGCAGCTTCGTTCACCTCATAATTGTTGATAGCGTCGGTGACAGTCTTAATAGGACCATATGTAAGATGTCCGGGATAAGTACCGCCGGAGAGCTTGCGAAGAAGTTCTTCAAGCTGTTCCTTGCCAAGATCCTCATAACCGTTCATAAGACCGTCTATCTCTGCACGGATATTGTTTTCCTTTATTTCAAAGGTCTTTGCCCTGTAGTAATCAGCAATTGATATGTCATATCTGCCGGAGGACAGCTTATCTATCACTGCGTCAAGCTGCTCGGAAGTAAGTTTTTCGGGATTTTCGAGCATAGCTTCGATCTCGTTTTTCTGAGCGGCTTCCGAAGCCTTTCTGATCCTTGAAATAAAAGGCTTTACGACTGCTTCCGGATAGTCATATTCCGAAATTTCCTCCTTGAGAGCCGCTATTTCGCCAAGGGTCATAACGGGAAGGCTGAGACAGCACTGCTCAAGCGCGGAAGTCTGAACAACGTCCAGAGCAAGATTTACCTTTACAAGATACTTGGCTTTTGTATCCTCATCAAGCGTAGTATTCTGTATATTTTCTATAAGGAAATGAAGTTCGGTCTCATTTAGTGCCGAAAGATTCCTGCACAGATCCCTTACATATGCTTCATTCTTGACCGCAAGCTGCATTTCTTCCGGAGTATCGAACAGTGTACCGTTGAAAGTACGTCTTTCCTTATCAAGGATATCTATATGTTCGTTAAGTTCATCAATATATCCGCTATTGGAAAGACCGTATTTTTCCGATACTTTTATAAGCTGTTCCCTGAGTATGCAGGACTGTTCATATCCCGCGCAGAAGCGTCCCTGTTCATCAAAACTTTCATCAAGTATATAATCGTTGAGAATGATATTTTCAAATTCCTCGTCAGAGACCGGCTCAAGCTGCCAGAACTCGGCGATATCCGCAAGATTTTCCGCTTCGTCAGGATATTTTCTCACCGCATAGTAAAAAATGCGGAAATCGGCAGGCTTATGGGAAACAAGTTCTTCGATAATGTATTTTTCCTCATCATCGCTGTAGCTGTTCTGTTCGAGCCTGCGTATGCCGTTTTTATAGAAGCTGAAATCATCAGCGGAATAGCTTACGTCTTCCTCTGTACTTTCTTCCTCTTTATATTCTGCGGAAACAGCGTTGATGAACGCCAGCTTTACGGCATTGATGTCTTCTGCCCCGACATTCTGTCCGAGCGCGGCAAGGTCGGCAGTAAGGCTGTCACTGTTTATTACAGGAGCATAATATTTTTCCGCAAATTCTTCCTTGGAAAGCTCTATGCCGTTCTTTCTGAGAGCTTCTGCCGTAAGGTCAAGGATAAAGTCAAGTTCAGAGAAGTCGTATCCTATAAGTTCCAGCATTTCGGTGTTCTGTGAAAAAATATTTATTACGTTGTCTATTTCGGCAAAATAAGATTCAATGGCAATGGCTCTTGTGGTCTTTGAATCTATGGCTACCGTATCTCCGAACAGTGTAAAGTTTATTGTCTTTGCGCCCGAAAGATCCGGTAGGATCGCAGCACATTCATTGAAATATTCCTTGAAGCGTTCTTCCGCGTACTCCTTATCTACAAAAGTTACTTTTCCAAGAGGAGCAGATTTCCAGAAGAAATCGCTGTTATATTTTTTAAAATGAAGTACGCTGTTGGTGAGCGGAGTTACAGGAGCATACCTTTTGCCCTTTTCGCGCATATATTCTTCATTAACTATTATAGTATCGTTTTTGCCGTTTATCATCCATTCTTCGGACAAAAACGCGTCCTCAGCCAACAGATCGGACAGATATACAAAGCCGTTCTGTTCTGCGATACCGCGTGCTTCCATCAGATTGAAAGCCGACCAGTTCTCGGTATCTTCGGACATGATCAGCATATCAGACATACGGCAGATATGCAGGGCATTGCTGTGGGCTTCTTCATCACTGCACAGCGAAATAAGCTCGCCCTTTACAAAAGGGTGGCATATGAGCTTATGTTCTCCGGAAAAAAATGTTTCTTCAAATTTTCCCGGAAAAGCCAGACACTTTTCCTTGAATGTATCGTATTGCCTAAATGTTTCCACAGATACTACCCCCGATTAATAAATATACAATATAATGATACCAATTTTACTCAAAAATGTCAAGGATATTTGCGCACTTTTTACATTTTATAAAAGATTTACGGTGTGAATTACAGCATTTTGACAAAAGAACATGGGTTTGACGTCATCTTTACGATAAAATTCCGGTGCAGAATGCTTCGAGCCTGCGTTTTAACATTGACACCGGAAGTCCCACAACATTGAAGAAATCTCCGTTCACCGATTCCGCAAGCAGGCAGCCTTTGCCTTGTATGCCGTAGGCTCCGGCTTTATCCATAGGCTCACCGGTAGCTATATATCCGGCTATTTCTTCTTCACTGAGAGGATAGAATCTGACCAGTGTTCTGCACGAAAAACTATCCGTCAGTCTGCCGTATGAAATACAAACTCCGGTTATTACCGAATGAGTTCTGCCCGACAATTTTTTCAGCATTTTTTCCGCCGCGGACGTGTCGGACGGTTTACCGAGTATCTCTCCGCCAATAACTACCACGGTGTCGCAGCCGATAACAATGCTTTCCGGATATTTTTCCGAAATGAACGAAGCCTTTTTCACTGCAAGAAATTCCGCACTTTCTTCCGCCGGAACATTTCCCGGAACAGTTTCATCTATATCGGCAGGAACAATGTCAAATTCGGGAACGATATATTGAAGAAGTTCTTTACGCCGCGGTGAAGCGGAAGCAAGTATTATTTTCCTGTCCATAGTGATATTCCTTTCATGCAGCGGATATTTGTATGATCCGTCTGAACTGCGTCAAAACAGTTAATACGGCATATGAAAGATCATTCATCATCTTTGAAAGTCGTCATTTTAATATTTTTCTTGAAATTTTTGCGGACTTTGCGATATCTGAACTTATCACGCACTTTCCGGAAAAAATCTCCTCCGAAAAACAAAGCAATATTCAGCAGCGATAATATTATGGATATCCGCACGTCCCAATACGAATTTAATATTTGAACAAAATATCCGAATGACAGATGTTCGCTTATTGCAAGTGATACCGCATAAAGCGGAATAAAATTTGCTGCTATGAGGACCAGATAGACCCATGCCATCCACTTCATTTTTACCGGGATAAAAAAGAACAGCAGAAGTTCACTGTTGGGGTCAAGTATTGCAATAGCAAGGAACAGCGAAAGATTCAGATATTCATTTGTCGCATATCCTGTGATAAAACCGGCGATGATCGCAAGCAATACTCCGGTAAAATAATATACATTGAAGCGGAAGCCTCCCCAGTAGCGTTCAAGATCCGTACCGAACAGCCAGTACAGATAAAGCCAGAACAGCATACCTATCGGTCCGCTGCTTCCGGGAACGAAAATAAAGCTTATCAGCCGCCATATCTGACCGTGTAAAATTGCAGAGCGGTCAAACATGAGCAAAGAATATATCGGCAAAGTAGGAAACAGAAACTGAAATGCAAAAACTATGCCTGTTCCTATAATGATGTAAAGCATAAGATTGCTGATATAGAACCGTCCGAATTTTCTTTCAAGTTTATTTAGAATATTCAACAATATGACCTCGTTCCATTTAATAATAAAATTATTATACCACTTGTCTGAAATTAATTCAACTGTTTTTGGAAAATTGTATCATATATCCCTTAAAATGAAAAATATGTATTGCAATTTCCGACAAAATCGGTTATAATATACCTATATTGATCTCTGGAGGAATTTTAAATGAGCATGAAAATTACCGAAGATACCATTATCGGCGATATTCTTGATGCCGACGGCGAAACTGCGCCATTCTTCCTCGAAATGGGAATGCACTGTCTCGGCTGCCCTGCTTCAAGAGGCGAAAGCATTGCGGAAGCCTGTGCCGTTCACGGAGTTGACCCTTCCGGATTGGTCGCTAAGCTGAATGCGCATTTTGCCGAAAAATAAGAACTTGTTCTTAAAATTTACGATCTGGGGACGATCAAATTCGTCCCTTTGATCTTATTAAGGAGGATATCCGAATGTCCGGCACGCTGTACATATCCGATCTTGACGGTACGCTGCTTACAAGCGAGCAGAAAATTTCCCCCGAAAGCCTTGAGATAATAAACGGTCTAATTGATAAGGGAATGTTGTTCTCTTACGCAACGGCGCGTTCCATAATAACGGCAAGAAAAGTTTCGGCAGGACTGAACACCCGGTATCCGCTTATCGTTTATAACGGGGCTTTTATAATCGACGGCACTACCGGAAAACGTCTGGTAAAAAATACTTTTACTGCCGAAGAAGCAGAAAAAATTTTCGCAGCACTGTCTGAATATGGCATTTCGCCGCTTATATATTCCATAATTGAAAACGAAGAAAAATTTTCCTATATCCCGGAGCGTCTTACAAGCGGAATGAAAGATTTTCTTGATACCCGACGTGACGATCCGAGGCATCGTGCCGTGACCGAAAGCGATATGCTTTCAGGCGAAATGTTTTATTTCTCCTGCATTGACAGAGCAGGTACTATGGGAGAAGCATATGAAAGGCTTAAAGACAGTTTTCACTGTGTATACGGGATAGATATATACAGCGGTGATCAGTGGCTTGAGATCCTTCCTGTTGCCGCTAACAAGGCGAATGCCGTTTTACAGCTGAAAGAATATCTCGGTGCTGACAGGCTTGTTGTTTTCGGAGACGGAATAAATGATGCAGAAATGTTTCGTGCGGCAGATGAATGTTACGCGGTAGAAAATGCCGTTCCCGAACTAAAAATGGCAGCCGACGGCATTATCGGCGGAAATAATGCCGACAGTGTAGCAAAATTCCTGCTTGACGAAATGTCGAAAAATGATTTACAAAAAATTCATAAAAATCTTTAAAAAGCTATTGACAAAAGTTTTGCGCTATGATATAATAATTAAGTCGTTGAATACAGGACGAATTGCGAGTGTGCTGGAATAGGCAGACAGGCACGTTTGAGGGGCGTGTGTCGTATGACGTATGGGTTCAAGTCCCATTACTCGCACCAGTAAAATATCCCGGAAATAGTTTTTATACTGTTTCCGGGATATTTTTTTATCATGGAAAAACACCGTTCGTATTCGGTTATGATGTTCTTTAATAATATTTCAAAATGCCGGTCAATATCCGGCTTTTTTATTGTCAGCAAAAATTTTTCGTCATATAACCGTCATTTCCTGAATAAATATATTAAAGTAAAGGAGAGATATCAATGGCTTTTTCCGATCTGGAAATACTGGCGAGGATAATCAAATGCGAAGCGGGAGGAGAAGGCGAAAACGGAATGAAAGCCGTCGCCAGCGTTGTAATGAATCGGGTAAACATAACATACGGTGAATACGGCAGACTGGAAAAAACGATCAGAGCTATCATATACCAGCCGGGACAGTTCGACTGCGCGCGCGAAACGATACGAGGTCAGTACAATCCGCAGAATATCTACAATATCCGTCCCGATCAGGTTCACTATGATATTGCAAACTGGGCTATAGCAGGAAACCGTCTTTCCAATCTGGGTTTTGCTTTATGGTATTTCAATCCATTCAGCGCAACTTGCAGGCAATACTTTCCTTCTGAGGTAGGCGAATTTGTTATAAGGATAGGAGATCACTGCTTTTATAATCCGACCAGCAAATATGCCGACACTTAATACTAAGATCTTATTAAAAAACATTTTTATGGATATTTTTCAAATTTTATGATCGGATCTTAGTATAACAAATTTTTTCATGAAAGGAATGTCTTTATGAACGGCAATTACGACAGACAGGGCAATCCCGTAAATCAGCAGATCAATTCCTCAAGGAACAGAAACAACGGAAATATGAACGGAATGAACAATATGAACGGCATGAACAGCATGAACGGAAATATGAACGGAATGAATAACGACCCTAACCTCCCCAACATTCAGGAAATAATTGAACAGAACCGCACAAGAAGCGAATTTACAACCCCTGTTCAGCAAACTTTCAATTCCGAAGAAATGATAGGATCCATGCAAAAAATACTTTCCGACAATATTGGCGAATATGTGGTGATAGAATTTCTTATCGGCACGGAAAGAATGCAGAGGAAACAAGGCATACTGTTCTTTGTAGGAACAAGTTATGTAACTCTTTATGATGATGATAACGAAAATTTCATTATCTGTGATATTTTTTCCATTAAATTCGTCTACTTCTATTACCCGAACCAAAGACCGAACAGAAACTACAATATTCTTCCCAACAGCGGCGGAAGCATGGGGTAAACATTTCACGGACGGGGAACTTTCCTCGTCCGTATCTATTTTAAATGGAGTGATATACTTGGAAATATACGTCGTTCAGGCAGGAGACACGGTCTATTCGATAGCAAACAAATTCGGAGTATCCGCAAAAAGAATAATATCAGATAATAAGCTTCCGCCGGACAGAGCTCTTGCGGTAGGACAATCCCTGCTTATACTGTTTCCCGAAATTATCCACACCGTCAGATACGGTGAAACGCTTTATTCTATCGCCGCTAAATACGGAACTGATGTTATGCAGATCTACAGAAACAATCCTGTTCTTATCGGTATGGAATATATTCCTGAGGGAACGCAGATCGTGATATCATTCCGCCAAAAGCCTGAACTGACAAAAGAAGTCAGTGGGTTTACATACATTTACATTAATAATGATATTTTGTTGTCCGCCCTGCCCTATCTGACATATCTGATTATTTTCGGATACGGGTTTACGGATTACGGAAATATTATCGCTCTTGACGACGAAAAAATGATAGAAACGGCTCACGATTTCGGAACGGCTGTACTTCTTAGTCTTTCCAGCATAAATACCGACGGTTCTTTTGATTCGGGAAAAATAGAAAAACTGCTTACCGATACCGACTTCCAGAATACGGTCTTAGAAAATCTTGTTGAGATAATTCTTCAAAAAAACGCACAGGGGCTTGATATTGATATGGAATATATCCCCGGTCAGTACCGCGAGGCGTTTGCTTTATTTGCCGAAAATGCAAAAAAACGTCTTGAACCATACGGACTGATAGTTCACGTTGACCTTGCCCCGAAAATTTCTCCCTATCAGCAAGGTTCGCTTTACGAAGCCCACGATTACGGACTCCTCGGAGCTGCGGCAAACTATGTTTTCCTTATGACATACGAATGGGGATACAAATACGGTCCTCCTATGGCAGTAGCTCCCCTGCCCAGCGTAAAACAGGTGCTCGGATACGCATTGACCGAAATACCTAAAGAAAAAATTTTCCTTGGGATACCAAACTACGGTTATGACTGGCAGCTTCCGTATGAAAGAGGCGTTACTCAGGCGGTAACGCTCGGAAATATATCAGCCGTTCAGCTTGCAGTCTCTGTGGGCAGCGAGATACTTTTTGACGAATATGCAAAAAGTCCTTATTTTTATTACACCGATATCAGCGGTGCAAGGCATGTTGTCTGGTTTGAAGATGTGCGCAGCCTGTATGAAAAATTTCTTCTTACGGAACAAAACGGACTTAACGGCTGCGGATACTGGAATATCATGCGCCCGTTCCCACAGAATTATCTTCTGCTGAACAGTATGTTCGGGATCAAAAAAATTTACAGGAAGTAATACCGCTCATAAAAAATATAATAAGGTTTTATGCTGTCGATTTCCCCAAAAAAAATAAATTTTTGGCAAAAAAATTATACGTTTAGCCTTTTTTGGATTATTTTTAAAAAAGGTGTTGGCAAAATTCCTTAAATATGATATACTATATTTATTATCAATAAATTCAAGGGGGAATCACCATGCTATCAGATATCGAGATCGCACAGCAGGCTAAAATGCTGAAAATCACCGCCGTTGCCGAAAATCTTGGCATTGATACGGACGATATCGAACCTTACGGTCACTACAAAGCAAAATTGTCCGAATCCCTTTTCATGAAAACAGCTTCTGATCCGGACGGAAAACTTATACTCGTTACAGCTATAAACCCCACTCCTGCAGGAGAAGGAAAAACTACCATGTCCGTCGGTCTTGCGGAAGCAATGGCAAAGATCGGCAAAAATGCCGTTCTTGCTCTCCGCGAACCCTCTCTCGGACCGGTATTCGGAATAAAAGGCGGCGCCGCCGGAGGCGGTTATGCACAGGTAGTTCCTATGGAAGATATAAATCTTCATTTTACAGGCGATATGCACGCCATAACCGCAGCAAACAACCTGCTTTGCGCTCTTCTTGACAACCATATGCAGCAGGGCAACGCTCTTAACATCGACCAGCGCAGGATAATGATAGACCGCTGTCTTGATATGAACGACCGCGCTCTCAGGAACATTGTTATCGGCATGGGCGGAAAGGTAAACGGCGTTCCCCGTCAGGATTCTTTCAGGATCACCGTTGCCACGGAAGTAATGGCGATACTCTGCCTTGCTTCCGACCTTACGGACCTTAAAGAACGTCTTGGACGTATACTTGTAGCTTACACATACGACGGCAAGCCAGTTTACGCAAGAGATCTGGGTGCGCACGGCGCTATGACCGCTCTGCTGAAAGACGCTTTAAAGCCTAATCTGGTACAGACGCTGGAGAACACTCCTGCTATCATGCACGGCGGACCTTTTGCAAATATTGCACACGGCTGCAACTCTGTACGCGCAACAAAGCTGGCTCTTAAACTGGGCGATTACTGCATTACGGAAGCTGGCTTCGGAGCCGATCTGGGCGCTGAAAAATTCTTTGACATCAAGTGCCGCTTTGCAGGTTTGAAACCTTCCTGCGCCGTTCTTGTTGCAACTATCCGCGCGCTTAAATATAACGGCGGTGTTCCAAAGGCGGAACTTTCTTCCGAAAATGTTGACGCGCTGAAAAAAGGCATTGTAAATCTTCAGACACATATTGAAAATATCCGCAAGTTCGGCGTTCCTGTGGTGGTTGCAATAAACCGTTTCCATACCGATACGGACGCAGAGATCGCATATCTTAAAGAATTTTGCGAAAATATGGGCGTTGAAGTCTCTCTTGCGGAAATTTTTGCAAAGGGCGGAGAAGGCGGCATAGATCTTGCAAACAAAGTCTGCGCAGTTATTGAAAAAGGACAGGCTGACTTCAAGCCTATCTATGACGAAAAGCTGCCGATCAAGGAAAAGATCGGGATCATTGCTAAAGAAATATACCGTGCCGACGGCGTAACATTCACCGCGCAGGCTGAAAAAGCTATCAAGGAAATAACCGATCTCGGCTTCGGAGAAATTCCCGTATGTGTTGCAAAAACACAATATTCTCTTTCGGACGATCCTAATAAGCTGGGCAAGCCCGAAAACTTCAATATAACGGTGCGTGACGTTAAGCTCTCTGCCGGTGCGGGATTTGTTGTTGCTCTCACGGGAGACATTATGGTAATGCCGGGACTTCCTAAAGCTCCTGCTGCTCTGCAGATAGACTGTGACAACAACGGTAATATTTCCGGACTGTTTTAAAAATCCATATGAAAACATCAAAGGACGGCTTTTAAGCCGTCCTTTTAAATTATCGACCATTTGCTGTAACATAACCTACATAAAATAAAAATGCGAGATATGCATTATGCAGATCCCGCACATTTTTGATCAAAAAATCAGCCCTCAGCCTTCATCTTAGCAAAGCAGTCGCTGCAATAAACAGGACGATCTTCTCTGGGTCTGAAAGGAACTCTTGCAACTCCGCCGCATGAAGCACAAGTAGCTTCAAACATTTCTCTTTCAGCTTTTGCGCTGTTCTTTCTTGCATCGCGGCAGGCTTTACATCTCTGAGGCTCGTTTACAAAGCCTTTTTCAGCATAAAACTCCTGCTCACCGGCAGTGAATACGAACTCATTTCCGCATTCCTTGCATACTAATGTCTTGTCTTCGTACATTTTGATTTCCCTCGCTTAAAATATAATAATTATCTGGATTTGGACCTGAGGACGGACTCACACCGACACCTTTGCCTATAAAAAACAACGCTCTGGAATTTAAGCTACTTGACCCTTGACCATAAAGCATAATGCTTTAACTCATTATACATTTTTATATCTGATTTGTCAAGGAATTTTAAAAAAATTCCTATAAGATTTTGATTCTTTGTAAATAAAATCAATATTTGTAAGAAGTTTTTAGTTATTTTAACAATTAACATCATTTGAATAATGTATTAATTTATAATATTTAAACATATTAAAAGGCAGGAAAATATATTTCCTGCCTTAAAATTATTCAAACAGCATATTCGGCTCTTCCGGAACTGAATATATCTCCTCCGCTGCAATCATCTGCGACCGTAACAGGAAACTTTTCTATGTAAAGTTTTTTTACAGACTCACAGCCAAGATCATCAAACGCGACTACTTCACATTTTTTGATGCAGCTTGCCGCCAGAGCCCCTGCTCCGCCTATTGCGCAGAAATACACAGCTCCGTTCCTTACGACTGCGTCTCTTACAGCCTGACTGCGTTCACCTTTGCCTATCATTCCGCAAAGACCGTTATCAAGCAGTCTTGGAGCGAATTTGTCCATTCTTCCGGAAGTTGTCGGACCGCAGGAGCCTATAGGCTTTCCCTCCGGTGCAGGTGTAGGTCCGGCATAGTATATCACCGAATCCTTTATATCCACCGGAAGCGGTTCGCCCTTGTCAAGAAGAGCGTCAAAGCGCTTATGTGCAGCATCTCTTGCGGTATATACCGTGCCCGTCAGAAGGACTTTATCCCCTGCTCTGAGCTTGCCGCAAAAACTGCGCAGCTCGGAAACGTTTATATCGTATATTTCAGCCATGACTTACATATCGGAAATAGAGATATTTCCTGCAACGGGATCATCATAATCTCCGGAATTTGCTTCCGCCTCGGCAGCCTTTGTAAGGCTTTCGAGCTCGCTCATATCAAAACCGGCAAAAGCAGGCTTTGCAGGCTGTTTTGCAGCAGGTTCTTCCTGCGGCTCGGACTGAGACTCAGGTTCGGATGTTTCCTCTGTTTTAGGTGCTGACATAAGTACCGGCTTTGGTATTGAAGGCTTTATTGCACCGCCTTTTTTAAGTGCAGCCTGTGCGCTGTCAATAGTAGACTTAGCTTCGTCCAGCTTGAGTATGCTTTCGCTGGAGAACATTTCAAGAACTTCTTTGAGCTTGATAACATTTTCGTCGATCTCTGCGATCTCGGCAGTAACTTTCTGTCTTATCCTGTCAGCTTCAGCACGCATTTCGGAGCTTCTGTCTTCAGCGTCGGAAAGTATCTTGGACGCTCTTTCATCGGCGGTCTTAACGATAGTAGACGCCTTTCCGTTAGCGTCGTCAACGACCTGATTGGCAAGTTTCTTGGCATCTTCGTCCATTTTACGGGCATTTTCTTTTGCCTGTGTAACGATAGTATTTGCTGTTTTCTGTGCTTCAAGGAATACGTTGCTGAGATCCATGGCGCTGCTTTCGCCGGTAGTTGCCGAAGCAGCCTTGTTCTTTGCTTCCTGGAGCTGATCTTCCAGCTCTGAGTTCTGAGCTTTAAGAGCTTCTATTTCACTGTCTTTCTGAGCAAGATCGTCTTCAAGAGATTTCATCTGAAGCTTGAGGGAATCATTGCTTGTCTGAAGTTCGCTTATCTTAGCCTTATCGGCTGCTAAAAGTTCTTCATATTTACCGTTGTCAACACTTCCGCCGCCTTCAGAGCCTTCAAGCAAAGCCTTTTTCTCTTCAAGTTCAGCTTCAAGCGTGTAGATCTTGGTATTTAATTCATCAACATAAGCAAGTACGTCTTTTTTGTCAAATCCTCCGACTCTTACCGTTTTAAGAAATCCGGTTCCTTCCATTGTGAATACCTCCAACTATCAGA
>CANQZR010000042.1 GCA_947628405.1 uncultured Clostridia bacterium
AGGGCGAAATTCCCCTTTTTAAAGCGCTCTGCAAAGGGGTGAATTTCCAACAGCCTATAGCTGTTGGAAAGAGGGGAACGCTCTGCAAGAGAGAGCGTTCCCCTTGGCACTAACGATTACTATAGTTTAAACCTTGCCAAACAGCCCAGTGAGCTGTTTGGCAACATAGATAAATAAATTTAGGCTTTCCCCACAAATTATCATTTACATATATTATTGTTTATAATATTATAAATAAAATTTTTTTGAAAGGAATTTTGACATGAGCGATATCAAAGTAGTAAAATTCGGCGGAAGTTCCCTTGCGGATTCGGGTCAGTTCAGAAAGGTGGCTGATATAATCCTGTCAGATCCGGAAAGATGCTATGTTGTGGCTTCAGCCCCCGGCAAACGCTTTAAGGAGGATATAAAAGTCACGGATATGCTTTATTCCTGCTACGAAAAAGCAGCAAAAGGCGAGGATTTTGAGGACGACTTTTCCGCAATAAAAAATCGTTATAACGATATCATTTCCGAACTGGGACTTGATCTGTCCCTTGAAAAGGACTTCAAAAGAATAAAGGATTCCTTTGAACATATGGCGGGACGCGATTACGCCGCTTCAAGAGGCGAATACCTGAACAGCAAGGTTCTGGCTGCGTTCCTGAATTTTGATTTTATTGATCCTGCCGGATATATAAAATTCAAGGAAAACGGTACTTTTGATCTCGATACAACGATAATGCTCCTGCGCCCCAGACTTGCCGAAAGCGAACACGCGGTGATCCCCGGATTTTACGGCTCAATGCCGAACGATACTATAAGAACTTTTTCAAGAGGAGGTTCGGACGTCACCGGTTCTATAGTCGCAAGAGCGGTAAACGCTAAAATTTATGAAAACTGGACCGACGTTTCCGGCTTTCTTATCTGCGACCCGAGAATAGTCGACGACCCTGCGCCTATCACGACTATAACCTATCAGGAGCTCAGAGAGCTTTCATATATGGGAGCGGGAGTGCTCCACGAGGACGCTATATTCCCCGTCCGCACAGCCGGAATACCTATAAATATCAGGAACACTAACAAGCCTGAGGACAGGGGAACTATGATAGTTGCCGATTCCGACGAATCAAGCAAGTATGTAATCACGGGTATCGCCGGCAAAAAAGGTCTTTCGGTCATCAATATAGAAAAGGATATGATGAACAGCGAACTCGGCTTCGGCAGGAACGTTCTTCGTGCTCTTGAAAAGAACGGCGTAAGTTTTGAGCATATGCCTTCCGGAATAGATACCATGAGCGTTATAGTTTCTTCCGACGCGCTTAGACCCGTTCAGCAGAATGTTCTTGACGAGATAACGTTCCGCGTCCACCCCGACCGGCTTTATGTTGAGGACGATCTTGCTCTTATCGCCGTTGTAGGACGCGGCATGAGAAAGAACCGCGGTACAGCGGGAAGAATATTCTCCGCGCTTGCACACGCAAAAATAAACGTAAAGATGATAGATCAGGGTTCTTCCGAGCTGAACATAATAATCGGAGTCAGCGAAGAGGATTTTGAAGCTGCTGTAAAGGCGATATACGAAATATTCGTTCTTACGCAGGAATAATTTAGTTCAGGGATCAAAATGCAGACATTGTTAAATGTCTGCATTTTTTGCAAAACGGATTGAAATATTTTCTGACGTATGGTATAATATCTGTGTGCAGTAAAAGCATATCAATACAACGCGAAAGGATAAACAATGCTTGCCGTAAATCTGGTCACCGTAGGAAAACTCAAGGAAAGCTACCTGAGAGACGCCTGCGGCGAATATTCAAAACGCCTCGGAGCTTTCTGCAAACTTAATATTACGGAGCTTTCGGAAAGCAGGCTGCCCGATCAGCCGTCACAAAAGGATATAGAAAATGCGCTTTCCAATGAGGGGAAAGCCATGCTGCCGCTGATATCCGCAAAAGGCTGCTATAATATAGCCATGTGCATTGAGGGAAAACAGCTTTCCTCCGAAAAACTGGCAGAAAAGATAGGAAAAATTTCCGTTGACGGCAAAAGTATACTCAACATTATAATAGGAAGTTCTTTCGGCATATCGGAAGATATAAAAAAGCTGTGCGACTTCCGGCTGTCAATGTCGGAAATGACCTTTCCGCACCAGCTTGCACGGGTAATGATCCTTGAACAGCTTTACCGCAGCTTTCAGATACTTGGCGGCGGCAGATACCATAAATAGAGTGCTGAGACGCTGACAAAACAACGAAGTTTATTTTGTCTATGAAAATTATAAGTTGAATTTAAGAGCAGAACACTTATAAGTTCCGTCAGCAACTCAATTCTTGACTTTCAGATCTTAAAACTATAAAAGGGTGAAATATTATGATGACTATTCTTTATGAAGTAGGAAACAAACTATATATCAACCTTACGAACCGCTGCCCCTGCAACTGCACTTTCTGCATAAGGCAGAACGGCGACTGCGCTTACGGTTCTGACAGCCTCTGGCTCGACCGCGAACCGTCGGCGGACGAGGTGATAGAAGCCGTTGAAAAGACGGATATGTCCCGTTATTCGGAAGTTGTTTTCTGCGGCTACGGCGAACCTATGGAACGTCCTGATGATGTGGCATATATCGGCAGATTCATCAGGGATAATTATAAGATCCCTGTACGGCTGAATACAAACGGTCTGGGAGACAAGATAAACGGACGTCCGACTGCGGAACTTCTGGAAGGAGCGCTTGATACGGTGTCAATATCGCTGAACCAGTGCGATCCCGAAAAATACAACGCTGTTACCCGTCCTAAGTGGAACGACGCTTTTGATGCAATGATATCTTTTGCGGCGGACTGCAAGAAATATGTTCCTAAGGTCATGTTCACGGTGGTCGACGTTATCCCTCCGGAAGATATAAGCCGCTGCAAGGCAGTGGCAATGTCGCTGGGAATAGAATTAAGAATAAGAAAATACGATAATTAAAATTATTTTGTAAAGGAGTTAATTGGTATGGCACAGGAATTTTACGCAAGAAAAGCAATGCATAAGGGGATCGAAGCGGTGGAGCTTGCCGCAGGGGGATATTATGCGGTAGTTGCTCCGCAGATAGGCACTAACGTTCTCCGCCTGAGAGATAACGAAAAGGGTATAGAGGTTTTCCGCTATAAGGACGAGACAACGATAGCGGACATTATGAATGCCACCGAAGTATGGGGGCTTCCTACGCTGTATCTGCCGAACCGCTTTGACGGCGGTCTGCTGAAAACTTCCGACGGGGAATATCATCTTCCGGTGAACGAAAGCAAATTCGGAAATCATATTCACGGATTCCTCCAGAAAAGAGCGCATAAGATAACGGCTCTTGCCACAGAGGACGGAAAAGCATATGTTACTACGGAATTTGTATATGATGAAAGCGACTTTTTCTTCGCCTGTTTCCCGGTTAAATTCACCGCGCGCATAACGATCGAACTTTCCGAAAACGGAATGAAGCACACCATTTCTCTTACAAATGATTCCGACAGGATGCTGCCTGTGTCGATCGCAACGCATACTACAATAAGCGCTCCGTTCGTTGACGGCGGAAAGCCGGAAAATATCCGTCTGCAAGTTCCTGCTGCCAAGAGGATAATTTTTGATAAGCGCCGCTGGCTTCCCACCGGGGAACAGCGTGACCTTGACAAGAACGACAAAAAATATCTTGAAGGCACTAAATGCCCCGTTCTGCGCGATATATGCAACGATATGTTCACTGCCGGAACGGTAAAGCTGGACGGTGAAGATTTCCACGGATGCGTGATGACCGACACCGAAAGCGGAAAACGCATATGCTATGAAACTGATGATAAATATAAGTTCTGGATAATCTGGAATGACAAGGGATTTAAAAAATATTTCTGTCCGGAGCCTATGACCGCGCAGGTAAATGCCCCGAACCTTGATATGCCGGCAGAAGAAAGCGGCTATACGGAAATCGCCAACGGGGAAACTTATACCGTTTCACAGAGATTTTTCACAAAGTAAGAGGTAAACATATGAAACTGATGTTTGCTTCAGATATACATGGCTGTGCCGAAAGCTGCGCACTTATGCTGGAGCGCTTCGACGCGGAAAAAGCGGATAAGCTGTTTCTTCTGGGGGATATCCTTTATCACGGTCCGAGAAACGATCTTCCGGCTGCTTATGATCCTAAAAAAGTAATTTCAATGCTTAACGGGCGCAAAGAAAAACTCTTTTGTGTAAGAGGGAACTGCGATACGGAAGTGGATCAGATGGTGCTTGAATTTCCTATAATGGCGGAATATGCCCTGCTTTTCCTCGGAGGGAGAACGGTTTTTCTTACCCATGGGCACAAATACAATACCGTAACGCCTCCTGCGCTGCAAAAGGGAGATATACTTATTCATGGGCATACACATATCCAGACGATCGATGATTCACGGGAATATTTATACATAAATCCGGGTTCGGCGGCTATCCCGAAGGAAGGAAACCCCAGAAGCTATGCCGTTTACGAAAAAGGAGAATTTTCCCTTAAATTGCTTGAAAACGGCAATATCCAAAAAGGTTACAAAATTGGATGAATTTTTTAACCGTTTCCTTGATTTTGTTACTGAATTGTTACCATTTGTCACCGTTTTGTTTATTGACAAAGCAGTTATTTAGTGATAAAATAGGATTAAAGATTAAAACAGAACGGAGGAATTCTGTATGACTAAGATGTTAAAATCAATTTTAAGTCTTTTTCTTGCCGTGTTCATGGTAGCGTCGCTGATAGTTGTGCCGTCAAGCGCCATATCTCTCAGCAAAAGCTCCGTAACGCTGACAAAAGGCTATCAGACTACGCTTTCGGTATCGGGAACTTCAAAGACTGTTACATGGTCTACCGGAGATAAATCGATCGCTACGGTAAGTTCAAAGGGAAAGGTAGTCGGAAAGAACCCCGGTACTACATACGTTTATGCAAAGGTCGGAGGCAATACCCTTAAATGTAAGGTAACGGTAGTTGCCGCTAAGATCACAGCAAGCTCTTCAAATGTTACTTTCAGCAAAAAGGGCGAGACAAAAACCATTACCATGACGGTAAAGGGAAGTCACAGCGGTCTTACGGTTGGAACAACTAACAAAAAAGTCGTTTCCGCAGCATGGGTAAAGCCTGTTTCGTGGGACGGCGACAAGATCAAGATCAAGCTCACCGCTCAGGGCACAGGTTCTGCAAGGATAAAGGTATATCTTAAATCCTATTCTTCTACCTGCTATAAGTATATAGACGTAAAGGTAGGAAATACCAGTGATGAAATATTCGGCGACAACGATAGCAGCGGCAACACTTCGTCGTCAAATAATATTTCAATAATCCCGTACACAAACAGCGTTGAGGTGCCTGTAGGAGGAACTTACACCCTTGAAGTATACTCCACAAACCATACAAATACCCTGTATGCAGTTGCGGATAAGACCATTGCTACAGTATCTGCCGGAAGAATGTCCGAAAATATAAAGTTCTTTACAATAGCTGGTGCTAAAGAGGGAACTACTACGCTCAGATTCTACAACAAGAATAACTCCAGCAACTATAAGGACGTAAATATCACGGTAACTGCCAGCAGGTATTATGAGTTCTATACTACAAAACCTTCGGTACAGTATCCGGATCAGGTAATGGAAATAAGGATCAACTCTACTTCCAGTTACTATATGGTCGTTCCTAAGGATTATGACCCGGCATATACCAATAAACTTATTGCAAAGAAGTTTTCTAAGTACAACTATTATGACATATATGACGAATATCCGGCTCGTGTGGCTAACGGCGAAAGCGTATATGAGTTCTATCACTCCAACAGCAAGTATAAGTACGGTTCAAGATATGTACTTGTTCCCACTCAAAACAACACCACTAATAGTTATGATCAGGTCAAGCTCAATACCGCTATAGCGCAGTATAACGAAAAGTTCGAGTACTGGACTGTATATTCCGTATCTCCTACAAAGAATGACACATGGGGAGATTCCGTTGAACAGTGGCAGATAACCGATGCAAAGACCGGAAAAACTTCAAACAGATATCTTCTTGTTCCTTATTATGGATATGACATTGACAGGATCAATCAGATAAGGGAAGAAGATATAGCTGCCAACAGTTCATACAGCTATTATGTAGGATACGATAATTTTCCTACGGTAAAATCCACAAAAGACAAGATAATCCTGTACAGGAAGAATAATGCCAATAAGTACATGGTAGTTCCTGCTGATGACAGCGGCATTGCAAAGGCAAATAATGCTATAGCAAAAGATGTAGGATTCTATGAGTACAACATTATCTATTCTGTTGTTCCTGTATTAACAGGCAATGAGTCTTACACGACCATTCAGGATGGCGGAACGTTCTATTACATACTTCTTAAAGATAACGATCAGAGACCTGATGCAAATTCTGTAAAACGTTACGCAAACGGCATAAAAGATGATTAAGTTCATATTGACCGAATAAGCAAACGCCCCGTCTTTAAAAAGACGGGGCGTTTTATATTTGTGTGATGAACGGTCCTTTATCCGATAGGGCGGAGATCGTCAAGGTCATATGGAGTTTCCTGATAAACACAGTAATTCAGCCAATTGGAAAAAATAAGATTGGCATGAGCGCGCCAGTTGAAATTCGGCGGCTGGGACGGATCGTCATACGGGAAATAATGCTCCGGAACGGCAATATTAAGTCCCTTTGCCTTATCGCGGAAATATTCTCCCGAAAGGGTAAGGCGGTCATATTCAAAATGTCCCATCAGGAAGAACTGACGTCCGGTGATATCGGCGATTATATTAACGCCGGCTTCCTTTGACGCGGCAAGTATGCGCAGTTTATCAGACTTTTCCACGTCCTGACGGCGTATTTCGGTATGTCTTGAATGGGGAACATAGAATTTTTCGTCAAATCCTCTGAGCAGCGGATAGTTTGATACTTCCACCTTGTGAGGGAAAACGCCGAACATCTTTTTGGGCAGGTCATATTTGGGTATCCCGTAATGATAGTAAAGTCCTGCCTGCGCTCCCCAGCATATATGAAGAACGGAATATACATTGCTTTTTGACCATTCCATAATACTGCAAAGCTCGTCCCAGTAATCGACTTCTTCAAAAGGAAGATGTTCTATAGGCGCGCCGGTGATTATCATTCCGTCGAAGCGCTGATCTTTTACGTCGGCGAAAGTTTTGTAGAATTTGGTAAGATGCTGCTGAGGAGTATTTTTTGCAACATGGCTCGCCATTTGTATAAGCTCCACATCTACCTGAAGCGGAGTATTGGAAAGCAGACGGAGTATCTGCGTCTCCGTCTCGATCTTTTTAGGCATAAGGTTCACTATAGCTATTTTAAGCGGACGGATATCCTGATGTGACGCGGCGGTATCCGTCATTACGAAAATATTTTCCTGATTGAGCACTGCAAATGCCGGCAGGTCGTTTGAAATATTTATGGGCATTTATTATTCCTCCGACGGGAAATTATTTGTATTTTTACAACAAATTATATTATAGCATAGTATTTTTGATTTTGCAAGTAATGCGGGAATATTTCTTTGGCTGTGTTTTTTACGGTAAAAGAATAAGATCATATGGAAACATAGTAAAATTTTAGTTGCAATTTTAAAAATTGTATGGTATAATTTATATGGATCAAGCAATTATATTTTGAAAGGAATTTTATATTATGCAGGATCATAACAGCTATGAATCTCCGTTCTGTACCAGATACGCAAGCAAGGAAATGCAGTATGTATTTTCCGCCGATAAAAAATTTACAACATGGAGACGGCTCTGGGTGGCTCTTGCCCGTGCAGAAATGAAGCTCGGACTTCCCGTTACTCAGGAGCAGGTGGACGAACTTGAAGCACATATAAACGATATTGATTACGAAACTGCAGCCGAACGTGAAAAACTTGTCCGTCATGATGTTATGGCGCACGTTTACACATACGGTCTTGCCTGCCCCAAGGCAAAGGGAATAATCCATCTGGGGGCGACTTCCTGCTACGTAGGCGACAACACAGATGTAATTATAATGAGGGACGCCCTTAAAATAGTAAAAAGAAAACTTGTAAACGTTATTGCGCAGCTTTCGGATTTTGCCATGAAATACAAGGCAATGCCATGCCTTGCCTATACGCATCTTCAGCCCGCCCAGCTGACAACGGTGGGAAAACGCGCAACTCTGTGGATAAATGAGCTGCTTATGGATCTGGACGAGATAGAGTACAGGATATCCGGTCTTAAACTTCTTGGTTCAAAGGGAACTACCGGAACGCAGGCTTCGTTCATGGAGCTTTTTGAAGGGGATACCGATAAAGTAAAGGAACTTGAAAGACTTATTGCCGAAGAAATGGGATTTGACGCTGTCGTGCCGGTTTCCGGGCAGACATATTCCCGGAAAGCAGATTCACAAGTAGTCGCAACTCTCAGCGGAATTGCCCAGTCGGCTATGAAATTTGCAAACGATCTCAGGATATTGCAGAATTTCAAGGAAATGGAAGAACCGTTTGAGAAAAACCAGATCGGCTCTTCCGCAATGCCGTATAAGAGGAATCCTATGCGGTGTGAACGTATCACGGCTTTAGCAAGATATGTAATGATAGATTCGCTCAATCCGGCTTTTACTGCCGGAACACAGTGGTTCGAGAGAACGCTGGACGATTCCGCCAACAAGCGCATTTCCGTTGCGGAAGGATTTCTTGCGGTGGACGCTATCCTGAATATCATGCTGAACGTTACCGCCGACCTTGTTGTATATCCTAAAGTTATACGTCAGAGAGTAATGAGGGAGCTGCCTTTTATGGCGTCGGAAAACATCATGATGGACGCCGTTAAAAAAGGCGGAGATCGTCAGGCTCTTCACGAAAAACTAAGGACATACGCAATGGAAGCCGGAAAACAAGTTAAAGAGAAAGGGCTGGAAAACGATTTGATCGACCGTGTACTTAACGATCCCGACTTCAAGATCAACGTTGACGAAATGGACGCTATCCTCAAGCCGGAGAGCTTCACGGGAAGAAGCGAACAGCAGGTAGAGGAATTTATTGCAGGCTGTGTACAGCCTGTACTTGACGCAAACAGCGGTGATTTGGGAGAAACCGCCGAACTGACGGTTTAAAGCAGATTCCGCGCACCTATGTGCGCGGAAATCAATTTTTATAGGCGCAGGGAAGCTGTTCGCCGAGCAAAGAGACAAATAAAAAAATATATGGAGGCGGCTCTATGTATCGTTATATCGTAAAGTTTACGGATAACGGCGGAAATTATTCATTTATCGACAGGGAAAACGGTCTTGCGGTCGTGGAAACGGCGGAGAAGCTGTCCGGCGGCAATGTTATTGCTGATGTTACCGATAATGCTTTCTACAGTACGGAAGCCATAGAAAAACGGCACGGAAAGATAATCACTCTTGAAATAGAGCGGAAGTGGCTCGTAAAGATCCCGGATAATTTAGAGGGATTCCAATATGAAAATATCGAGCAGGCGTATCTTGCGCCGGGAAGCGGTTTCCGCGGAAGAGTAAGGCGTCTGGACGATAAATTCATCTATACCGAAAAAGCTCCTACTTCCGACCCGGAAGTCAGGATAGAAAACGAAAAAGAGCTCACAGCCGAAGAATACCGTTCACTGTTAAAAAATAAAGTGGGGAATATAATAAAAAAACGCAGGTATATTATCCCTTACGGCGGTCACACCTTTGAATTTGATGTTTTTGAAAACACTGCCGAAGCCGGTTACGCTCTTATGGAAGCGGAGCTTGCCCGTAAGGACGAAACTGTGGAGCTTCCGCCTTTTATAGATGTTGTTTCGGAAGTCACCGAGGACGTTTATTATACCAACAGGAATTTGTCAACTATGGATATTATAAGGCTTCTGAAAAATTAGAAGAAAAATTTCCTGCGGAGGGTGTTAAGCTATTGACATTCCGAGAAAAAAATGGTATAATTATTTGATAATTTGTGCAATACAGGAGGTTAAACTGTGGGAAAGGTCAAAAAGCCTGTCTTTTTTATCGTCTGTGCGCTGATATTGATTTTTGCGGCGTCGGTAATATTCGGATACACTTATTACTACGGCGATATGGAGACAGTTTATGTTAAGGGCGTCAACAATATCCGCTTCGGTATAGATATCAAGGGCGGCGTTGACGTTACATTCACTCCGCCTGAGGGTATCGACGCTGAGGATAATCAGCTTGACGCCGCCAAGCAGGTAATAGTTCAGCGTATGGTAAATCTGGGAATTACCGATTACGAAAGCTATATTGATTACAACAACGACCGTATCATTGTAAGATTCCCTTGGAAAGAGGGAGAAGCAAATTTCGACCCGGAAGCTGCCGTTAAGGAACTGGGCGAAACTGCGGAGCTTACTTTCCGTGAGGGATACGAAACGGACGAACTGGGAATGTATACAGGCGTTACAAAGGATAACGTTATCCTTGTAGGTTCCGACGTTCAGGAGGCTTACGCGGCTTACACGCAGGACAGCAGCGGCGCAAGAGAATGGCTTGTAAGCCTTGAGCTTACCGATACGGGCGCCCAAAAATTTGCGGAAGCTACCGAAAGGCTCTATCAGGAAAACGGCGTTATTTCCATTTGGATGGACGAGACTTGTTTCTCATATCCGAGAGTTTCCGCGGTCATCACCGACGGAAGAGCGACCATCTCCGGCAACTTTGACGCAGACAGCGCTAAAGAACTTGCGGACAAGATCAATTCCGGCGCACTGCCTTTCAAACTTGTTACGGCAAGCTTCTCTACAATTTCTCCAAGCCTTGGAACGGGCGCTCTGGAGGCTATGGTAATTGCGGGACTTATCGCATTTGCGTTCATAGCGGTATTCATGATAGCGGTTTACCGTCTGCCGGGCGCAGTTTCGGTAATTGCTCTTATCGGACAGGTAGCCGGAACTCTGGCGTTCATTTCAGGATATTTCGGCTTTATGAACGGTTCTATCCTTACTATACCGGGTATCGCAGGTATCATACTTGCAGTCGGCATGGGCGTTGACGCAAACGTTATCACTTCGGAAAGAATAAAGGAAGAGCTTATAAACGGCAAAACGCTCAACGGATCTATAGAATCAGGATTCAAGAGAGCGTTCTCCGCAATCCTTGACGGCAACGTTACTATGATCCTTGTAGCTATAATCCTTATGGGCGCTTTCGGAACGCCTGACAGCATATTCTCAAAGATGCTCCACTTTGTATTCTTCATGTTCGGACCGTCTACGGCGGGAACAATCTACTCTTTCGGCTTCACACTGCTTACAGGTGTTGCCCTTAACCTGTTCTTCGGCGTGTTCTGTTCAAGACTGATGCTTTCTTCACTTTCAAAATTCAAAGTGTTCAGGAATCCGAAGTTCTACGGAGGAGGTGCTAAAAATGAACAGTAAGTTCAATTTCGACTTTGTGGGAAAGAAAAAGCTGTTCTTCGGCATTTCCATTGCAATGATATGTATTTCGATACTTTCAACGTTCATTTTCGGCGCAAATCTTGATATACAATTCAAGGGCGGTACTATCCTCACATATATCTATGACGGTGAGATAGATCAGGCGCAGTTTGAACGTGATGCTACAGACGCTCTGGGCGGTATCGGAGTTACTTCGACCGTCGGAGAGGATTTCTCCACAGGAAGACATAACATTCAGCTTTCCCTTATCTCAAACGAGGGTCTTACTTCAGACAAGCAGTTTGAACTGACCAATACGCTTACCGAAAAGTATTCGGCAAATTCCGTGGAACTGGTGGAATCTTCAGATGTTTCCCCGTCATCAGGTAAGGAATTTTTCCTTAAATGTCTGGTGGCTGTACTGCTGTCGTTTATAGTCCTGATAATCTATATAGCCATAAGATTCAAGAATATCGGCGGCTGGCTGGCAGGTATCTGCGCGGTGCTTGCGCTTCTTCATGACTGTATCATCGTTTACGGAACATTTATCATATGCGGAATGTCCATCAACGCCAACTTTATGGCGGTAGTTCTTACCATTCTGGGATATTCCATAAACAACACCATTGTAATTTATGACCGTATCCGTGAGAACGAGATACTTTTCAGAAAGACCAAGACCCATGCGGAAATAGTAAATCTGAGTATAAATCAGTCGCTGACGCGTTCTATAAATACGTCCATAACGACTATCATGGCTATGCTTGCGGTAACGGTAGTTGCGGCGATATACGGAGTAACTTCAATAATTTCGTTCTCGCTGCCTATGATGATAGGCATGATCGCAGGCGCGTACTCTTCGGTATGCTTTACCTGTCCGCTGTGGCTGACACTTGAAAGCAAATTTATCCGCAAAAAGACGAATACCGGCAAAAAAGCAAAGGCATAAAACATTGTCCGGTACAGAAGATATTTGCGGACGGTATAAACGGCTTCGGCGGCAGATGTCTGCCGGAGCCGATAACTTTATCGCCGGGAGGTGCTTTTATGAAAGTGGGAGTATCCACGGCTTGTCTTTATCCCACAGAGGTGGAAAAGTCTTTTAAACGGCTTGCCGAAAACGGCGTCAGAAGCACGGAGATATTCGTAAACACTCACAGTGAGCTTTTTGATCCGTATCTGAGCGAAATGCTTGCGGTGCAGCACGGATACGGCGTTGAAGTAGTCTCGGTGCATCCTTTTACCTGTGGGATAGAACCGATGATGCTTTTTACAAAGTATGAACGCCGGGTAGATGATATGCTGGATTACTACAAGAATTTTTTTGAGTATATGGATCTTTTCGGCGCAAAGTTTTTCATTCTTCACGGGAACAAGCCCACCAACCGCTGTGACGACGAGGTGTATTTTGAACGGTTCTTCAGATTGCAGGAAACGGCAAAGAGCTTCGGCGTGAAAGTTTTGCAGGAGAACGTTTCAAGGTGCACGGCAGGCGACCTTGATTTTCTGGTGAAAATGAAAGGCGCTCTCGGAGAAAGCGCGGCTTTTGTCCTTGATACAAAGCAGGCGTTAAGAGCCGGGAATACTCCGATAAACATGGTAAAGGCTCTCGGAAGCAGCATAAAGCATCTTCACTTTTCCGATTCGGGCAAAAACGGCGATTGCCTTAAATTCGGATATGGGGAGTATGATAATTTTGCATTGTTCAATGAAATGCAGTCGTTCGGTTACAGCGGCAGCGTGATGATCGAGCTTTATCAGGGAAGTTTTGAAGACGCTGCCGACCTTGCGGAAAATTACAGAACTCTTGAAAAATATCTTGAAGATAACGGATTTTCAGATTAAAATACATTGATAAGGGTGGAATTTATATGGAAAAAAGTATGGATAAAATAGTGGCTCTCTGCAAAGGCAGGGGTTTTGTATATCCCGGCTCCGAAATTTACGGCGGTCTGGCGAATACATGGGATTACGGACCTCTCGGAGTTTTGCTGAAAAATAATATCAAGAATGCATGGCTCAAAAAATTTGTGCAGGAATGTCCCTATAACGTCGGACTGGACAGCGCGATACTTATGAATCCGCAGACATGGGTAGCTTCGGGACATCTCGGAGGATTTTCCGATCCGCTTATGGACTGCCGCGAATGTAAGACCCGTCACCGGGCGGATCAGCTTATAGAATCCCAGACGGACGCAAACCCTGCCGGCTGGACAAACGAACAGCTCAGCGAATTTATCGAAACGCATGATATAAAGTGTCCTAACTGCGGCAAGAAGAACTTTACGCCGATACGTCAGTTCAACCTTATGTTCAAGACTTTTCAGGGCGTTACGGAGGATTCAAAAGCTGAACTTTATCTCCGTCCTGAAACTGCGCAGGGCATTTTTGTAAACTTTGCAAATATTCAGAGGACCACAAGAAAGAAAGTTCCTTTCGGCGTTGCTCAGGTGGGCAAATCGTTCAGAAATGAAATAACTCCGGGAAACTTTATTTTCCGCGTCCGTGAATTTGAGCAGATGGAGCTTGAATTTTTCTGCAAGCCGGGCACCGACCTTGAATGGTTCCGCTATTGGAGAGGTTTCTGCCATGATTTCCTGCTCAGTCTTGGTCTTAAACCGGAGCATATCCGTCTGCGCGACCATTCGCCCGAAGAACTTTGCTTCTATTCAAAAGCAACTACCGATTTTGAGTTCCTTTTCCCGTTTGGCTGGGGAGAACTCTGGGGCGTTGCGGACAGGACCGATTATGACCTTACTCAGCATATAAAGACCAGCGGAAAATCACTTGAGTATTTTGATCCCGAGACTAACGAGAAGTATATCCCTTATGTTATAGAACCGTCTCTTGGCGTTGAAAGATTGTTCCTTTCAATTGTTTGTGAGGCTTATGATGAAGAAACTATCGGCGACGGAGATATGCGTACGGTAATGCACCTGCATCCTGCTCTTGCGCCTATAAAAGCGGCGGTGCTTCCTCTTACAAAGAAGCTGAAAGATCAGGCTTTTGAAGTTTATACAATGCTTTCAAAATATTTCAGCGTGGATTATGATGAAGCCGGTCAGATCGGCAAGCGTTACCGCCGTCAGGACGAGATCGGTACACCGTTCTGTATAACATATGATTTTGATACTCTTGAAAAGGACGGCTGTGTTACCGTCCGGGACCGTGACACCATGGAGCAGGAGAGAGTAAAGATAGAAGATCTTGTAGGATATCTCAGCAAGAAGCTGGAATTTTAATAAAAAAATAAACGTCCCTTAAAAGGGGCGTTTATTTCACTGTTTCATTACTTTGAGTATCTTCTGTGGCACCGGAGACTCAAATATCATTTTTTCACCTGTGTAAGGGTGAATGATGACCAGCTTCCCGGCATGAAGGCACAGCCTGTGCGCGGGATTGGTTTTTGCTCCGTACTTTTTGTCTCCGGCTATTGGACAGCCGATGCCGCTCAAGTGAGCGCGGATCTGGTTTTTGCGCCCTGTTTCTATATCAATGTCAAGGAGCGAATAATTATCCGTCTTTTTGCGCACCTTGTAATTTGTTATGGCAAGTTTGCCGTCTCCCATTTTTGCGGCATAGACAAGATGACTTTCAGTTTCACGCAGTTTGTTTTCTATCCTGCCGCTTTCGGGCTGGGGAACTCCCTCAGCAACGGCGGTGTATCCCCGGTATTCGGCTATATTTTCCCAGTTATCCTGAAGAGCGTGCTTTATTGTTTCATTCTTGGCAAATATTATTACTCCGGAAGTCTCTCTGTCAAGACGGTGTACTACAAATATCCTGTTGTGACTGTTCTTTGCGCGGACATATTCCATTGCAAGATGATAGGCGGTGATATCCCGTTCTTTTTCGTTTGCGATCGCCAACATTCCGGCAGGCTTGTCGATGACCAGAAGTTCATCATCCTCATAGATGATTTTAAGATCTGACGAGGGCGCTTTGCTGTATGTTGGGGTGAACGTCCCTACGGTCACGCGCTGACCGGCTTTCAGCGGAAAATTGAATTTTGTTGCGACCTTTCCGTCTACCGAAACGAGCTTGTGTTCAAGCTCGGATTTTATCTTCCCTTTGGGGCGTTCCGGCTGCGCTTCGATAAGAAATTCAAGAAGCCCGGAGGGTCGTTCCACTGAAAACGTTCTGATTTTTGCATTTTTGGACATAATGAGATCCTTTCTGAAAACGGAGAATGTAAATGAAAAAAAGTATTTTTATATCGTCCGTGCTTTCGGCTGCATTCATATTGACCGGCTGCGGAAATATTTCACAGCCGGCACAGAAGTCATTTGTTGCAATGGACACTTATATGACGGTGACCGCTTATGGAGAAAAGGCTTCCGTAGCGGTAAAAGAAGCCGCGGAAAAAATATCCGCTCTTGACGCGCTGTGGTCCGTTACGGACGAAAATAGCGAAGTATCCCGGATAAACCGCAGCGGCGGCATGACGGTGGAAATAAGCGTGGAAACATCTGAAATAATTTCAAGAAGTATTGAAATATCGGAAATTACCGGCGGAGCGCTTGACTGTACCGTTTATCCTGTTCTGACCGAATGGGGATTTACCACGGGAGAATATAAGATCCCTGATGAAAAAACGCTTGAAAATGCGCTTTCGTTTACAGGATATGAAAATATATCTCTTGACGGGAACAATGTTATGCTTCCGGACGGCATGAAGATCGACTTCGGAGCGCTGGGAAAGGGAGCAGCTTCCGCCGAGGCGGCAAAAATACTTCGTGAAAACGGCGTAGAGTCTGCGCTTCTCGATCTTGGAGGAAATATCCGTGTTATCGGTTCAAAACCGGACGGTTCCGACTGGCATCTTGGCATAAGAAGTCCGTTTGACGACGGTATCATAGGCAGTATTGCCGTTTCCGACTGTGCTGCCGTCAGCTCCGGAGGCTACGAGCGTTATTTTGTAGGCAGCGACGGTGAAACATACTGCCATATCATAGATCCTGAAACAGGCAGACCGGCAAAAAGCGGACTTTCTTCCGTGACTGTTATCGGGAATGATGATATCCTTTGCGACGGGCTGTCCACGGCGTTATACGTTCTTGGAGCCGAAAAGGCGGAAGAACTGTGGAAAAAGCGCAGCGATTTTGAAATGATACTTGTCACTGATGAAAAAGAGATACTTATTACTGCAGGGATATCCGATGTATTTTCTATTGACCGGGATCATGCGGATATGGATATCAGGGTCATAAAAAGATGAAAAACGCTGCCGCACATATACGGCAGCGTTTTTGTCTTTACATCATACCGAAAAATTTCATTGCTCCTTCAAACCATTCGGGGAATTGTTCTCCGTAAAGTTCATAAAGTTCTTCATAATCTTCCGGAGAATATTGCTTCATAAATTCCATGATCTCCGCGCCGTTGGTAACAAGCATAACCATTATTATTATAAGTAATGCCAGAGGTATGAGAAGTCCGAGTACAGATGTTATTATTCCTGCCGTAGACATTCCCTTGCCTACGGGAAGATGCTTGCACTTGAAAACTATGCCGAGTATTATGCCTATGATAGGGAGGAGGAAAAGCGGTGGGAATGCAAACATAAAAAGTCCTAAAACTATCGAGCATATTCCCAGTACCAGTGAAGCTACTGCCATGCCGGTGGACATATTCTGTGCAGGCATATACGGTCTGTACTGCGTTCCGTAAGGCGATTGAACATATCCCGGCTGTGGGATATTCTGGCGGTTATAGGTATTCTGCTGGTTGTAAGGGGAGCTGACGTCCTGCATATACTGTCCCTGCGGTCTTTGACCATAGGGCTGATCGTAGGGCCGTGAATACTG
>CANQZR010000043.1 GCA_947628405.1 uncultured Clostridia bacterium
GCATACGTCCCAGCAGCGCCGATACCTCCGAACCCGCCTGCGTAAAGCGGAAAATATTATCAATGAACAGCAGCACGTCCTGACCCTCTACATCACGGAAATATTCCGCCATTGTAAGTCCTGAAAGTCCCACTCTCATTCTTGCTCCGGGAGGTTCGTTCATCTGACCGTAAACAAGAACGGTCTTTTCGATAACTCCCGACTCGGTCATTTCGTTATAAAGGTCGTTGCCCTCTCTTGTACGTTCGCCAACGCCGGTAAATACGGATATTCCTCCGTGTTCATTGGCAACATTGTTTATAAGCTCCTGTATAAGGACCGTTTTTCCGACGCCTGCGCCGCCGAAAAGACCTATTTTACCGCCTTTAAGGTAAGGACAGATCAGGTCGATTACCTTTATGCCTGTCTCAAGGACTTCATTTGAAGCAGTCTGTTCTTCATAGGAAGGCGGATCGCGGTGTATAGCCCACCTTTCCTTTGTGACCGGAGCAGGCTTGTTGTCAACGGGGTCCCCCAGAAGATTGAATATCCTTCCGAGAGTTTCCTTTCCAACGGGAACTGTAATAGGCGAACCTGTATCAACGGCGTCAACGCCTCTTACAAGACCGTCGGTCGACGCCATTGCGATACAGCGCACAACATCATCTCCGATATGCTGCGCCACCTCGCAGACCAGCGTTCCGCCGTTATGCTGTATCTCAATAGCATTCAGAAGATTCGGAAGATTTTCCTTTGTGAACTGTATATCCACAACAGCTCCTATTATCTGAACTACCTTTCCGATATTTTTCTGCGGCATTTATAATATCTATCCTTTCCTGCGCCGACGATACGGCTTATTTGGGACAATTTTCAATAATTAAGGTCCTGTGCGGATCCGGTCATTCCTGCGCCGAAGCGCCGCCGACTATCTCGGTTATCTCCTGTGTTATAGACGCCTGACGCGCACGGTTATAAAGCAGTGACAGACTTGATATCATTTCGCCTGCATTGTCCGAAGCGGACTCCATAGCCGTTCTTCTTGCAGCCTGTTCCGAAGCAAAGCTGTCCACTACCGCACCGAAAATTATCCCCGTTATATATTTCGGAACTATCGAATCAAAAACATCTCTCGGCGAAGGTTCATATATCGGCAGCTCCTTGCTTTTTTCCGTCCTGTCATCTTTTATATCCAACGGGAGCAGCGAAAGACTTCCCACTTTTTGCAGCAGCGGAGAAACATATTCCGTCCTGAACAGCTCCACCCTGTCGGCTTCGCCTTTTACGAACGGATAAACTATTTTGTCGGAAATATCCGCCGCACGGTATATATTCATTCCCTCCGCAGCGTTTATATAGCTTTCCATAACATCATATCCGCGCTTTGTGAAATATTCGGAAGCCTTTTTTCCTATAGCGACTATCTTTATCCATTTGCCCTCGGCTTTAAGTTCGTCTATGCGAGCCTGCGCCAGTTTGAGAACATTGGAATTGAACCCTCCTGCAAGTCCCCTGTCGCCTGCAATGACCACAAGCATTACCGTCTTAACCTCGCGCCGCTTCATATACTGTGAGAAAAATCCGGGGTTTTCCGCTTGGATATCACACATTGTGTCATACAGCGCATTGAAGAAAGGACGCGCATTATCCGCCTTTTCCTTGGCTTTCCTCAGCTTTGAAGAAGCTACCAGTTCCATTGCTTTGGTTATCTGCATAGTTGACTCAACGCTTTTTATGCGCCTTTTGATGTCCTTCATGTTTCCGGAAGCCAAACCGCATCCTCCTTTCCGGACTATGCCTTTTCATTCATCATCTTGCCGACAGGAATTTCTGCACAAAAGCCGAAAGCATTTCTTTCAGAGCTTCCTCGTTTTCCTTTGTAAGATCCTTTGTTTCCTTTATTGAAGCAATGATCTCCGGGTGAGTTTCGTCCGCAAATTCAAAAAGCTCCTTTTCAAATTCGGAAACCAGTTCAAGAGGCACTTCCTTTAGATATCCGTGGGTAACAGCATAGATTATCAGCACCTGATGTTCTACCGTCAGCGGAGAATTTCTTCCCTGCTTCAGCACTTCAACCACACGTTCACCCAGAGCAAGACGTTCCTTTGTGTCCCTGTCAAGATCGGAACCGAACTGGGAGAACGCCTGAAGTTCACGGTACTGTGAATATGTCAGCTTCAAAGAGCCGGAAACTTTCTTCATAGCCTTGATCTGAGCCGCGCCGCCTACACGGGAAACGGAAATACCCGGGTTTACGGCAGGTCTTACGCCTTCGTTGAACAGATCCGTTTCAAGGAATATCTGACCGTCCGTAATGGAAATAACGTTTGTAGGTATATAAGCGGAAACGTCGCCAGCCTGTGTTTCGATTATCGGCAGAGCCGTAAGAGAACCGCCGCCGTAATTTTCATTCAGATTGCACGCACGCTCCAGAAGTCTTGAATGGAGATAGAAAACATCTCCGGGATACGCCTCACGTCCGGGCGGTCTTTTAAGGAGCAGCGACAGGGCGCGGTAAGCCACTGCGTGCTTTGAAAGATCGTCATAAACGCAAAGTACGTCTCTTCCCTGTTCAAGGAAATATTCGCCCATAGCGCAGCCTGCATACGGAGCGATATACTGTAACGGAGCAAGCTCCGAAGCCGTTGCGGAAACTACTATCGTATAGCCCATCGCACCGTTCTTTTCGAGGATATCCACAACGTTTGCCACCGTAGAACGTTTCTGACCTATGGCGACGTAAATACATATAACGTCCTTGTCTTTCTGATTGATTATCGTATCAAGTGCAATAGCCGTTTTTCCCGTCTGGCGGTCGCCTATGATAAGTTCACGCTGACCGCGTCCTATCGGTATCATTGAATCTATTGCCTTTATGCCTGTCTGAAGCGGTCTGTTTACCGACTGCCTTGTAATAATACCCAGAGCGGTACGCTCAATGGGCATAGTCTTATCTGTAAGGATCGGACCTTTTCCGTCAATAGGCTGACCAAGGGAATTGACAACTCTTCCGAGAAGCTCCTCACCTACCGGCACTGAAACTATCCTGCCGGTGCTTTTTACCGTGTCGCCTTCCTTGATATCGGCGTCGGAACCCAGCATTACCGCGCCTACAAAGCCGCGTTCAAGGTTCAGAGCCATGGCGTAAACGCCGTTTTCAAATTCAAGGAGTTCGCCGGACATACATTTTTCCAGTCCGTGTATCCTTGCTATGCCGTCTCCGACGGTAACAACGGTCCCCACGTCTGTAAGCTCTATCTTGGACTGATAATTCTTTATCTGTTCCTTGATTATGCCTGTTATTTCATCGGGGCGCAGATCCATGGAAATAACCTTCCTTTCTAAATGCTTATCCGCAGATATACTGTCTGATGCGGAATAATTCCGTCCGTGATATCAGGCGATAACGCCCTTTATCTGTTTCTGCAAAGCGTCGAGTTTTGATCTTACTGAGCCGTCGGTCATGGTGTTGCCGTAATTCAGTATTATTCCGCCCATGATCGACGGATCTACATTTTCGGTAAGTATGACCGTTTTTTTCATAACGGCTTCAAGCTTTGCCTTTAATTTTATCCTGAGGGTATCCGAAAGCGGTATACTCGTTGTAACTTTCACCTCAGCGATATTTTTCATTTCATACCAGCGTTCTCTGTAATCCGCCGCGATACCGGGAATAAGCGCTGCCCTGCCGTTTTCGGCGGCAACGCACAGAAGATTATAGGAAGTATCGGAAATTTTTCCTTTGAACGTTCTTTCGATGACCGAGAGCTTTTCCCCGATCGTCACCGTAGGAACGGTCAGGAATTTCCCAAGCTCCGGCGCTGAATCAAATATCTCCGCCAGAGCGTCCAGTTCCTCTTTTACCTCGTCTGCATTTCCCTGTTCCTTTGCAAGTTCAAAGACTGCTTCGGAGTATACCTTTTCCGCCTTGCCCGTCATTCCGTATCACCAAGGTCGTCGATGAAACTTTCGATAAGCTGTTCATGTGTTTTAGCGTCAAGTTCTTTTGATACAACGCTTGAAGCTATAGACATGGCAATATCGGATATTTCATCTTTTATCTGATTTACAGCGCGTTTCTTTTCCTTTTCGATATCAGCTTCCGCCTTGCCGAGGATACCCTTTGCTTCGTCCTTTGCCTCGGATATTATCTCCTCCGAGCGCAGCTGAGCGCGCTTTGTGGCATTCTTGACGATCTCGGCGGATTCCTCCTTAGCCGCAGACAGCTTGTCGGTATATTCGGTTTCAAGCTGCTTGGCGTTCGCATAGGCTTTGTCCGCGTCCTCATAGGTCTTGGCGACCTCCGTTTTACGGGATTCAAGAATTGCATTCACCCTGTCGAAAAGAAAATGCTTGATGACCAGAAACAGGATCAAAGTGTTCAATATCGTACCGGCAATAGTCGTCCAGTCGATAGAAAAGAAATCAAAATACATAGGTCCGATTTTCATAGACTGATCTTTTCCTCCTGTTCCGCAAAATATTCATTTCCGGAACTCATGCTCCGGCGATCTGATACGGACCGTAACTGACCGTACCGTCCTGCCGCATATACTGCTGCCGGGACAATCAGCCCGGCATTCCGGTAAGAAGTTTAAGGAACGGATTCATCCACAGCAGGACTATAGCAACGAACAGACCGTAGATACCCGTTGTTTCTGCAACGGCGCAGCCGATGAACATTGTAGAAGTTGCCGTGCCTTTGATCTCCGGCTGTCTGCCGATAGTTTCAATAGCCTTTCCTACCGCAAAGCCCTCACCGATACCGGGGCCGATACCTGCGATCATTGCAAGTCCCGCGCCGATAGCCTGAGCCGCAAGAACGGTAGCCTGAGCGTTCAATAAAGCCTCATTCATAGAATTCATAGAATTTTACCTCCAAAAAATTATTCTTTGCCCATTTTGATATATGCCATAGTAAGCATTATGAATACATATGACTGTATAGCACCCGAGAACAGGTCGAAATATATCGACAGCACCGCCGGGATACCTATCTGGAAGATATTGAAATAGTAAACGTCAGCGTTGAGTCCCAGCAAGCCGTATACCGACGCGCTGAGCGCACCGAGAGCGCCGTACAGTATCATTGTTATTATCATGCCTCCGCAGACGTTTCCGAAAAGACGGAGCGCCATTGATACCGGCGTTGCTACTTCGCTTATGATATTCAAGGGGTTCACAAAGCTGAAAAGATATTTTCCTATGCCGTTATAGTGTATCTTCGTATATGTTATAAGGGTGAACGTCATCAGCGCAAGTCCGCCGGTAACGCTTATATCCGCAGTAATGCTCCTGAAACCTATCATTGATATCAGCGTTCCGATTATTATATAGGAGAACACCGCCGCAATATACGGAGCATAACCCATAAGATCCCTGCCCATATTGCTTTCGATCATGTTGTTTACGGTCTTTACGATATATTCGGCAGCGCATTGCCGCTTTGTTTCCGGTATCTTTTTAAGGTCCTTTGTAAGAACAAGGCACAGCACAAGGATTATCAGGATCACTATCCAGCCGGTGACTACCGATTCCGATATCGAAAAAATAATGCTGCCGTCATCGGAAAGCAGCGATATCATTCGCTTCGGACCCTGGACCTCCACATTCATGCTATCATCTTCCCTTCTTTTTTATCACCGCGTCAAGAGTATAAGCGAGCTTAGGATAAAGCTGCGGAAGCGCCGCCGCTATAAGGTCTATCTGCGGCAGCTTTACGGCTGTGTAGAACAGCAGTCCCACAATGAACAGCCTGAGGATATACGATCCGAACATAAAGCCCTTTGCCGCTCCTACCGTTTTTTCCACCGCATACTCGGACGACTTCCCGAGAATTATAAAATTCAGAGCCATGACCGCAGTTCCCGAAAGAAGCCCTAACGGTATCTCAAGCCCTAATCTATACACAGGGAGCGTGATAATGTATATAATAACATCAAAGATCAGCGCGCGCGGCAAAAGGAATTTCAGTTCCCGGATTATCATTTCGCTGAATATCCTTCCGGACATCTGTTATCAGTTCTCCTTCCGCGCCGTTTTCGCATAGCTTTTAAAGCATTATCAAGAAATACATTTTTATTATACCATTTTCATCGAAAAATTTCAACTGTTTTTTTCCCTTTTAAAAAAATTCGTGATTTTTTATAAAAACTATTGACAAAACCGGAGAAATCAAGTATAATGTAATGTACTGTCCGGCATCGGGGCGTAACTCAGTTTGGTAGAGTGCTTGGTTTGGGACCAAGATGCCGCAGGTTCGAGTCCTGTCGCCCCGACCACTTTATGATAATTATAACCGGAAAGCTCCGGCAAGTAAACAGACAAAACGAGCCAAACGTCTGAATTTTATGCAAATGCCGGCTGAATGTGGGGATCGTCAGTCTTAAAGTCTTTTTCTCCCGGATCTATGCCTATAAGATATTAACAAATTGTAAAACATTATAAACCTGCTTGACAAAATCAATGCCGGGTGATATACTTATTAAGTCATTTAAACAAGGACAACTTTATTCAAGCTGGTGTAGCTCAGTTGGTAGAGCAGCTGATTTGTAATCAGCAGGTCGGGGGTTCGAGTCCGTCCACCAGCTCCATTTTATGCAATAAACAATATGCCGAATTTATGGAAGAGTTCCCGAGCGGCCAAAGGGGGCAGACTGTAAATCTGTTGCTTCGGCTTCGGTGGTTCGAATCCACCCTCTTCCACCAGATACGTCCTGCATTTGCAGGACGTAATTTTTTGCACAGGGATATTTCCCGTTTGTCCGGAAATAGAAACACAAGTACAGGAAGGAAATTTTTATGGTTAGAAACGACCTGAGAAACGTTGCTATAATAGCTCACGTTGACCACGGAAAAACCACGCTCGTTGACGAAATGCTGAAACAGGCGGGCGCTTTCCGTGAAAATCAGAACGTTGCCGAAAGAGTCATGGACTCCAACGATCTTGAACGCGAAAGAGGAATTACGATACTCGCCAAAAACACTGCTGTTACCTATAAGGACGTAAAAATAAACATAATAGACACTCCGGGTCACGCCGATTTCGGCGGAGAAGTGGAACGCGTCCTGAAAATGGTGGACGGCGTCGTTCTGCTTGTTGACGCCGCGGAGGGCTGTATGCCCCAGACAAGGTTCGTTCTTCAGAAAGCTCTTGAAATGGGACACAGGATAATCATAGTCGTAAACAAGATAGACCGCCCTGACGCCCGTCTTGACGAAATAGGCGACGAAGTCCTTGAACTTCTTCTTGACCTTGACGCCAGCGACGAACAGCTTGAAAGTCCTATCCTTTTCTGTTCTGGACGTTCCGGAACGGCTTCGTTCAGCCAGTATGAAACGGGAACGGATCTTGTTCCGCTGTTTGAAACTATCCTTAACCACATACCCGCTCCGGAGGGTGACCCTGACGCTCCCATGCAGATGCTGATATCTTCCATAGACTATAACGATTATGTGGGAAGAATAGGCATAGGACGTATCGAACGCGGAACTATAAAAGTCGGTCAGCAGGTGATCGTAGGCGATTATCACGAAACCAGAAAACCATTCAACAGCAAGGTAGTGACCCTTTATCAGATAGACGGTCTTAACCGTGTTCCCGTTGACGAAGCAAAAGTAGGAGATATAGTATGGATCTCCGGAATTGAAAATATAACCATAGGTGATACGCTTTGTGATGTTGATAATTACGAACCCGTTCCGTTCGTTAAAATTTCCGAGCCGACAGTTGAAATGACTTTCTCGGTAAACGACAGTCCTTTTGCCGGACGTGAGGGAAAATTCGTTACTTCCCGTCAGCTCCGCGAAAGACTTTTCAAAGAGATACTCAGGGACGTTTCCCTGCGCGTATCCGAGACCGACAGCACGGACAGCTTTATCGTTGCCGGACGCGGTGAGATGCACCTTTCCATTCTTATAGAAACAATGCGCCGGGAGGGTTATGAACTTTCCGTTTCCACACCGAGAGTTCTTTATAAAGACATAGACGGCGTAAAATGCGAGCCTGTGGAACGTCTTGTAATAGACGTTCCGGAAGAATCGGTAGGCGCAGTAATGGAAAAACTCGGCACAAGAAAAGCCGAGCTTCAGTCCATGCACCCGGTGGGAAGCCGCATGAAACTTGAATTTCTTATCCCGTCGAGAGGACTTTTCGGATACAAGTCCGAATTTCTCACCGACACCAAAGGCGAGGGCGTTATAAGCTCTGTTTTTGAAAAGTATGAACCCTACAAAGGCGAGATCCCCAGAAGAAGTTCCGGTTCGCTCATCTGCTTTGAAGCGGGCGAAGCCGTTACTTACGGACTTTTCAACGCTCAGGAGCGCGGCTCTCTGTTTATCGGCGCAGGAACTCAGGTCTATGAGGGAATGGTAGTAGGCGCTTCTCCAAAATCGGAAGATCTGGTCGTAAACGTCTGCAAGAAAAAGCATCTTACAAATACAAGAGCAAGCGGTTCGGACGACGCGCTGCGGCTCGTTCCTCCCAGAAAGCTCTCACTTGAGGACAGTCTGGAATTTATTGCCGACGATGAGCTCCTTGAGATCACGCCTAAATCTATACGCATAAGAAAGAGGATACTTGACAACGCGCTTCGTGCAAAACAGAAAGCCAAACTCAAATGATCGGAGGAAAATATGGCATTTTTCAAGCCAACGTTTGCGTTAAGGTCGGTACTTGAGATAACGCCGGCTTCACTGGAAGTCCACGATATAAAAGCGCTTCTGCTCGACCTTGACAACACGCTGACCACGCATAATAATCCTGTTCCGGCAGACGGGGTGCTCGACTGGATAGCAAACATGAAAGCTAACGGGATAAAGCTTCTTATTGTCAGCAACAACAAGCCGGAACGCGTTACGCCGTTTGCGGAAGTTCTGGGGCTGAACTTTGTGCCCAACGGAGCAAAGCCCATACCGATAGGATTCCGCAAAGCCATAAAGGAGCTTGGTCTGCGGAAAGATCAGGTCTGCGCCGTAGGAGATCAGATATTTACCGACGTATTAGGAGCAAATCTTGCAGGGATACGTTCGATATTTGTTTCTCCGATAGCGCCGGAAACAAGTATTCCTTTCAGGATAAAGCGCGCAATAGAAAAACCGTTTCTTCCGAAACGGTTCAACAGGTTTGACTGAAACAATACAGTTCAATATAAAACGGCAGAAAAAATTTCTCTGCCGTTTATTTTTATAATTTATTTTATAATGTCAATGACCGCTTTCAGAAATGAAACGGTCTTTTTCTTTTCTTCGGGAGAAAGATTTTCCATAAGCCGCAAAAGATCTTTCTGTTCCTTTGTAAGGTCGCTGTGGGAAAAGCCGCGCTTGTCGTTGGTAAGTCCTGCAATATAGTCAAGGCTGACATTGTAATATTTTGCAATAGTTACTGCAAAATCAAAAGGAACGGTATGTTTTCCCTGTTCATAATTTGTATATGTTGTTTTGTGCATATCAAGAGTTTCCGCAAGCTGTTCCTGCGTAAGGTCGCTGTCCTCACGCAAATCTCTTATTCTGCTGTAATACTGCACAATAAATTCCTCCGAAATGCTGGATTTTAAGCAAATTATATCATATTTTATGTATTTCAGTTGCAAAAATACGTCGATTATGGTATCATATTGTATTGTAATACATAATTTGTTGTATCAAGCAGGAGAATAATTATATGATTTGTGTATTCTTTGGCAACAGAGATACTCCCGATTCGGCAAGAAATGTTTTATATGATACTGTTTCAAAACTTATAACGGAAAGAAACGCCGTAGAATTTTATGTAGGAAATAACGGAAATTTCGATAGACTTGTTTTATCGGTATTGAAAGAATTAAACAATAAATATCCGTATATAAAATACTATATTGTATATGCCTATCTTCCTCAGAAAGACGGCGAAAATTTTTTGCATACCATATATCCCGAAGGCATTGAAAATGTTCCCAAGCGATTTGCAATTGATTTCCGGAACAAATGGATGTTGACCCGTGCGGATATTATAGTAACATACATCAGGAATAAATTCGGCAATTCTTATAAGCTGTCAGTGCTTGCGGCGAAAAAAGGAAAAACAGTAATAAATATTTATCAGAATAATAGCTGAATATTCCTCGCCGCCCCCACGGGCGGCGCTTTTGTTTGACAAAATTTTTAATGTGTGATATAATTAACAAAAATATGAATATGGCGGTTGACAAAATTGCAAATTATTGGTAAAATAGATATTGAAAAATATCAAAAGGTCACTAAAAACAAAATTATTACAGATCAGGTCATATTGACAAATACTCAAAAAGAGCATATCATTAAGCGTAGGGGGCAGGACTTTTTTAATAAATATGCTCCTTTTTTTGAGAAAATTATTTCGGATCCTGATTACATATTTAAGGATAAAAACAATAATACAGCATTAGCAGCAAAAAGAATATGCAATGATGGTTCATCAATAAATATTGTGCTGCGCCTTGCCATTGAAAATGAAGATGTCAATCATAAAAATTCTATCATAACCGCCGTTCGTGAAAACGACAAACGATTCTCTCAAAGACTAAGAAATAATATGCCTGTTTATAAAAGGCTTGACAAAACAAAATAACTATGCTATAATATAAGTGTAATAAAAGAGAAATAATAAATAAATGCTATTCGAGGTGGTAAATTTCGTAGCAACCACACGCCGCCGGTAATGACAGGAAGTAATTCCGAGAGATGCAGGAGAACGCTACGCCTGCCGAATAGCCATGCGCCGCCCTCACGGGCGGCGTTTTTGTTTGACAATATCCCCTTTTCGTGGTATAATTTATTAAGAATTTTATTGAGAGGAAGTTTTTTATGGGTGCAAAATTCGGACCGGCAGGAACTGCCGCAAGTTTTAAAACAATGGGTTATAAAAAATCAGTCCAGCTCGGAGAATATCTTGAAAAATTCGGTCTTGACCATTTTGAATATCAGTGCGGACAGGGAGTCCGCGTCAGTCAGGAAGCGGCTGCGGAAATAGGAAAGGCTCTCGCGGAAAAAAATATCACCGTTTCGATACACGCGCCATATTTTATTTCCCTTTCCGGAATTGAAGAAGAAAAAAGAAACGGCTCGGTAAATTATATTTTGCAGTCAGCCGCTGCCGTAAAGGCAATGGGCGGCGACAGGATCGTCGTGCACAGCGGTTCATGTTCAAAAATTTCCCGTGAAGAAGCACTTGAACTTGCTAAGGGAACTCTTAAAAAAGCCCGTGAAGCGCTTGTCGCAGAGGGTCTGGAAAGCGTTCACTGCTGCCCGGAAACTATGGGAAAAATAAATCAGCTTGGCGATCTCCGCGAGGTAATGGAGCTTTGCAAAGTGGACGACAGCTTTATCCCCTGCATTGATTTCGGACACCTGAACGCACGCACTTTCGGCGAAATAAAAGGCAGAGAAGAATACAAAAAAATTCTCGATACTATCGAAAACGAACTTGGTTCCGACCGCGCGAAAATTTTTCATTCCCATTTTTCAAAAATACAGTACACCGACAAAGGCGGTGAAAAATGTCACCTTACTTTTGAGGACAATATTTACGGTCCCGATTTTGAACCGCTTATGGAGCTTGTTTATGAGCGCGGACTTTCCCCTGTTTTCATCTGCGAAAGCGCAGGCACCCAGACGGAGGACGCCCAGACTATGAAAAAATATTACGATTCGCTCGGAGCAAGTTTGTAACCAAGTTGTAACCCGATTGTAACCGTTCTGTTATTGCTTTTGGATAAAAATCACTGTATAATGGATTTAACAAAATTCATTCCGGAGGGATCTTTATGCGCAAAAGCAATATTTTTTTATCTGCAATAGTATTATCGGGAGTAATTCTTTCAGGCTGTTCGGAAAATAATATTTCCGTGGTCTCCGGAACATCAGTAACGGATCCGCCGGATGTGCTGCAGACGAAGCCGGTAACTATTCAGAAAGAATGGGAGCCGGATTATATGATATTGCCGCCGTCCGAAGAAGAAAATGTCAGCAAAGTCACTTTCATTGATGATGAAACATTTATAAAAAATTATTTTAACGAACATAGTTTTAGGTACGAAAACCGCACTATCTATGTTGATATGAACAAATTTCCCGACACGGACGATCCCTTTGAAAATATAAGCAAGGATTACGTCAACCATGCATACGAACTTGTACTTTCAAACGTGGACGGACGCAACATAAATTTTGTGAACGATATTTCTCCATGGAGCGTCACTATCACCGGCTACAGCGGAAAATGCGACTTCAGCCATATCAATAAAACAATTTATTTTGACAATTATATGGGCGGCGATCTTTCCACAATGAACGAAAGAAGCGAAAGCAAAGACATTCTGCGTTTTACAAATTACAAAGGCGGATACGATCTCAGCGCGATCGCCGATATGCAAAATATTTACGGAATTGAATCTGACAATTATAATTCCGAGGACGATCTGCAATTTATCAAGGAATGTAAAAACCTGAATTATTTATGGCTTGAAAATGATGATATAGACTGTGAAAAACTTGCCGGCGTCTTAAAAGGTTCAAACGTAAATGAAGTGTTTATGCGGACGAAAAATTACAGAAGTTCCGATATGGATATCCTTGCAAAAGCCTTTCCCTCAATGGAAATATCATATAATATGGACGATTCCCCTTGGAGCTATGATAATTATCCCACCGAGGGACTGGTATTCTACCCTAATTTATATATAAACGGCAGCGCCGGGGGCGAAAGTTTTGATTCGGCAGCCGGAGAACTGAACAATAATTATGTTTACGATTCGTGGCGTCATACAAACGAACTTGTAAATGTTTTCTCCAATTTTACAGATGAAACGCAAACGGTAAATACGGTAAAAATTTACCGTGACAACGGCGGTAAACTTGCGGAGATCCCATTTGCTGACGGAAATACGTCTTTTAACGCAGATATTGAGATCGAACCTGAAACAGAATATCATTTTATAATCCCAAAGGATATTTTCCCCTATGACAAATGCGAAACGGGAGTTTACAAAATTGAATTTGAAACAAGTTACGGAACGCTTTCCAGTAATTTTTTCATTGACAATACAAATGACAAGGATTTTCTTACCGACGAACAAAAAGAAATATTCGATAAAGCATATGAGATAACAAACCTTTATTTTGGCTGTGAATCATATTTGCCGAAAGAATATGTGGCTGAACATACTGCCGAGGAATTTCTTGCCCCCATACGGGAAGCCTATACCGATGATATTGCCATTTCTCTTTCCCGTGAGTGCGGATATATAGACGAGAACGGCGAACTTGCAGTAACGGACGGCTCTCGCGGCAGCGATCTAACTTACCAGTATGTATGTTTTGAGCCGATATATTCCGATGATGATGAAATTATCTTCAAAAGTATAATTATTCACGGACATGAAGATTACCCGTATTTTACTTGGTACGAGGAAAATAATTTCCATATGGTTAAAACCGAAAAGGGCTGGCGGTTCGATATATTCCAATTATGGTATTGATATAAGTTTAAGGGGGTAATTTATTATGAATAAAAAATTTTTTGGGGTAATTTTATCCGCACTTCTGCTTTCGGCTTGTGCGGCGGAAGATATCCCCGAAATTCCCGAAACAACTGCGGAAACTTCCGCTGAATCAGATACGATTACAGAGATCTCGGAAACCGTGTCAGAAACGACTTTCAGCGAATGGCTGCCGGGGGATTATCCGCCGCCTTTAGATGATGAAAACGAAAATTCGGTCACTTTTATTGATGATGAAACATTTATAAAAAATTATTTTAACGAACATGGTTTCAGGTACGAAAACAAAACGATCTATGTTGACATGGACAAATTCCCCGACACGGACGATCCCTTTGAAAATATAAGCGATAATTACATCAACTATACATACGGACTTGTTCTTTCGGGCGTGGACGGACGGAACATAAATTTTGTAAACGGCATTTCGCCGTGGGTGCTTACTATCGCGGATTACAGCGGCGAATGTGACTTCAGCAATATTAATAAAGAGATCTATTTTGACAATTATATGGGCGGCGATCTTAGCAGCTACAAAAGGGTCGGTTATATCACGTTCCGCAATTATTCCGGCGAATATCCTTTCAACGGGCTGAATGAAAATATCACCTATCTTTCTGTTGAAAACGACAGCATAGACCCACAGGCAATAGCAGGAATAAATAATTCAGATATTACCGACGTTGAAATAATCGTAAAAAATTACCGTGATTCCGATATTGATTTTCTTGTAACAGCCTGCCCGGACGTCAATTTAAAATATTGTGAATACAGCTATGATCGGCAAAACGATTCGGAGGATCTGATATTTTATTGCAGCGCAGTCCTTGACAACAGTACATGGCGGGACAAACCCGAGTTAAAGTCGGAACGTGAAATTTATCCTTACGATGATGCAAACTTTTTCTACTGGGGAGAAAATCTTATGTGCAGCTTCAGCAATTTCACCGATAAGGACATAGCGATAATATCCGCAAAGCTCTGCCGCGAAGAAAAAGACGGCGAATTTACAGAAATTCCTTTTGCGGACGGAAGCTCATCCTACGAAATAAATACCGTTATAAAAGCAAAAAAGGGCGGCGACTGCGAAATTCCAAAAGAACTTTTGTCGGCTGAAAAATTTGATGCAGGAGCATACCGAATAGAATTTGAAACAGGCGTTGGAACTATCGGCAGGAAATTTTTTATTTCACACGGCACAGAACTGACAGAGCTTTCCGACGAACAGAAACAGGCTTATGACAAAGCAAGAGCAATAGCAGACAAATATTTTATGTATGAACATTATCTTGACGAGGAATATGTAAGTACCCACACGGCGGAAGATTTTCTTGCTGAGATCTGCGAGGGTTTTACATACGATCAGGCATACCAATTTGCCGTCATGTATGGTTTTATTGACGAAAACGGTAATTTGCAGGAAATATACGCTGACGGTTCAAGCAATATCATGTATATGGGCAGCAATATTGCACCGATCTGCTCCGATGACAAGGAAGCCTTTTTAAAGGAAACCATATTTTACGGTCATTCCGATGATCCTTATATAGCGTGGAGAGAAGCTCGCATTTACCATATGGTAAACACCGAGGACGGCTGGCGGTTCGATAAATTCTATACCAGACCTTAATTAAAGTAAAAACAGTTCACAAAAAATTAACAAAATTTTTTTTCATGCAATGAAAAAAATCCGCCCTTTGGATTGTATTCATTACAGAAAGCAAAAAACGCTTTACGCTGAAATATCCATACAATTATATTTCTGTACGTTAATACCGTACTTTGGGGGAAATAAAATGTATCCTGAAAATATCGCCGGCTACGGCACCGACGGTTATATTCAGTACATTCTGGATACTTATTCCCAGACCATTATAAGGCTTTGCTATACTTATGTGCGGAATATCTTCGACGCGGAAGATATCGCGCAGGACGTTCTTGTATCGCTTCTCAAGCGCGGAAAAGGCTTTGAAAGTCCCGAGCATGAAAAAGCGTGGCTGCTGAGAACGGCTATAAACAAAAGCAAAAATCACCTTAGATCGGGCTGGATAACCAGAACAGTCACGCTGAATGATACCGATCAGTCCGAAACGGACAGCACGGAAGATGAAAAAAGCGAGGTCAAGGAAGCGGTCCTGTCGCTTCCCGAAAAGTACAGGACCGTTATACACCTGTTTTATTACGACGGATATTCCATAAAAGAAATATCCGCCATAGTGGGCAAAAAGCCTGCGACGGTAGGAACTCTTCTTTCCAGAGGAAGAGCGCTCCTTAAAGAAATGATGATAGGAGGGTTTGATGAAGATGAGCAGGTCGATCAAGGATTATAAAGACACTATGGACAGCATTAAAATTTCGGACAGCTTTTATAAAAGGACCGAAAATCTTCTGAACGATCTTTCCGAAGACGAGATCGAAAAAAAGCCTTTCCGCATCAGCAATAAAGTAACGGCAGGAATAATGGCGGCTGCCGCCTGCATAGTATGCGTTATCGGCATAAGGGTAGTCCTTGACGTAAGGGAGGATAATATCGAATCGGCTGCCGAAACGAGCCTTACAAGGATAACTACCGAAGTAACCACCGATGTGGCAAGCGTTCCGGAGCTTATAGATATCCCGGAAAGTTTCAGCGAAGATGAAGAACTTGAAGCAGCAGTAGGAGACGCTGCCGACAGACCGGCGCTTGATTCGGCAGAGCCTGCGGCAGAAAATGAAGCCGAAGATGAAAGCACAGATGAGCCTGTACAGGAGAATACAGGCGCAGCTTATATTTCCGGGCAAGGACCGTATATGACCATTCCGGCAGCAGATGAAGAGGATAGCGAACAGGCAGAAAATACCGGATACCCGGATATTTCCGTTGAGGGAATAAAAGATATCCCGGCTATAAAGGATATTGACCCGGAAAGCGTGGATATTGAGATAACTCCTTATTTTGACATGGACAGCATTGTTTCCGGCGAAGGCGCTATAAAGAAGAGCGGCACAGATGCTGCGGACGTTCTTGAACTGATAAAAGCAGCCGCGGAAAATTCTCCCACATCGGAAAATTCCGGATTCAGTTCAGTGTTCATGATTGAGATGATCGGCAAGGATACCGGAAAGGTATTGTACAGCATTTACATTACCGACAGCGGAGACATGGTGACCGCAAAACATTCTTCTCCGCAGGAAAGGATAACATACAAACTTACGTCGGAAAGTTACGATTCTATTTGCAGAACGCTGTTCCTGATGTTTGGTGAAGAAGAGGATTACGATCTTTTTACCGGTATGGTCGCCGGAAAATAATCGTGGGATCGTAAAGCCGTTCCCCCAAGCGGCTTTTTCGATATATATAGATTTCAGGTAAAGCTCCTGACATAAAAGCGTCTCCGTGTGTTTGCATGGAGACGCTTTTATATTCAAATGTTGAGTGATGAGATAAATGATAATTTAGCGGAACAAAATAAAAAAACAATAGCTGGTCCAGCGCAGCCGCGCTGGTGGGGTCAAGGGGCA
>CANQZR010000044.1 GCA_947628405.1 uncultured Clostridia bacterium
CACTTCAACAATGCCGATCTGAACCGGTTCAATGCAGATGAAAATTTCTGCTATCTCAATGACCAGAGCTGGGTGAGTGAGTTATCGGAGGGTGCAAAGGCATATTGTATGGACGCAGACGGAAATCTGCTCGGACTGCCTTTCTGGGAAAGTTCAGTGTCCGGCTGCTATTATAACAAGACAATACTGAATGAACTGGGAATGAAACCGGCAACGACGCAGGCAGAATTTGACACGATCTGTCAGGTGCTTGCAGACACGGGCTATACGCCGATCTGCTGGCCGGCAAACGGGTGCGCATGGATGCCGCAGTTCGGCATGGATCCGATTTTTGCGGACGATCCGTCCGTACTGGAAAAAATCAACAGAAATGAGATGACCTATGCCGATATCCCGGAAATCAACAGCATGGTGCAGTGGATCTCAGATGCGGCGGCGAATGGTTGGTTCGGCTCGGATTTTCTGAATATCGGGTGGGATGAACTTGGAACAAAAATGGCATCAGGCGATGCAGCGATGACATTTATCTGGGATACATGGTTCTACACCGATCTTCCCAAAAACGGGACCTATACAGTGGACGATTTTGCGCTTATGCCCGTTTTCATGAATACTGCCGACGGCGGTACATATGAGGGCGGCAACCTAAACATGATGATGGTGAGCAAAAAGAGCAGCAACAAGGACGCGGCACTGGAATTTCTGGCGTTCTGTGCAGAGCCGGAGCATTACAACAAGGCGTTTGACGGCATTGCTACAGTCAACTGCTTCGCAGGACAGACGACCAACATTCAGTCACAGATGGTGACGGACGCCGAAAGCTCGATCGCAGCCAATCAGCGCGTGTCCACTGCATCTTCAAAGATCATAGGCTACAGCGGAGATGATGTGACGCTTGCCCTTAACAGTATGTTCCGGGGCGATACAGATGTGGCGGGCTGTGTGGAGATGATGGATAAATTCCGCATTGAAGAAGCTGCCCGGCAGGGAATAGAGGGCTTTTGATAGAAATTTTCACTCGCATTTATGCCGGAAGCATAACTTTTTCTGATAATACATACAGTTAAGATCATATACTAATTCTATACTTTAAAAAACACGGCGTTTTTGAAATGCCGTGTTTTTGTTTATTCGTATAAGGTCATGTTGATCCTCCTCCGTTTAAAAGGTCAAAAAGTTCATGAAGTTCCTTTATCGTAATGTCTGCTTTCGTGCCGTGCCGCCTGACGTTCTTGCAAGCCTATGGACGAACAATAACTTTTCCGGCAGGATCATCTGCTCGATCGTATCTTGCTGTTAATCGGCTTGCTTATACCATTTGAAGCACTTTTTGATAACTTTCAAAAAAGCATTTGCCTGATTCAGATCTCCTGCTTTGCATTAGATCAATAATAATTATAGCGGCAAAAAAACTTTGATCCCGGCAGAACCAAGGCTTAAAACGCTTAAATATATGAGACAGCTATTGCTTTTTCTGTCGCTTTGTGATAAAATTATTATAAATAAGTATAATTATCTGCCAATAACAAAATGTCAGGGGTGGATCCATGAAGCATGTTTTCTTTATAGATACGGAAGTCAGCGAAACAGATAACAAGGCGTATGATCTTGGTGCGGTAAATGAAAATGATGATAAACTGCACACCGGGATCGTTCATGAATTTTGCTCCTTTATTGCAGACGCAGAATATATATGCGGTCACAATATCATCGACCACGATATAAAGTATATTGAAATTACCGATACGGCAAAACTTATTGATACATTATATATGTCTCCACTGCTGTTTCCGAACAGACCATACCACAAGTTGTTAAAAGACGATAAGCTTCAGACGGACGAGCTGAATAATCCGCTGAATGATGCAATAAAGGCAAAAGAACTTTTCTATGACGAAGTCAATGCATTTCAAGCACTTGACGATAAAATGAAACTTATCTATTATATGCTTCTAAAGGGAGACTCTCACTTTGCAGGTTTTTTTGACTATCTGGATCTCACGGCAGAGGGCGATACTGAAACGGCAATACGGGTAAGATTTGCGGACGATATATGTGAAAACGCTCCCTTGTCCAATATCATTGTCGGATCTCCTGTGGAACTTGCATACTGCCTTGCCCTGATCTCAGCCACCGAGGAATATTCACTGATACCAAGGTGGGTACAGGTAAATTTTCCGAATGTGGATATGATCATGCGTCTGCTTAGAAATACCTCCTGTCATGTATGCAGATACTGCAAGTCAAGGCTGGACCCTGTCGGCTATCTCAGCAGGTATTTCGGATATCCCGGATTTCGCAAATATAATGGCGAGCCGTTACAGGAAAATGCCGTCATGGCAGCGGTTGAGCACAGATCGCTCCTTGCCGTATTCCCCACAGGCGGCGGAAAATCACTTACTTTTCAGATACCCGCTCTTATGGCAGGCAGGACGGAACGTGCGCTGACAGTTGTTATCTCGCCCCTGCAGTCGCTGATGAAAGATCAGGTGGACAATCTTGCAAAGCGCGGTATTGCCGAAGCCGTCACGATCAACGGCTTGCTCAGTCCTATTGAGAAAGCCGAAGCCATAGAACGTGTTGGATCGGGCATTGCTTCCATTCTATATATTTCTCCCGAATCGCTGCGTTCGGTCACGATAGAGCGGCTGCTTTTGTCGCGCCGTATAGACCGGTTTGTGATAGATGAAGCACACTGCTTTTCTGCATGGGGACAGGATTTTCGGGTAGATTATCTTTATATCGGCGATTTTATCCGTGATCTTCAGGAGAAAAAAGGTCACGGCTGCAAGATCCCTGTTTCCTGCTTTACTGCGACCGCAAAGCAAAAGGTCATAAGCGATATAAAAGATTATTTCAAGGAGAAGCTTGACATTTACCTTGAATTGTTTGCAACAAATGCGTCCCGTACCAATCTGAGGTATGAAGTGCTGTATAAAGAGACCGACGAAGAAAAATATGAATCGCTACGCAGTATCATAGAGCAGAAAAATTGTCCTACTATCGTCTATGTTTCAAGAACGAAGCGAACAAGAGAACTTGCCGAAAAACTATGCAGCGACGGATTTAAAGCAAGACCTTTCAACGGGAAAATGGACAACGCTGAAAAACAGGAAAATCAGGAAGCCTTTATAAATGACGATGTGCAGATCATTGTTGCAACGTCGGCGTTTGGTATGGGTGTGGATAAATCCAATGTTAAGCTGGTGATCCATTACGATATTTCCGATTCGCTTGAAAACTATGTGCAGGAAGCAGGACGCGCGGGACGTGATGAAAAATTACAGGCGGAATGCTATGTGCTGTTCAATGACGGCGATCTGGACAAGCATTTTGTTATACTGAATCAGACCAAGTTAAGTATCAGCGAGATACAGCAGGTATGGAAAGCGATAAAAGATCTCACCCGTACCCGTCCGGAAGTATGCTGTTCGCCCCTTGAAGTTGCAAGACAGGCAGGCTGGGACGACAGTGTTTCCGACATTGAAACAAGGGTAAAAACAGCAATACAGGCTCTTGAAAATGCAGGATATGTCAAGCGCGGAATGAATGTTCCGCATGTATATGCAGACGGTATCCTTGTAAAAAGTATGATCGAGGCAAGTGAGAAGATCGACAGTTCCTTCCGCTTTGAAAATGATGAAGAGAGAACGACTGCAAAACGTATCATCAGATCGCTTATTTCCAGCAAAAGCACTTCAAAAGCAGGAAATGCCGATACAGGATCGAGAGTGGACTACATTGCTGACAGGCTCGGTATAGAAAAATCTGATATTATCCATTCTATCCAGCAAATGCGCGAGATCGGTCTGCTTGCGGATACAAAAGACATGACCGCATATATCCTTAAAACGGATACCGTTAATAAGTCTATGTTGGTGCTGCGCCGTTTTCAGGCTCTTGAGACTTTCCTGCTCGGATATATAGACGCTGACAAGCTGTGCATGAACTACAAGGAACTGAATGAAGCAGCTCTTGCAAATGGGATAAAAAACAGTTCCGTAAATTCCATAAAGACCTTATTTTATTATTGGACAATACGAAGCTATATCCAGAGAGAGCAGGATCAGGCTGCAAATAAAGTTATCATAGTACCCAAAATGAGTATTGAGCGCATCAGAGACAAGCGCCGGAAAAGCTATGCCGTTGCAGAATTTGTCATAAACTACCTTTTCCAGATAAGCGGTGAAGATGTAAGCGAGAAAAATGAAGTGCTTGTCAGCTTTTCGATACTGGAATTAATGAACGCATACCGCGAGCAGTCGTTAATAGAGATAAATGAACAGGATATAGAAGAAGCGCTGATATTCCTCTCCAAGATCGGAGCATTGAAGCTGGAGGGCAGTTTTCTTGTGCTTTACAGCGGTATGCATATAAAACGGCTGATACTTGACAATAAAATACGCTATAAACTGGAGGATTACAAACAGCTGAACGAATATTACCGGCAGAAGATACAGCAGATACATATAGTAGGCGAATATGCCAATATGATGGTCCGTGATTACGCCCAAGCCCTGCAATTTGTAAATGATTATTTTCAAATGGACTATAAGAAATTCCTGTCACAATATTTCTCGGGCGAAAGATCTGCCGAGATCGAACGGAATATCACTCCCGAAAAATATCGGCAGCTGTTTGATACTTTATCTGAAAGACAGCTTGAGATCATTCGTGACGATACTTCAAAATACATTGTTGTATCCGCCGGACCGGGCAGCGGCAAAACGAGAGTGCTTGTACACAAGCTGGCGTCGCTTCTGCTTCTTGAAGATGTGAAGCATGAACAGCTCCTGATGCTGACATTTTCCCGGGCTGCTGCAATAGAGTTCAAACAGCGTCTGCGTGACCTGATAGGAAGCGCCGCCAATTTCATAGAAATAAAAACATTTCATTCCTATTGCTTTGACCTGCTTGGAAAGATAGGCAATATACAGGGATCGGAGAATGTTGTTAAAGATGCTGGCGAGATGATACGGAGCGGTGATGTGGACTTAGGCAGGATCACAAAGTCTGTTCTTGTAATAGATGAAGCGCAGGATATGGACATTCATGAATACCGCCTTGTGGAAGCGCTCATGGAGAGAAACGAGGATATGCGTATTATCGCTGTGGGTGATGATGACCAGAACATCTATCAGTTCCGCGGCTCTGATTCAAAATACCTCAGATCATTTATAACCGAGCATGACGCAAAGCAGTATTCATTGATCGACAATTACAGAAGCTGTAAGAGCGTGGTCAGGTTTGCAAATAAATTTGTAAGATCTGTTTCCGAAAGAATGAAATCAGAGGATATCGTATCCGTTTCGGATAATAATGGCGAAGTAAAGCTGATAAAGCATAGCTGTGAAAACATGGAGACAGCACTGGCAGAGGATATTCTGTCAGCCAATGCCAAAGGCACTTCTTGTATCCTGACAAGCACAAATCAGGAAGCCTTGCTGATATTAGGTATTCTTGAGCAGCGGAATATCCCTGCAAAGCTGATACAGTCCATTGATGGATTTGATATTTATGATATTGCGGAAATACGTTATTTCCTTAAAATACTGAATAAGGACAGCACCTCTCCTGTTATCAGCAATGACCGGTGGGACAGCGCAGTAAAAGCATTGCAGAAACAATACAGCGGCAGCGCGTGCCTGCCTTTGATCATGGATATCATACATGTATTTGAGGAGATAAATGAGAAGAAATACCGTACCGATCTTGAAATGTTTCTGCACGAATCCGGGATAGAGGATTTCTATTCAAACGAACAAGGCGTGATCACGATCTCAACAATGCACAAATCAAAGGGCAGAGAGTTCGATAATGTTTATATGTTAGTCAGCAATATCAATATCAGCAGCGACGAAGAAAAAAGAAAGCTCTATGTGGGCATGACAAGAGCAAAGAATTTACTGCATATCCACTATTATGGCGATATGTTCGATAAATACTCCGGATATGCTTCAGCCTATGATACCGACCCACGCACATACCCGAAACCCCCGGAGCTTATATTGCAGCTTTCACACAGAGATGTATACCTTGACTTTTTCAAGAATAAAAAATCAATGATATTACAGCTGAAAAGCGGTATGCATCTTACAGTAAGCGGCAGCAGACTTTATGTTATGGCAAACGAAAAGCTAAAGCCTGTTCTTCAATTTTCGTCTAAGTGCAGCGAGAGTATCAAACAGCTCATATCATCTGGATATGCTCCGTATGATGCGGTGATCCGTTTTATTTGTGCATGGAAAGGCAAAGAGGACAAAGAAGAATCAGCGGTCATTTTATCTGATATCTATTTTCGCAGGGATACGGAACAGTAAAATTATTCATTGGCAGGAGGTCTGAATATGGATAATGATATTTTGAAATTGCAGCAAGCTAAGATGTACATGGACTATCTTGCAAACGGCGTCGATCCGGTGTCAAATACCGATGCAGATACGGATACGCTTCATAATGAACGGATCATTGCTTGTTTCAGATATATTTCTGATGTTCTGACAAGGAATATATATGAGGCGGAACACGTCACAAAACGCAGCAGGACAGCTTTTTATATCACAGAAGAACAGCGCACAGAACTGATCATATATCCCTATGAACGCAAGGTCAGTGAACTTGCAAATGAGATCAATCGCGTCACGGCATTCAACGGAACAAGAAAACTGTCTGCAACATGGATCAATGACTGGCTGGAATCTGAGGGCTATATCCGTAAAAGCGATTTGAGAAGCCGCATAGCGACTGATAAAGGGAAGCAGCTTGGGATAACCTCAGAATATCGTAAACGAGATAGCGGTGATGAATATTATATCAATTTTTTTACGGCACAGGCGCAAAAGTTTGTTTATGACCATATAGGCGAGATAATAGCATACAGAAACGAACAGTATTCCGATACAGAGCATATGATGCCGTCTGTGGACTATCCGTCCGATCTGTCGGTCAGAGAATACATTCATAGCAATCCGGATAAGTGTTTTATAATGTCTGTGGGAAGTTACGATTCTGTTTCAGGCTCCGGAAGCTATATTGCGGTACTTCTTTTCAAAGGAAAATGCAAAACGTTAAAAAAGACAAATATTCCCACAAGCTCTGCAAAAAAATGTATTCTTACAGGAATGTTTGACGCTGCTTCCGCAATTAAACTGCCAACTGATGTTATTATCCTGACATCAACTTCGTTAGGCTTCGATTCTCCAAAAAGCAAAAACTATGATTTTTGTCAGGAAATATATCGTATTTTAACTGAAAAAAATTGCAATGCCGCATTCTCTGTATGCCATGGTAAAAAATATGAACTAAACAGCCTTGTGAGATCGTTCGGCTGATAATTCTATAATAAAAAATTCCGTAAATTTTATTTTATGCTAAATGCAGTACGTTGAACAGCAATATCCAGCTCATTCCGTAATAAGTTACCACTGCAACAAGGTCGTTGATCGTAGTTATCAGCGGACCGGACGCAACAGCCGGGTCAACTTTTATTTTCTTGAAAAATAAGGGTATGAGCGTTCCGACCGTGCCGGATATCATCATTGCAAGCAGCAGAGAAATGCCGATACACCCGGAAACCGAAAAGCTGAACATCATCTCTTTATGTTTAAAAAGCATAATGTAAAGACCTATCAGCAAAAATGATATAATTCCCAAAATCAGACCGTTTGCAAGACCGATCTTCATCTCCTTGGTAACAAGACGGAATTTCTGACTGCCGGTAAGACTTTCGTCCATAAGGACCCGTATGGTGACCGCAAGGGATTGTGTGCCGACGTTTCCCGCCATATCAAGTATCAATGACTGGAATGCCATTATCAGCGTAAGCTGTGCTACAACTTTTTCAAAAACACCTACAACTCCCGAAACCAACATACCAAGCGCCAAAAGCACCAGAAGCCACGGCATACGTTTTTTCATGCTCTCTTTAAGAGGTTCTTTAAGATCTTCTTCCGCGGTAAGACCTGCAAGCATTGCATAATCCTCGCCCATTTCATCATCAACGGCTTCAATGATATTTGCGGCAGTTATGACGCCAAGCAAACGGTTGGAATTATCGAGTACGGGGATATTGACTTCCGAATAATCTTTAAGTTTTTCTATACAGTCAGCCGTCATTTCGTGCGCATATACATACGGGAAAGATGTTTGTATCAGTTCGTCAAGAGGAACATCTGCGTCGGCTGTGATAAGGTCTTTCAGATCTATTGCGCCCGAATATTCATTCTGTTCATCAATAGCAAAAATAGCCGATATATTATCGTTTTGTTTTGCCTGTGAGATAAGTTCTTTCATTGCCTGTTTAACGGATAAATTTTCCTGTATGGCAATGTAATTTACCGTCATGCGCGATCCGATCTCATCATCATCAAATGCCGAAATAAGCTGTATTTCCTGTCTGGTATCCTGCGGAAGCAATTCAATGATAGCCGTGCGTTTTTCTTTTTCAATTTTACGCAGGATCTCGGCGGCTGTGTCGGTCTCAAGTTCGGCAATTACCTCGGCAGCTTTCTGCATATCCATTTCATTAAGGTAGCTGCCTGCTTCGTCAAAATATTCAAAAATTTCCGCAAGCATACCCGTTGAACATATGCGGTATATCTTTTTCCGCTCCTGAACGCCAAGTTTCTCCATAGCCTGCGCAATATCGTTTGCATGGTAATCTTCAAGTTTTGCAAACATAGCTTTAGGAGAATATTTTCCGCGTATTATTTCAAGTATTTCGTTTTCGTAATCGGGTTTTTCAATTACTTCTTCCATATTGGTGGTATTGTTTATTCTTTCTTCATCTGACATGATTCCGCCTCCGTTTAAATTGTTTTAAGAGCAATAACGGACAGACAAAATTCCGGCAGATCTTATATAATTATCCGGCAAGACAGCGAAGTCCGCCGTATGATAAAATTCAGCCGTTTTCGTCCGTTTGAACCTTGACTATCGCCGCTTGACACGTCATTTCACCTCACAAAAAATAACTTATATACCGGCAAGCAGTATATGAATAAATTATAACACACAATACGCTTTATGTCAATTGCTTTTTTCCGCTTTGTGATACTGCCTGCGATATGCAAAAATAGTCAAGACATAGAAAATTTGCGCTTGTTATTTTGTTTATAGTGACAAAATCTCTGTGTTCTGCTTATCTTTGCTTGACAAAGTCAGTGCTGCGGTCTATAATATAATTAATGTTATATAACAACAATTATAAAAAGAGGAGAAAGCCATGCCGCCAAAAGCAAAAATCACAAAAGAAATGGTCATTGACGCTGCCTTTGAAATTGCTCGTGAAACAGGCGCGGAAAATATCAACGCAAGGACCGTTGCAAAAAAGCTGAAATGTTCCACACAGCCTATAATGTACCACTTTGCTACCATTGAGGAATTGAAAAAAGCCGCTTATGCAAAAGCAGACGGCTATCATTCCGAATATCTGATGAATATTGAAGATCCGCGCAAAGGCGTTATGCTTTGTATCGGGCTGAATTATATCCGCTTTGCAATGAAAGAACCGCATTTGTTCCGTTTTCTTTTTCAATCGGACTATTTTAACGGCACGACTTTGCTTGAAATGATAGACGCCGAAGAACTTGCTCCTATCCTTTCGGCAATGCAGGGAGCAATAGGAGGAAGCATAGAGCAGGTAAAAGAAATTTTTATAACGATTTTTTTATTTGCTCACGGATATGCAAGCATAATTGCAAACAATTCGCTGAAATACGACGAGGAACTGATAATATCCCATTTAAAAAATGCCTACAACGGTGCAATATTGGCAGTAAAGGAGGAAATAAAATGAAAGAACAGCAGGTCATTGAGAACAACAAAAAAAGTGTTGTCCTGACAATAATAGGCGCGGCAATAATGATATTATTGACGGCAGCAAAAATTATGCCATCCTCAAAAACAGCAGGATATTCCGTATTTGTAGGAATTGCATTTTTCTTTATTGTTGAAGCTGTCGGCAAAGAAAAAGGTCCGGAATCGGGACTGCGATTTAATACTATTTTGGCGGATCTTAAAAAGCCGGGCGTGATCCTTTGGTTTCTGCTGCCGATAGCAAGTGGGATCGCAACAAATATTATCGGCGATCTGATATTCCACGAAGAATTTTTCGATCATATATTGGGACGAACGGACGATTTTCTGTCATTTGATAAAATTGCGCTGCTGATAGGTCAGATCGTTATTGCAGCATTCGGAGAGGAAATTGCATATCGTGGATTTTTCCTTGGAAAAGGCATGAAAATACTTCCGTTCTGGCTTTGTGCAGTTGTTTCGTCGCTTGTTTTTGCTGCCGGGCATATTGCCGCAGGAAATATAGGGATCGTGATCTATGATGTTGCCGGGGTATTTATTGACAGTCTGATATTCTCTATGGTTTACCGAAAATCGGGCAATTGTGTTATAAGTACATTTTCGCATATCCTTGCGAATACGGCGGCGATCGTGTTGGTCTTTGGTATTTTTATATGAACGATAAATTGTAATAAGTGTTGAGAGTTGAGATATTAAAGACTTAGCGCTAAACCTGACCGCCCCCTCGAGGGGGCTGCTCTGCATAAAAGATTAATTTAAACTTGATTTTGGGGTGACATTGCCCGTGGGGGCTTCCCCACAAATTACGGCATTTGTTGTATACTGTACAGAAACGTAAAGGAGCATAGTCCATGCCATCAAGAAAACATGCCGACAGCAATGCGCTGCTTGAAGATATCCGTAAAACAATGAAAATAAATATAGATTCCTTCCGCGAAAATCAGGAGGAAACAATAAACGCACTGCTTGACGGCAAAGACGCTTTTATCGTTATGCCTACGGGAAGCGGAAAAAGCATATGTTTTCAGTATCCGGCGCTGAAGAAAAAAGGAATAACAATAGTTATCGAACCGATAGTCGCGCTTATGGAGGATCAGACGGGAAAACTGACCGGAGCGGGTATCAAAGCAAAATATATAAAACACCTGCCTAAAGATGAAAACGAAATTTCCGGACTTCTCAACAACGAAAATAAAATATTTTATATTTCTCCCGAAAATTTTCTTTCTCCAAAATTTATCTGCGCCGCAAAAAAAGCGGATATTTCAATGCTTGTGATAGACGAGGCGCACTGCATTTCGATATGGGGCAACGGTTTCAGACCCCGGTATCTTAAAATAGGAAAATTTTTCAGAATGATTGGCAAACGCCCTCAGACGGTCGCTTTTACCGCTACGGCAGGCGACTTTATAAAGGAACAGGTAAAAATAGTTCTCGGAATGAAAAATAACGTTTTTGAAGTATTGCCCCAGCACCCAGAATTGCTTTACCGCCGTGACAATGTTGAACTTCTGATAAAAAATATAGCGCCGCAGGATAAAAAAGACGAGCCGGAAAAAAAGTCCGACCTTTTTCCATTCAAAGATATTGCCGTACTTAAAAAGATATATATGAACTGCGTTGTAAATGTGATAAAAAAAGACGGCACATTGATTCCGGTAAAAAAATATAATGCAGAGCTTCTGTCGGAAAAATATTATATATCCCTTGCAAACAACTGGTTTTCACAAGCCGGACAGATCCGTGAACTTATCAGACTTATCAACGCCGTTGATCCTGATGATCCGTCCGGACGAAAAGAAAAAATACTTATCCGCAACAAAATAGAAAATATAATTTATGAAGCCGAAGATGAATTTGAAAATATTTACCGCAGCTTTTCAAAGGAGATCAGGAATATACAGCTTGCAGAAGATCTTAAAAACAAATATGATATTTTAAAAAAAGATATACTTGATAACGGCGGAAACGGTGCGATAATTGTTTATTGTTCCACTCCGGCTTCGGCAGATATGCTTTATGATAAACTTTCCGGTGACAAACAGCTGAAAGAACTGAAAATTGCCATTCACTATTATCACGGCGAGCTTGATGCATATCAGAGGAAAACACAGCAGAACGCTTTTATGAAAAATAAAAAGCGTCAGATAATGGTCGCCACAACTGCGTTCGGAATGGGTATCGACAAGGATAACGTGCGGCTGGTAATATTTTATGAAGTGCCAAGAAGCATAGAAGATTATTTTCAGGGCATAGGCAGAGCAGGCAGAGACGGCAAACCGTCAGTATCCGTCGTGTACAGCTATTTTCCGGATATAATAAGAATGAGAGGTACGGCAGCTTCTTATAATGATAAAAAAGCCGATCGTTCCGGCAATGTTCCGGACGGCGACAGGGTAAGATCGTTTGCGTCCGATATGTACGATCGGGCGGAACAAAGCATTCTCACCGATATAGCAAGATATCGTTTCTGGAAGTTTGAACAGTATCTGCGTCAGCCGGCAGATGAACTGAGCCGGTATATAGTAAATTATTTTCTTTATGACCGTTTTGATGATATGCCGGACAAAAGCTATTATAAAAAAAGTGAGATCCCTATTGATCTGTCCGGCGAAAGAATAAAATTTACCAATGAACTGGTCAAAAATCGTATCGAACAGCCTGATTCGCTTTATATTGCAGCCTGCAAGCCGGCTTTTGATATACGCGACGGAAAATACAAACCGAACGTGCCGTATTTTGACGATAAAAACAAGATAACGGTCACCATAGGCGGCGAGATAGATTTTCTGGATCTTATGCTTGCCAATGGGGTATATACATTGGGATTCAACGGGATAAATTCAATATCGGTAAAAAAACTGTTCCATATCCTGACCGGAGATGACGCAGCCGCGCCCGAACCGTCAGTAAGGGAAGAACTGTATTGCCGTCTGTTGAAAATGATGAAAACAGATATAGAAATATTATCTGCGGATAATTTATTTCCGCCCATACGAGGAAAATTTCTTGCGCTTTCCAAAAAAACGGACCGCATTTTTAATTATGACGGCGATCCGCCCATTTGCCAATATGCAATAAAAGACGGTTATAAATTTATGACCGTTGATTTTAAATGGCTGAAGATCACAGCTCAAAAGACCGATCGCAGCGGAAATGCTGAAAAAGCCGTAAAAGCTGTGGACGATACGCTGAACAATATGCTTATAAAATTATATATGGCATGGCGGATCGCAATGCTTTCGCCGTATCTGGAAATATCACCGCGAAAATATGACGCAAGCGAAATAAAATACGATCATTACGACAAGCGACGGACCGTTATTTTTGAGATCCCCGGCATAAAGCGTACAGCGGATCTTGACAGGGTTATGCAGAATATTATGGAGTATTATACACGGCTCGGAGCAATAAAAGGATATAAATATATCACGGACAAAAATAACAATATCGTTAAGCTGAATATAATACCCGTTTCAAACAGGCTCACGGATAACTGAACCATTCGGAAAAATAAAATAAAAAAAGGCTGCCCGGTCTATATAAATATATAAACAGGGCAGCCTTTATCATGTAAGAAAGATATGTCATTTTTGTGTTTATGCTATGCATTGCAGTCCTCGGCTTTCATGGAGTAAGGAACGATCTTGTCGTCCTTGAATCCGGACCTCATTCCGCGCTGGATAACATAAGCTTTATCAAGCTCAAGTCCCATAACGTCCTCGGTGGTTTTGCGGACTCTTTCGGCAATGTAATTTACTGTTGTAAGGTCGGTCCCTCCAAGGTAGAGAATGGTATCACAGTTATTGACGATAGACCATTTCTGCGCGTCGGAATATGACGCATTGAGCTGAGAAACGCTTTGCAGAATAATGCTGGTGCTTATTTCTCTGCTTCGGATAACGCTGATAAGTTTATCAAAATCAGGTATGGTCGCGTTTGAAGCAAAATCGTCCATGATTATTCTGACAGGCATAGGAAGTCTGCTGTCGGGTCTGCTGTCGGCAAATTTGCACAGCGTCTGAAAAGCCTGCGTATAAAAGATATTTACTATTTTGTCAAGGCTCCTGTCGGTATCGCTGACATTGAGGAATACGGCGCATTTTTGTTTTCCGAGATCCTCAAAATTAAATTCCGACGGTCTGGAAAGCATTGACCGCGCACCGTCAAAGTCAAATATCTGAAGTGCGTCGCTGACAAACATTTCAATACAGCCCCATGTTCTGTCGGCGGCAAATCCCGGAACGAGCAGGTTATAACATCTTGCAGTATATGAATCCGGATTGGCTCCGCAGAAGTCATTCATAAAAGTGCAGTATCTGTCGCTGTCGATCTCTGAGGCAAACAGTCTGAAAACATCCGAAACCGTGATAAGGTTTTTACATTCATCTTCCATTGCATCAAGCACATAGGAAATAAGGCATTTTATTACAAGACGCGCCTGATTTTCCCAGAACGGATCGCTGTCATTTACCCCCGGAACTAAAATATTTGCCAAGGTAACGATATCTTTTTCGTTGTACTTGACCTTGCCGTCAACAACGGTTTTGCCTATGTAATTGAACGGATTGTAGCCGCAGCTGTTCATGGGGTCGATAAGATCCATTTTGTACACCTTAAAACCTCTGTTTTCAAGGCTGGTCCTGTAATTGTTGTAAAGATTGGATTTTGTGTCGGTAACAATGAAACTTTCGTCGGTGTCAAGGATATAAGGTATAACGTAGGAACCGGTTTTCCCGGCTCCTGACGCACCTATTATCAGGTCATTATTATTGATATGGGTTTTCCTTGTGTCGCTTTCAACGGTAAAGTTGCGTGTTATTTTTCTTTTCATAATAAGATCATTTCCTTTCATTGATAGAATTGGTTTGCAGTTGTTGATCCGGTTTCCAGTCTTCGCAGTCGGGAAGAACGAAGTTCCTGATCCCGGTAGCTATTCCCATAGCCAAAGCCTTTTCCGCCGACAGGCAGCAATCGGTCTTTGTAAGGGAGAGTATGAATTTTTTGGATTTTCCGGTACGTTCCGCAATGAAATTTGCAAGATCGGAACGTATAGACATAAGTTTGTCAAGATCCTCTTTTATGTTAAGAGGTTTCACGCCTGCCAGGTTTCCGCCGCCGTAACTCGGGTCGTGAATAAGCACCTTGGAGTGAGGCGTAATGATCCGTTCCTCACCCGCGAGAAACAGTATCGCACCCATTGAAGCCGCAATGCCTGTACATACCGTGCGTATCGGCGAAGTTATTCCCAGCATGGTATCAACGGCGGCAAACCCTGAATGAACATCTCCGCCGGGGCTGTTGATAAAAACGGTTATGCGTTTGCCGGGATCCTGACTTTCAAGTTCCATAAGCTGTGCAATAAGTTTTTCGACCGATTCGGGCGTGACCGGCTCGGTAAAGAATATAGTTCTTTTGCGGAACATTTCGTCCGCGATGCTGATAGTCTGAAAGCCTCTGGAGCTTTCGTGAAGAATATTTGCGTGCATATAAATTCTCCTCTCTGAATTTTAATCATTACAAATTGTCTGACGATCGTCGTCTGCTGATGTAACGCCGGTTGTTTCCGCGTCATCATTGAAGTTGTCACATTCAAACTCAAAATCGTCATCTTCATTAATAAAAGACCATGCGTCTCCTATCGAGATGATAGGTTCGATAAATACTGCTTCTGCCAGTTGTTTGCTTTTGTATGACATAATGGATAAACCTTTGCCGGCATTGTTGATATCCGACATTTTAAGTTCCTTTGACAGTGCGATAAGGTCGCCGACGGTAAGGTCATCAGGATATTCGTCTATGCTTTTAAGGATATTGATCTTTTTGTCATGATCGTACCAATCGATCTTGGAAAGATCGCCGCCGAAATTCACCAGATCAAGCAGTTTGCAGACGGGCTGCAGGTAATCCTGATCGGAGAATTTTTTCTGCAATGTAAATTCGACTGCAACTTTGATGTAATCTTTGAATCTTACGCGCATAAGCTTGTTCATAACCGAGATCGTTCTTATACGAAGAGCAAGAAGTTCATTGGGATTTTTCATAATTTCAGCCTCCTTTTTATGTGCGTCTGTTACTGCGTGTATAAACGGTCCTTAGGAATATACTTTTGTCGAAAAACAAACATTTTCCTGATAACGAATTTATTAGCGCCTGCAAATCTGAATTTCCGGAATTTTGACATTCCTTTGAAACTTCGGAACAATAATTTTTTACCATTATCAACAGGTCGTATAAAGATATGTCGCTTGCCGGTTTTTGCCCGATATCACTGACCCAATCACAGATCCCGTTGAAATTATTACGGTCGTAGACGTTGCGTGCCGGAAGAGACACTATTTCCCATAATATCTGTTTGATCTCATTGTGATCGGTAATGATCGGGTCATTGACTTTTTCTTTTAGTTCTTTTATTGTCATAAATTACCCTCCTTACAATGTTTTGAATTGCTTCTGCGGAATTTTTTGTAATTTTCGTGATGTCATCACCTCCTTTCTTATTATTTGATCCATAACGGAACACCTCCATTTTCTTTATCATTTTAAAGTTTATCCGACGCAGCGCAAGCTGCGTTTTATCTTCCTGTACCGATAACGCCTCCTTTTTGCCGGCATGAAATTGTTTCGTTTATTTCCCTTTTAAAAAAGACCGCCGCGCGCAAGCGCGGAAAAAACAACCGCTTGATAGATCGTAAATACAGCTTACTGCTATTGCAAATGATCCAATAAATGCTATAGCAATAATAACTTTCAGCATAGCTGTAATTCGGCACGGATTTATTAATGCACTTTTGACGGATATAAGCCGGAGGAAAAAGCGTATTTGCGCGATTTATAAAAAATCATCTCCACTCTTTTTTGGGGATATGTTGCAATAAAAGGTTGATTATAATTTAGTGTTGAGAGTTGAGAGTTAAGAGTTAAGATAAATTATAATTTAGCGGAACAAAATAAAAAAACGATAGCTGGTCCAGCGCAGCCGCGCTGGTGGGGTCTAAGGGAAAAACAAATGCTTCGCATTTGTCTGCGCCCCTTGTCGCGCAGACGAACGCAGTTCGTTTTTCGCAGAACGGCGAAATTCCCCTTTTCAAAAAAACGGAGCTGGGGGTGAGGAAACGCGACAGCGTTTCCGAGGGGCGGCGTACACG
>CANQZR010000045.1 GCA_947628405.1 uncultured Clostridia bacterium
ACAACATTTATACTGCTGGTAATGATGGTTCCCGTTCAGGTAGTATCAACAGGTTTCTTACAGTTCATGGTACAGATCAAGCTGTACGATAACTACATACCTCTGATCGTTCCTGCAATTGCGGCGCCTCAGGTAGTATTCTTCATGCTCCAGTATATGCGTTCGGTATTCCCGCTTGACATTGTTGAAGCGGCTCGTATCGACGGCTGCGGCGAATTCCGCACATTCATGCAGATAGGACTTCCTATTCTGAAACCTGCGTTTGCAGTACAGGCGATATTCGCTTTCGTTTCAAACTGGAACAACTACTATACACCTTCTATGATCCTCATTTCCAACAAGCTGGAACAGAGGACAATGCCTATGATGGTCGCTGCCGTTCTCAACAACGATAAGATCGCTGACTTCGGCGCTAAGTACATGGCGGTTGCAATTTCTATCCTCCCGGTAGTTGTTGTTTACCTCTTCCTGTCCAAGTACATCATCGGCGGTGTAACGCTGGGCTCTGTAAAGGGTTGATCGTTGAATCTCAAGACTGTACAGGCTGTTGTCTGTACAGTCTTTTTTATATTTGTTTACTTTTATTCTCTTGACAAACACGGGCAAAATATGTTATCATTGTATGTATACTGAATACACTTGTTTTTATCACATGGACGTTGACCTGTGGAGGTTTATATGGATACTTCGTCTTTTGTCGTTGTGAGTACCGATGTTCTGCCGGATATTTTTCCGAAAGTCCTTGAAGTGAAGCGTATGCTTGCCTGCGGTGAAGAGAAAAGTTCTGCTTCTGCCTGCAAAAAAGTGGGTATTTCCAGAAGCGCATTTTACAAATATCGGGAATGTGTATTTGCCTATGAAGAAAAACTGACGCAGAAACTTGTGTCGTATTATGCTCTGCTGAAAGACGAGCCGGGCGTGCTTTCTTCGATATTAAGCGAATTTCACAAACAGGGTGCCAACATTATCACCGTAAATCAGAATATGCCTATTGACGGTGCAGCGGCGGTGAATATAACCGTCCGGCTTTTCGGGGACGCTTCGGGCGCATATGAACTTAAAAATATCCTTTCGTCTATGGACGGCGTCGTGGACGTAAAGTTTATCTCCGGGGAATAAAATAAGTGTCTTATCTTTCAAAAAGGAGTTATTGAAATGTCGAAAATTGCAGTCTTAGGCTATGGTGTGGTAGGTTCAGGAACGGTGGAGCTGTTCTATAAGAATAAAGAAAAGATCAGCAAAAAGTCCGGCAAAGATATGGATATAAAATATATCCTTGATATAAGGGATTTCCCTGACAGTCCCTATGCGGATAAATTCACAAAAAATTTTGACGATATCCTTAATGACGGCGAAGTTACCGTCATTGCCGAAGTAATGGGCGGCGTAGGAGACGCGTATGATTATACTAAAAAGGCGCTCGGAAAGGGCAAAAGCGTAGTTACTTCAAACAAGGAATTGGTCGCGAAAAAAGGCGCGGAACTTCTTAAGATCGCTGCCGAGCATAACTGCAATTTTTTGTTTGAAGCATCCACAGGCGGTGCGATACCGATAATCCGCCCTATGCACCAGTGTCTTGCAGGAAACGATATTTCCGCAGTGGCAGGTATCCTCAACGGAACAACGAATTTTATTCTTACTAAAATGATAAACGAGTCTATGTCCTTTGATGACGCTCTTGCTCTTGCCCAGAAGCTGGGCTATGCCGAGCATGACCCTACCGCTGATGTTGAAGGTCACGACGCGTGCAGAAAAATATGTATTCTTGCTTCGCTTGCTTTCGGAAAGCACGTTTACCCCGAATGGGTACATTGCGAGGGAATAACAAAGCTGACGCTTCAGGACGTTGAATATGCCAGAAACTGGGGCGGCGAGATAAAACTGATAGGTTCCGTCAAAAAGACCGAGGACGGCAAGATCCTGCCTATGGTGCGCCCGGCGTTTGTGTGCAATAACAATCAGCTTTCGCATATTTCTGACGTTTTCAACGGTATAATGGTATACGGAGACGCTGTTGACGAGGTAATGTTCTACGGCCGCGGCGCAGGCAAGCTGCCTACCGCAAGCGCGATCGTTGCGGATATAGTTGATGCGGCAAAAATGTCGGGAACATCTATTTCCCAGACATGGGAGGACAGCTCCGACAACAGCTTTATAGCAGATTATAAGGACGATATCGTTCCGATCTATGTTCGTGTAAGCGGAATTTCCGCAGCGCAGGCGGAAAAAGTATTTCCCGGCGCTGAATTTCTCAGCCGCAAGGATCAGCCTTCCGACGAAACTGCGTTCGTTGCTCCTGCAATGAAAGAACGGGATTTTGACAAAAAACTTGCAGAGCTTGGCGGAAATGTTCTCGGAAATATCCGTGTTCTTGAACTTGACTGAAAGGGATATCACTAAGATGATAAAAATACAGATCCCTGCCACAAGTGCAAATCTTGGCGCAGGCTTTGATGCATTGGGTCTTGCTCTTGATTACTACAACTATGTGGATATGGAGGAAGCAGACGGGATATTTATTGAAAGTCTTGACGGGATACCTGTTCCGACGGACGCTTCAAACCTTGTGTATGATTCGGCACACGTTCTTTATGATATATGCGGCAAAAAACTCAGCGGTCTTACTGTACGTCAGGTGAATAATATTCCTATGGCAAGAGGGTTGGGAAGCTCTTCGGCTTGTATAATAGCAGGTCTTGTGGGAGCTAATGAACTTCTTGGAAAACCTATGGGTTTTGACGATCTTGTGGATCTGTCCGCGCAGATCGAGGGACACCCGGACAATACGGCTCCTGCGCTTCTGGGGGGAATAGTTACTGCTGTTTTTGACGGAAAACGCGTCCACTGGGTAAAGCAGGAAGTTTTCACCACTTTGAAATTTGTGGCGGTCATACCGGATTTTGAACTGAAAACCGAAAAGGCAAGAGCTTGTCTGCCTAAGGAAGTTTCCCATAAAGATGCAGTATACAATCTTTCGCGAGCGGCGTTGTTTTCGGCATCGCTTCTTACGGGAAAGTATGAAAATCTGCGTACAGCCGTGCATGACAGGCTTCATCAGCCTTACAGAATGGAGCTTATTGCTCATGCAAGAGATGTTTTTGATACGGCTTACAGCCTTGGAGCCTATGCGGCATATCTCAGCGGCGCAGGACCTGCGCTTATGGCAATAGTAGGTGACGACAACGAGTTTTTCTGCGGAAAAATGAGATTTGCTCTTGACAGAATGGGGCTTGCCGAATGGCAGGTCAAGGAAATGCATATAGATAACGAGGGCACAAAAATTATTTCCCGGTAAACAGGGGGTATATGTATGGATGAGATCGAATATTTTTCCGGAACGAGGGACGACCGCGACGTGATAGAGCTTTACAAGGCTCTTGAATGGTACGGTCTTGAAGGCTATACCGACGCGGATATAGAACGCACTAACCGGAACAGCTTTTATTCCGTTTACGCATATGACGGCGATACTCTTGTAGGTCTGGGGCGCGTCGCTTCTGACGGGCTTACAGCCGCAGTAATGAGCGGTATATGCGTTCGCCCTGACTACAGACGCAGGGGAATAGGCGAGCAGATAGTTACCCGTCTTGTTTATTACTGTCAGTCAGGCGAAAATAAACTGAACGTTCAGCTTTTCTGCGAGGACAGCCTTATCAAATGGTATGAAAAGCAGGGATTTGAAAGACATATCCGCGGAATGTGGAAAAAAATGATACTCCCTGAGGATAACTGCCGCATCAGGAGAAATTTCAAGGAGATATACGGAATAGATCAGATAAGCGATATTGCTCCGGATTTCTACTGGGATAGTTTTGATTCCTTTGGCGATATAAGATATTACAGTTCAATAAACAGGCGCGGCGAGCTTGTACCGTGCCTTATGATGACATTTTACAGCAATACAGGTACGGCGTTTTCCGCAGATATCATATTTGAAAATGTTACGGAATTTAAAATATGCTGCAGCGGCGTAAAAACTCCGCTTACGGACTTTTCCGTGCTTAAAATAAAAAGAGGCGGAGACGGCGATATAACCGGCTATAGGATAAATTCGCATGAAAGCGGAAATATAAATTTCCTTTGCGAAAGTTTCAGGATAATGAACGTAAATAATTTGTGATATCTGAGGAAGTAAAATGATCAATATTCACACCTGTTCCCCGGAAGAGACAATAGAGGCGGGAAAAAGGATTGGCGCTCTTTTACGGGGCGGAGACATTATTGCATACAAGGGCGGTCTTGGCGCCGGCAAAACTACATTTACCCGTGGTCTTGCCATAGGCATGGGGCTTCCCGACGAAGTACATTCGCCTACATTTGCTCTTGTAAATGAATACCGCGGTAGCGGAAAGATGATGTACCATTTTGATATGTACAGGATAATGAATGCCGAAGCTCTTGAAACTACGGGTTTTTATGACTATATGTCCGACAGCAGCGTTATTGTTTGCGAATGGTCGGAAAATATATCTGAATGTCTCCCGGAAGATACTATAACCGTTACCATAGAGTATAAAGGGGAAAAAGAAAGAGAGATCTTCTTGGAGGGAGATGAAAGATTTGACTCTGCTTGGAATTGATACTTCGGGAAAAACAGCATCGGCAGCGGTTTGTACCGAAAGTGCTGTCCTTGCTCAGACAACGGTATATACTTCGCTTACACATTCGCAGGTCATTCTTCCCATATGCCGAGACGTTGTTAAAAGTGCCGGTCTGGAGCTTTCGGATATGGACGGGATAGCCGTTGCGGCTGGTCCGGGTTCGTATACAGGTCTTAGGATAGGGATATCAAGTGTAAAGGCAATTTGCTTTGCACTTAACAAACCTTGTATTGGTATTTCCACACTGGAGTCGCTGGCAAACAATGTTTTGCTTCACAGGGGAATAATATGCGCTGTAATGGCTGCAAGGCTTGATCTGGTCTATTGCGCGGTTTTTAATTCAGACGGTGTAAAGGTGTCGCGCATTACAGAAGATGAAATATGTCCTCTGGATCAATTGACGGACAGACTTAAAAAAATGCCGGGTGATATCGCCGTTGTGGGTGATGCGGCGGACAGGCTTTCCGGAGAGCGGTTCATTACGGCGCCGCCCCATTTAAAATTACAGCTTGCGTCAAGTCTTTGTTCGGCTGCTTTCGGGAGGAAAATGGGTACTCCCGATGAACTTGAAGCGGCATATCTTCAGATCACCAAAGCGGAGAAGGATCTTCAGGGCTGAACGGAGACGTTCAGGTCACGCAGATATAAAAAATGATATCAGGAGGGTCAAAATGGAGGGCTTGATAATTATAGTGCTTATAATCGTTCTGCTGCTTGCAGGACCGATCATAGCGAGTGATTTCAACAAACGTCAGGACGAGATAAACCGTCAGCTTGTAGGGTTTATTATGGAGCACTACGACGACCTTGCGTCGGGGATAACGCTGGATCATAACGGTAAAGCCATAAGCCGCTATTCAAAATTAACAAGATACCGTTACTGTTATTCTTATCTGGTCATGACCACGTCAAACAGTTCGGCGTATTACCTTGCAGACGAGTATTATTCCGATGATGAGGCAAAACACGCAAAGCTGACCTGTCAGCTTATAACCGCTTTGTCAGGCTGGTGGGGGATACCGTGGGGAATAATAAATTCTTTCAGATATCTTTTCAGCAACGGGATAAGCAACGGCACTAACGACAGCACCGTTGGGGAGATCATGAACAGGATCGCACAGCAGGCACAGCAGAATGTTTCCGCAAAAGAGTGAAAATTCAGCCGAAAGCCTTGAAAAAACGGCTTTTTTGTGGTATAATGATATGTAATATTGTAAGCAGTTTGTTTTACGGAGGTTGTTATATGATAGCAATAGGAAGCGATCATGCCGGTTATCAGCTTAAAAAAGAAGTGATAAAATGGTTTGAGGATAATAATATACCTTATCTTGAATTTGGCTGTATGAACGGCGAAAGCTGCGATTATCCGCTTGTTGCAAAAGAAGTGTGCGATAGGGTCACTTCGGGGAATGCGGAGCTGGCGGTGCTTATATGCGGTACTGGTATCGGTATTTCAATGGCTGCCAACAAAATAAAAGGTATACGCGCTGCCGTTTGCACAGATACATATACGGCAAAATATACAAGGCTCCACAATGACGCAAACGTTCTTTGCATGGGAGGAAGAGTTACGGGATCAGGCGTTGCCCTTGAAATAGTGGAGACGTTCCTGAACACTTCCTTTGAAGGCGGCAGACACCAGCGCAGGGTGGATCAGATAATGTCAATAGAAGAAAATAACGGTTGAAAGGGGAAAAATATATGGATAACGTAATTATTCTCGAGCACCCTCTGGTGCAGCACAAAATTTCTCTTATGAGGGATATAAACACGGGAGCAAAAGAGTTCAGGGAGCTTGTTTCGGAAACGGCTATGCTTATGTGCTATGAGGCTACAAGAGATCTTCCGCTGAAAACAGTAGAGGTGCAGACGCCTGTTGCAATAGCCAAAACAAAGGTCATCTCCGGAAGAAAACTTGCGTTCGTGCCTGTTTTAAGAGCGGGTCTCGGTATGGTCGAGGGAGCCGTAAAACTTGTTCCTGCGGCTAAGATAGGTCATATAGGGATATTCCGCGATCCCGAAACAAAGAACGCTGTGGATTATTACTGCAAGCTGCCTTTTGATATTGCTGAAAGAGACGTTATCGTTACCGACGTTATGCTTGCTACCGGCGGAACTATAGTAAAAACCATAGAAATACTCCGTAAAGCAGGAGTAAAAAATATAAAGGTAATGTGCATAATTACCTGTCCTGAGGGCATCGAAGCCGTTCATAAGGTCTATCCGGAGGTCGAGATATACTGCGGAGCAGTAGACGAAGGTCTTGACGAAAAACTTTATATAGTTCCCGGAATGGGCGATGCCGGAGACAGGATATTCGGTACAAAATAATTTATTAATGTTCGGGGAATGTTCCGCATAAGGACATTCCCTAAAGATATTTACGGACAGTATCGCCGGTATTGCTCCGTTAAAACATTTTGTGCAGATCTTGACTGTGGGTTCTTTAAAAAAGAATATCACAGTATAATGTTTATGAAACATTATTTCCGAAAGGAGCTTATATAATATGTGTGGTATTGTCGGCTTTGTCGGAAAACGTGCGTGCGCCGATATTCTTGTTGACGCCCTGAAAAAGCTGGAATACAGAGGATATGATTCCGCAGGTATAGCGGTATTTGAAAATGATATAATAAAAACTGTAAAAGCCAAGGGAAAAATCGACGAGGGACTTTCGGTAAAATTGAAAAACGAATCGGAACTCCATGCTGTCTGCGGTATAGGACATACCAGGTGGGCAACTCACGGAGAGCCTTCCGACGTTAATTCCCACCCGATAGGCAACGGAAGAATATCCATAGTCCATAACGGGATAATAGAAAATTACCGGGATATCAAAAATTTCCTGATAGGGAAAGGTTATGTCTTTGAAAGCGAGACAGATACGGAGACGGTCGCAAAACTTCTTGATTATTATTACAGCGGCGATCCTATTGAAGCCATTGAAAAGGCTGTCAGCATAATTGAGGGTGCCTATGCTCTGGGAATAATTTTCAGGGATCATAAAAATCGGGTATATGCCGTAAGAAAGGATAGTCCGCTTATTGTCGGAAAAGGCGACGGCGAGAGCTTTATCGCCTCTGACGTGACTGCTATACTTGAATATACAAGGGAATATTACTGCCTTGAACGCGGTGAGATCGCAATACTCGATCAGGAGGGAATACGTTTTACCGACCTTCACGGTGAAACTATAGAAAAAGAACTTCTTACAGCCGAATGGGACGTTGAATCCGCTCAGAAAGGCGGATATGAACATTTTATGCTGAAAGAGATACATGAACAGCCGGACGCTATAAGGAATACTATTTCTCCGAGAGTGAAGAACGGTCTGCCCGATCTCGGTGAATGCGGTCTTACAGCAGATAAGATAAATTCGTACAAACATATTTTCATAGTTGGCTGCGGCTCTGCAATGCACGCCGGAATGGTAGGAAAATATCTTATAGAAGCTCTTGCAAGAACGCCGGTGATAGTGGATATAGCTTCGGAATTCAGATACAGGGATCCGTTGGTCGCTGAGGGAGATCTGGCGGTAATAGTTTCACAGTCGGGCGAAACGGCGGATACTCTTGAAGCTCTTAAACTTTCAAAGGCAAAGGGAGCAGATACTCTTGCAGTGGTGAATGTGGTAGGTTCTTCCATTGCAAGGGAAGCAGATATGGTCATTTACACAAACGCGGGTCCGGAAATATCCGTATGCTCGACAAAGGCTTATGCCGTACAGACGGCGTTTATGTATCTTCTTGCTTTTGAGATAGCTTATGTACGGGGAACGATAAGCGAGACTCGCTGCAGAGAGCTTGTAAAAGGATTGCTTGATGTTCCCGGCAAGATAGGGGAATGTCTTGAAGATATGTCGGTATACCAGTTTGTGGCTTCAAAAATTTTCAGTGCCGACAGCCTGCTTTACATAGGCAGAGGTCTTGATAACGCGCTTAGTATGGAAGGTTCTCTGAAATTAAAGGAAATTTCCTATATCCACAGCGAAGCATATGCTGCCGGTGAATTAAAGCATGGGACCATATCCCTTATTGAGGACGGCACGCCGGTAATTGCATTAATGACGCAGACTGCGCTGAAAGAAAAAATGATATCCAATGTCCGCACTGTCAAAAGCCGCGGAGCAAAGGTAATAATGATCTGCCGCAGTTCTGAAAACGTTGACGCGGATTGTGCGGATTACAAGGTAGGACTTCCCGACGCGGAAGATATTTTCCTGCCGCTTATAGCAACGGTGGCAATGCAGCTTATTGCATATTATACAGCCGTTCAGCGCGGCTGCGATGTGGATAAACCGAGAAATCTTGCAAAATCGGTAACGGTAGAGTAAAAATCGGAAGGTGACCGCAAGGAATGGAAAAAGAGTTGATCTCAATAATAGTTCCCTGTTACAACGAACAGGAAGTCCTGTCGATGTTCAGAGACGAGATATTGAAAGTCACAAACGGAATGTCGGAAAAATATCCGCATCTGATGTTTGAGTTCCTGTTTATAAACGACGGTTCAAAGGACGATACTCTGAAGATCCTTAGAGGATTTGCAGAGGACGACAGCAGGTTCAGGTATATTTCATTCAGCAGGAATTTTGGCAAGGAAGCCGGAATGTTTGCCGGTCTGGAAAATTGTAAAGGCGATTATGCGGTGATCCTTGATGCCGACTTGCAGCACCCTCCAAAACTTATTCCACAGATGTACGAATATGTCAAGGACGGCGAATACGATTGCGCGGGAACAAGGCGGATATCGCGCAAAGGCGAACCTAAGCTGCTGTCATTTTTTTCAAGGAGCTTCTACAAGGTAATAAATAAAATTTCGCAGACGCAGATAGTTGACGGCGCACAGGATTACAGATTTATGACAAGACAAATGGTTGACGCTATCCTGTCAATGCGTGAATACAACAGGTTTTCAAAGGGCATTTTCAGTTGGGTGGGATTTAACACAAAGTATATCGAAGTTGAAAACACCGAACGCGCGGCAGGAACGACCACATGGAATTTCTGGAAACTTTTAAAATATTCTTTTGAGGGGATATTTGCATTTTCAACGGCGCCGATGAATTTGTCGGTGATAATGGGATTTATCTTTATACTGCTTGCCGTTGCAATGGTGGTAAAGATCCTTATCTGCGGCGACGAAATGTGGGGAGACTCACTTATAATAACTCTGGTGTGCCTTATAGGAGGAATACAGCTTTTCTGTATAGGCGTACTGGGACAGTATATTGCAAAGACGTATCTTGAAGTCAAGAAGCGTCCTGTTTATATAATCAGCGAGACTGAAAAAACTTACAGGAAAAGAAAGGAAATATGATTATGAACATCTGGCATGATATTTCACCTAACCGTATCACAAAAGACAACTTTTTTGCTGTTATTGAAATTGAGAAAGGCAGCAAAATGAAGTATGAACTTGACAAGAAAACGGGATTTCTTATGCTTGACCGTGTCCTGTATACTTCTACCCACTATCCGGCAAATTACGGTTTTATTCCAAGAACTTACGCTGAGGACGGCGATCCGCTGGACGTTCTGGTGCTGTGTTCAGAATCTATCCGTTCCCTTGCTCTGGTAAAATGCTATCCTATCGGGGTAATATCCATGCTTGATAACGGCGCACGGGACGATAAGATAATTGCGATCCCTTTTAATGATCCCACATACAATACATATACTGATGTAAGCGAACTGCCAAAGCATATTTTTGATGAAATGTCACACTTCTTTTCGGTGTATAAGTCCTTGGAGGGCAAAGAGACGGTCATTGACGAGATGAAAGGCAGGGAAGACGCTATTTCGATCATCGAGCATTGCATTGACCGCTACATAGACAGCTTCTGTAAAGGAAAATCGGAATAATACATAATTTTTCTAAAATATAAAATAAGTTAAAAACTGCTGCCTCTCCGTAAATTTACGGAGAGGCAGTCATTATTTCATAAACACAAAATTTTTCATTTCAAACAAGCACCTGTTTCTGAACGGCTCGCCGGTCCAGTCGTCGGCGTGATCGGTGGTGACACGGAAGAATACGGAGTGCCGTCCGGTAACGGCTTTAACAGCCGTGCCGATAATGCCGCCGTTCCTGCCTATATCGCATACGCCTATTTCTTCACCGTTTTCACCGTCAATAAGGATATGAAGCCGGCAATCACAGCCGCAGCCGATGGTCTCCGCAGAAAAATCCATAGTTTTGCTGCCGAAGTCATCACCGAAATCAAAATATTTGTATCCCATTACCGAACCGTCATAAATATTTGTTACCACACGTTCAAAAACGTTCTTTTCTGTCACCATGGCTCCGCCTTTGAGAACGCAGGCAATTTCGGCAGAGGTGATCCTGTACGGGTCAAGGGAATCTTCAAATCCCAGCGAAGTCATTTCAACGGGAGGGATAGTTCCGTCCGGAAGAATTTCTATTTTTTCCACACAGCCGCGGCGTGACATTATCGTTCCGTTTGTCATGCGGTGGTAGAATATGTACCACTGTCCGTTTATATTTGCAATTGAGCCGTGATCGTTGCCGCCGGGATAATCCACGCCGTTGTCAACGATATATCCGCGGTATCTGAACGGTCCTGTGGGGCTGTCCGAGGTCGCATATGCAAGGCGGCTGCCGCGCAGAGGCGAATAGATCATATAATATGTTCCGTTCACCTTTCTCGGAGAACAGGCTTCAAAGAAAAGTGAATCACGTTCGGCAAAACCGTCCTCGGGGCGTTCTTCACAGGGAATAAAATGTTCGATACAGGTGCCGTCAAGGACTTCATACATATTTTCGCTGTTTATTTCCGCCATAAAGGAACGTTCAAAACCGCAGTAAATATAAGTTCTTCCGTCATCATCTACTAAAACTCCCGGATCTATGAACCAACCGCTGCAGCAGATATCGTCGGGGATAGTATATTTGTATTTTGAAAGCAGCGTGAAAGGTCCTTCGGGACGGTCACTGACCGCAACGCAGCCTTTGGCGTTGACGATATAAGCATACAGATAATATCTGCCGTCCTTTTCCACAACGTCCGGAGCATAAAGCTGACAGCGATCGTCGGTCCAGTCTGTGTCGGCAGGGCAGTCGCGAGTGGCTTGCGTGCGGAAAATATCTCCGTGACACACCCAGTTATTAAGATCGTTCAGCGGAGCGCTCCAGCATTTAAGGACATAGTCGCAGAATTTGTCCGAGCCGGCAAGGTCATGCGAACCGTAAACGTATATCCTGTCGCCGAAAACGCGCGGTTCGCCGTCGGGAATATACTCCCATGCCGGAAGATATGGATTTGCCATGAAAATTCCTCCTTATACTATGCAGTAAATATATTTTGCTTTGAATTTTTCCCATTTTGACAATGAAGAGTAAAAACGTTTTGAAAGGCTTGTGACCGTTATCACCGCTTCGTGAGCTTCTTCGGCGGTAAGCTGCCTGCCGCCGAATGACGCTTTCAGCGCCGTTCCGATAACAGTATCCGCAATTCCGTCCGAAAGCAGGGCAGAGCGCTCGGAAAGAGTTTTTGCATATTCAAGATATCCCATTTCGCCCTGTTCGGGAAGTTTCATAAGATGTATTATACGGCGGAATTTCCTGTAAGCCGCATCGGCAGCCTGCTTTTTGCCGGACGAACATTTTTTACTGTAGATCAGCAGGCATATCCGTCTTCTTATAATGAACAGCGCCGGTACTGCAATTATTATAATGACTGCTATCAATATCCCGGTAAGATCGTAATATACGTCAACTTTTTTGCCGCCTCTTATGCCGAATACGCCGAATCCGACGGACGGTCTGCCGTTGTCGACTGCTTCGTCGTCGGTGATGTCGGGCTCTTCGGGAAGAACCTCTGCGGCAGAGCTGTCTTCCGATGGCTGAGACTGTTCTGCGGCATTTTCCTGTTCCGAAGAAGCATTCTGTTCGCTGCCGCCGGGGGACGGAGCAGCGCTTTCCGCTGCGGAAGAAGAAATTTCAGTTTCTTCTGAAACAGATGTCGTTTCTGCACTTGATTCTGTTTCAGCTGCAAGAGTTTCGGTAGGCAAAGCTGTGCGTACATTTCCGTAGCCGGAGGTAAATTCCATAGGATACCAACCAAAGCCGTCAATGTATATTTCCGCCCATGCGTGAGCGCGTGCGTCGGTAATTTCTATGGTCTCTATATCTCCTTTTTGTGCCGATCCGGGAAAATCTGTGTTCGGTTTGATAATGTAGCCTTCCACATATCTTGCCGGTATGCCGGCATATCTGCACATCATTACGGCTGTTGTAGCAAAATGGGAGCAGCTTCCTTTTCTTGTTTCAAGAAAACGATCGACAAAGTCTCTTCCGGCAGGAAGTTTTCCGGCACTGAGACTGTACTCGCAGTTGTTCCTCAGCCAGCTGCGTATATAATAAAGTTTTCTGCTGAAAACAGTCATTTCGCCGAGAGTGCTTTTTCCGGTAATGATATCTTCGCCCGTTATATATTCGTAATAATTATCGCCGAATATTTCGTCAAGACGTTCATGTTCTTCCGGCAGGTCAAGGTAATTTTCGTATACAAAATTTCTGTAAGCGGCTTCGTCGTTTGCCATTGAGGGTGAAATATTCCACCTTGTGCGGAAGATGCCCTGATATCCGTAATAGTCCGACGGGTCATAGAACTGTCCCACATAACTGTTTTCTCCTCCGGCAAATCCGCCGCCGGTCTCAAGATTGTATCTGGAAACGCTTTCCGGCACAAGACTGTACGGCATATAAAGGTAGTCCCTTCCGGCAGAAACGTTCTGTATGGCAAAACTGTACCGCGGCATGGAAGCGCCTGTATTTTTCAGACTGTAGCTGTCAAAAAGCATTGTGGAAAGTCCGTCTGTTTCAAATCCTGCTGAAATGTTTTCCAGTTCCTCAAGCTCGGACGAGGAAAGCGGCTTCCAGCTGTTTCCGGTGTAGACCGAACCTATAAATCCGCGGAGATAGAAAGTATCTTCCGGTTTAGGCATGGTAACTCTAAGCACCGTTTTGCCGTCAAAATAGATCTCGTCCATTTCTCCGAGCTTTCCGTGATCTATTGCACCGGTGCGCTTTGTATCTCTTGTTACGAATGTGACTACTTCCTCAAAAACGTTTTTCATTTCGCCTCTTTCGATATAACCCGTAATGTCATTGTAAATGCCGTCTATTCTTTCGGAACGGCTGTATCCGGATATTTTTACCGCCGCTGCGGATAAGAAAAAGAAAAGCACGGCAAACAGAGCGGCAGAAAGTCCGCCGAACGAAGCCGCATACTTATATCGTACAGAGCATATTTTTTCGGCGGAGCCTATCTCAAAGGATATTGCCGCGGCGCAGCCTGCTATTACTGCCGAAAAAGCGATATAATCCGGTTCCAGTCCGAACATAAGCGTGAGTATGGGAAGAATGAGAGGAGGTATGCAAAGTCCTATTGCATACCACTCTTTTGAAACACAGTATGCCGCCGCAAGGCATATCAATGCGGCGGCAAAGCAGAAGAATATCGTAGTGTGGCGCGCAGATAGTTCCGGCTCGGCAATAAGAATGAACGGTTCGCCGCGAAATTCTTTCCGTATCCTTGCAAGATATATGTTCAATGCATTTGCAAGTCCCGCGCATATGCTGCTGCGGAGTATGAACGTTATCAGTACGAACAATGCCGAAACCGACGCTGATACAATTCCTCTTGCGCCTTTTTTCATATTGAACGAAAGCATGAATACCGCGCAGGATATTATAGAAATGATTATAACGGCGGCTTTGCCGGCAGGCATATCAAAGCAGGACAGGAACGATAAGACCGATCCCATACAGCTTAAAAGCACGATCCCTGTTTTTATCGCAAACGGAGCAATGCTTGCGCTGTGCTTTTTTGAAACTCTTAAACTTGCCGACACGTGCACTGCGGCTTCGGACTGATCGTTCACGGCTTTGTCTCCTTTCCTGCGGTTTTAACGTTTTATTTGTAAGGATATTTTCCAGAATAATATCCGCTGACTTTTTCGTCAAGTTCTTCGGCTTCGGAATAAATTATTTCTGCGGATATAGGCTCGTCCTTGCCGTCCGTATCGGACGCAGGCGAAGCGCAGAATACTGTAAGCAGCGTTTCGCCGCATATTCTGTAAAGCTCGCTGATGAATGTTTTGTCATCATCCGCTGAAACTGCAAGAACGTGTGAAAATCCTTTTCTGATAAGTTCAGCCGTTTCGGAAAAGTATTTTTCATCAGTAGTTCTTCCGGCAAAAGCCGCCTGACCGCTGCATATCTCTGTAATGGCGGAAATAAGGCTTTCCTGACCGCTTATTTCGGAAGTGAAAAGCAGTCCGTCTTCGGACGGGACTGTCAGGGTATGCGCCGCCTGTACATTTACAAGAAATGACGATAACGTTGCGGTAAGATCAAATAATTTGTCCGTATCGGACGCAGTCCTGCATGAACCGGTGTCGCAAAGGATAAGTATTTTACTGCTTATGGGTTTGGACAGTTCCTTGACGATAAATTTTTCGCCTCTGCTGCTGAGCTTCCAGTGAATGTGGTTAAGACTGTCTCCGGAACGGTATTCACGCAGTTCAAAAATTTCGGACGGATCGTCGCCGGCTCTTATCTGCGAAAAGGTGTCGCCCTCCGCATTGTAGGAAAAGCTGCGTTCCGTTTCCGAACTGAACGGATATGCTTTGGGCAGTACGGTGATCCTGTCCTTAAACTGAATTTTCTTGAAAATACATGTAAGACCGATAATATCATATACCGACGCTCTTGCGGAAGATATATCTATATATCCGCAGTGCTTCGGGGTAAAACTTACCGTCAGAGTCTCTTTTGAAAGCTGGCTCACCGGTATTATCACGGAATATTTTTCGTATACCGGCTTGTCCGGCGGAAAAAAGCATTTGTATCTGAATGTAAGCCGGCATGCAGTTACCGGTAAGAACATCGCGTTTTCAAGAAATATCTTTATTACCTCCGGTTTGCCGCGCTCGGAGGCTTTGGAGGAACTGCTTATCGAAATATTCAGTTTTGCCGCCTGTATGATAAGAAGTATGAACAGCAGCACCGGCATTGCCGTAAGAAAGACAAGGAGGATAAATGAAAGGTCGCCTTTATATAATATATGGAAAATAAATATCATTACCAGCAATATAATATATGTTATCTGCAACTTTATCCTCCTTTTCAGGCAATATGATGTTCAGTCTGTCATATCCTCGGAGCAGGTGTGCGCGCGCTTATATCGTGAAGAACGTCCCTGACCGTTGCGCCTGCGGCTTTAGCCTTTGGTGTGAGAAGTATCCTGTGTTCAGCCACATCATTTAGAATATATTTAACGTCCTCCGGAATGACATAGTTCCTTCCGCGCATCAATGCGGCTGCTTTTGCCATTGAGGAGAGCGCAACGCTTCCCCGTGGGCTAAGTCCGAGCTTTATCTGCGGATGAGAACGTGTAGCTGCGGCTATAGAAGCTATATAACGGTATATTTTATCATCAGCAAAAACTTCTTCGGCGGCTTTTTGCATGGTGATTATATTTTCTGCTTTTGCCACAGGACGTATATCCTCGGATCCGTCGGAGCTTTCCTTTGACTTGAGTATGGAAACTTCGCTTTCTATATCCGGATAACCCATTGAAAGGCGGACTATGAAACGGTCAAGCTGGGATTCGGGGAGCATCTGTGTACCTACAGATCCGATAGGATTTTGTGTAGCGATCACTATAAAAGGACTGGGCAGCTTGTGAGTAACACCGTCAACTGTTACCGAACCTTCCTCCATTGCTTCAAGAAGCGCGCTCTGGGTCTTGCTGGACGTGCGGTTTATCTCATCCGCAAGGAAAAGGCTGCAAAGCGCAGCGCCGGGTCTGTATTCAAAACAGCCGGTCTGCCTGTTGTATACGGTAAAACCGGTAACGTCCGCCGGAAGAACATCCGGTGTGAACTGCATACGCTTGTAATTTAGGGACATTGCCTTTGAAAAAGCTACTGCAAGGGTAGTTTTTCCCACTCCGGGTATATCGTCGAGGAGGATATGTCCGCCCGCTATTATTGCAAGCAGCGTTTTGATTATGATATCGTTCTTGCCTATAACGGCTTTCCGGACTTCGTCGGCAATGCTTTTTGCCAGAGGCATTATCTGTGTTTTTATTGTCTGATCGGTCATAGCTTGTTATAAAGCTCCTTTCGCGGCTTTTTATGCAATAAATGCTGATGTTCCTGAGTATGGAATTTACCCTGAAATAATGTTCCGGAACATTATTGACATAGTTATGGTAATATTATATCATATATTCTGCAAAAATACAAATTACAATTTGGTTAAGATATTC
>CANQZR010000046.1 GCA_947628405.1 uncultured Clostridia bacterium
ACATTCCTGCTTCCTACTGAAAGCTACACAGAGGAGGGTGTAAATCCTTTCTTTGGTCTTATGAGATGGGCTGCTGCTGATGGTCCTGATTATGTAATGTATATTGACAATATCGTTCTTTCTGATGATGCCGGCAACGCTCTTCCTGTTGGTGTTGCTTCTGCAGCTGCTGAAGAAGCTCCTGCTGCTGATGACGGCGCAGCTACAACACCTGCTGCTACAGGAAATACTGCTGCTGCATCTATCGCTGCTGTAATGGCTGTTGCAGGCGCTGCTGCTGTTGCAGCTAAAAAAAGAAAGTAATTTTATAATTACTATAAAAAACAAAAAATTTTGGAGGAATTTACAATGAAACTTAAAAAAATCCTTGCTGCTGTTGCAGCAACTGCTGTTGCCCTTTCAACAATGGCTGTAAATTCATTTGCAGCACTTCTTGAAACTTCACTTGATGCAAACGGTGCACCTACTGATAATGTATATAAGGTTGCAGGCGTTGAGGGCGTTGACTATTCCAAGGTTGCTAAGATCGAAGCTGTAGTAACTACTACTGATTATGTAAACGGTACTATCGGTGTTTCCACAAACGGCGGAACATGGACTGCTGCTCCTCAGCAGGAAGTAAGCGGCGGCGGATCAGGCACATGGGTACTTGATGGTCTTAGCGGAATCGACAGCACTGCTGAAGATGGTTCTTTAAAGCCTGACGTTGTACAGGTACAGTTCTGGTGGCTCAATGCAGGAACTCTCACCCTTGATTCTGTAAAGCTTTATGACGCTGACGGAAACGTACTTCAGGAAGTTGCTGAAGCTGCTGCAACCGAGGAAGCTGCTCCTGCTGCTGAAGAGGCTGCTGATGACGAAGCTGCTCCCGAAGAGACATCTGAAGAAGCTGTAGAGGCTCCTGCTGATGAAGAAGCTCCTGCCGATGCTGAAGCTGCTGCTGACGAGACTGTTGAAGAAGCTGAAGCTCCTGCTGCTGATACAACAACAGACGCTGCTGCTACAGGAAACGTTGCTGTTGCTTCTATCGCTGCTGTAATGGCTATTGCCGGCGCTGCTGCTGTTGCAACAAAGAAGAGAAAGTAATTCAAACCTAATGAATAACTTCAAAAGACCCGTTCATAAAAGAACGGGTCTTTTTGCTATTCTGTCAAAAATTCACAAAAAAAATTATATAAAAATTATATTGCTGATTTTGGGAAAAAATGATATAATACTCTTATAACGGACTGTACAGTGTCCAATGAATGGAGGAGTTTATATGAAATTCAAAAAAATCGTAGCTGCTATCGCAGCAGCGGCTATGGCTGTTTCTATGACGGCTATCAGCGCATTTGCAGCAACAGTTGAGATCGATACCGAATCTCCCGGACCATGGTCTTCAAGCGGAAAAGGTATCAAAAAGGCTGACCTTGAAGCTGTAGGCGGAGATATCAGGATCGTACTTACAGTTGAGATCTATGATCCCCTCGGACTGGGCGATCAGTTCCTTGTAAACCCTATCGACTATGATAACGGCTGGGTATCCCAGACTGATTTTATCACCAGCGATACTGTAGTTGCAAAGACTGACGGCTGGATCTGCGTTCCTCAGGATGCAACAACTATTGAATTTGTTTATCCTGCAAGCGCTATTGCTGCTCTTGGTGATGACGGACTTTGCTTCAGCTCACAGAACGTTATCGTTAAATCCGCTGAATATGAACTTGCTTCTGCTCCGCAGGGCGAAGTTGTACGCGTAAGCGATCAGGAGGGCAAGGACTACTGCTTCGGCAAGTATGACCCCAGAGGCGGCGCAGCCGAAACAACAGAAGAAGCTGCTCCTGCTGCTGATGACGGCGCAGCTACAACACCCGCTGCTACAGGCAATGTTCCTGCTGCTGTTATGGTTTCCGTAATGGCTGTTGCAGGTACTGCAGCTGTTGCAGCAAAGAAGAGAAAGTAATTCGATCTGACGAATAACTTTAAAAGACCCGTTCAAAAGAACGGGTCTTTTTTTAGTCTCTTATTGCCTTTTTGGCTTTGTTTACGATAGTTTTGTCGTTTTCATATGTCAGCACCGCAGCCGCATGACCTATATCTACCCATTTTATGTCAGCTATTTCGTCCTCCTGTGGGATAAGGTCGTAGCTTCGGGCTTTTGCAATGAAATATACGACTATTTTCTGGGTATCTTTACGGGGGAAATACTGCACGGTCTCGCGGAATGTAGGGTCGATCATAACATCAACGCCGGTTTCTTCCATAATTTCGCGTTTGGCTGTTTCGATCTCGGTCTCGCCTTCTTCGACGTGTCCTTTTGGGAACGACCAGTGTCCGCTGTTGATATGTTTTATCAGCAGAATTTCAAGGTTTCCGTGATGCCTGCGGTATACGATAGCGCCGCAGGATTTTTCATGGATCATATGTATCCGTTCCTTTCCGAAAGCCGGGATAAGCGGCTTCTGATATTGGCATGGCGGAAAGGTTTTTCCGACCATTATTCATTAGTATAATTATAACATAAATAATTGTATTTGTCTCGTTTTTTTTGAAAAAAATATAAAAAATTTGCAATGCGGAGCGGTGGGGGATTAACAAAAAAACAGCCCATATTCCTTATGAGCCGTTTTGTAAAAATCATTTTCTTTTTATAGAAGCAAGAAGCGCAGCTCCCGAAAAGACTGCTGCCGATATCATAAAAGCAATGGGTATATTCCCCGAATCCGGGAACGAAGTTTGCTCCGCTCCGTCCGCCTCAGGCGCAGCCGGCAAAGATCCTGCGGACATATCGGCTGTCTCCGTGTTTTCTTCCTCAATGCCGGAAACAGTGAACGTTACCTTGAGATCGGTGTTTACCGGAGTTGCCTGCTTGACGCCGGGGTCAAGCATGGTGTCGCTGTACTGATTGTAGATATCTATCCTGAAATCGCCGTTTTCTTCTATATTGCCGTACAGTATCTTGCTTGTATCAAAGGAGATCTCCTTGCCGTCTATTTCTATTTTATCAAGTACGACAGAGACGTCCGGACATTCGGCATACATATCTTCAATATCTATAACGAATACTCCGAAGTCGGGCGAACCTGCTATCTTATCGGTTTCAATGGTGTATTGTCCGTTGCCCGTAACTGCTGCGGAAGATTCCCAGTCCTGAAAAGCCCAGCTCAGATCTGAAAATCCCAGTCTGGCTGTGTATTCGTCAGCGGCGGAAATGTTTACAGCCGACGCCGGAAGCATAAAAGCAAAAGCGGCAATTGCAGCAAGTAATTTTTTTATTTTCATGGCTAAAATTCTCCGTATTCAAATATTATTGGATATGACTTTGTCCGCTTATTTCGGCGATATCTATTACTCCGCGCATATGGGCTTCGGCTTTTATTTCTTCATATGCAAAAGCCGCAGCCGCAAAATAGTATGGGAAAACATATACTATTCCAAGAATATTGTATGTAAATGCCGAAAGTATGTACCAGCCCAAAAAACTCAATTGAAGATAGAACAGGTCGGCTTTGTGACCTTCCATCATGGCTTTGCTGAGTTCTATTGCTCTTGCAGAGGGAATATCCGGATTTTCCGCTTTGATGAACATTGCCTGTGAGTAACTGTAGAACTTTATTATTCCCGGGATAATGAACAGCAGTCCCCAGAGAGTAGTATAAAGCATCACAAGTGTTACAACGCCTGCGCTTCCCCAGAATCTTTCTTTTTTAAAAACGCAGAATATCTCGCTTAACGGAGTTTTGACGTAAACGGAGCTTCTGTACCAGTTCTGAACGCCCATAAAAAGCATATATATGCCTGTTGCCATGGCAAGATACACCAATGAAATTATTATAATAAATAAAGCTAAAGCGGAAAAACTTTTTGACATTTCCACAATAACTGCCGTAATAAAAAGCAGCATATACATTGCTAAGCCGGATATAAAGGAAGCCGCAATTGTTATTCCCATATAAATAAGCTGCGAAACGATAGAATTTGTCGTATTGTTCCTGTAGAATAGCTTTGCGTTGTTTTTTATTCTATCATGACTGTAAAACATATTATCTCCCACTATAAAAACCGCCGCGGCGAATGTTCGGCGCGGCGGAAATTTATTTTATTTATCAGACCTGACTGTTATTGTCAAGGAAATCCATAACGTTGTCAACGGTGGTGAATGCAAGAGCTGTGCAGGTATCGGCGCAGCCATAGTAGATGCATATCCTGCCGGTGTCTGCGTCAACAAGGTTAGCGCAGGGGAATGTTACAGCGTCGGTATCGCCGACAAGCTCATACATAGTCTGTGGGCTGAGCAGGTAGGAAGCGCCTCTCTTGAGGACCTTCCAAGGCTCGTCCTTATCGAGCAGAGCAGCGGAGAAGCTGTAAACATAACCGTTGCAGGAGGTAAGAACGCCGTGATAGAAAATGAGCCAGCCGCGGTCTGTTTCGATAGGGATAGGACCCGCGCCCATTTTTGTGGATTCCCAGCCCTTTGACGGACCCATAACGTGTCTGTGTTCGCCCCAGTATGTAAGGTCGGGAGACTGGCTGATGAACATATCTCCGAAAGGTGTATGACCGCTGTCGGAAGGACGGCTCATCATCATATATTTATTGTTGATCTTTCTTGGGAACATTACGCCGTTTCTGTTGAACGGCAGGTAAGCGTTCTCAAGCTGAGTGAAAGTTTCAAAATCATATGTATAGGCAATGCCGATAGTAGGCTTCCAGCCATAAGCGTTGCACCATGTAACGATATATCTGTCTTCGAGTTTGCATACTCTGGGGTCATAGCCGTACTGCCACTGACCTACTTCGGGAATATCGCACTTGAACTTTATTCTTTCCTCGGCAATATCCCACTTGATGCCGTCTTTTGAGAAGCCGACGTGGAGTTCCATATTTCTTTCTCTGTCGTCAACGCGGAAAACGCCTGCGAACTTGTAGTCGCCCTTTTCAAAAGGAACTACCGAGCTGTTGAAGATAGAGTTTGAAGGTTCTCTGTAACCGTTAGCTTTTTTGACCATGATCTGATCTCTTTTGATGATAGGATTTGCGTCATAGCGCCATACAACGTCTCTGCAATCTGCGGGCTTATCCTGCCAAGGTATATTGGGCATGGATACACCGTTTACAACTTTAACTTTCATTCAGATACCAACCTTTCGATCTTTAATATTCTCTGAGTCTTGCCGACCCACATTAAAACAATTATAACTTATTATTTCCAAAAAATCAATAGTAATTTTTCAACTTAAAGGTATTCGTAATAAAAAGTTTACACGATAGGCAGCGCCGCCGGACGTTTCCTGAATATCCGTAACGGTGCCGGTATCGTCGGTCGGAGTTTCCGCCTCGTCCGGGGCAAGAAGCTTGTCCGATACTATCTGCGTTATCCTGTCGATAAGGTCGAATATCGGGTAATCCACGTCGAAATAGGTATGCGTCCAGACGTCGTCGGTGAAGTTATAGACCAGTTCTCCGGAATCGTTCTTTTCAAGGAAATCCATTTCGTCAAAATATTCTTCGCCGTTTATATACAGCTTTGTGCCTTCCCAGTGAACGTCATAATGAAGAGCGTCGTCCTTATTTTCTTTTATTGCCTGTTTGACGAGCTTTTTGATAGTTGTTTTGAGACGTATCGAGCCTATGTCGCTGTCCAGCTTATTCGGTTCGACATATACTGCTACCTTTCCGGTGGATTTGTTCTTTACGTCAAGAACATAGCATCTGAAATTTCCCGAATCGGAAACTATTCCGCCGTTCGGAGTTAAAAGCGTGTCAACGGTGGTAACGCGGAAAACGTTCATCACCATAAAGAAAACTATCCCACCGAGAATATAAAGCAGCAGGAATATCGTTCCGAAAACCGTTTTGAGAGTGCTGTTCATCTTACAGCAGAAAAATCCGAAAAGCGTTACCATTGCCGCAGGTATAAGAAGCGGCCAGTTGCCCCAGTCAAGCAGAAGCGTGGGGAAGAAAGCAAGCATATTTACAAGGCTTATTATGCACGTCAGGAATGACCGTCTGGTATAGAAATAAAGCAGACCTGTCACCAGAGACAGAGCGGAATATATTATCGCGAATTTCATTTTATCCACATATTCTATCTCGTAGAAAAATACGATATACGCAAAATAGCCCAGCATTATGGTATACGCTGCGCAAAGCACGCTTACAAGAAGAATGAACCATTTGTTGGTAAATATTTTTTTCAGTATTTCCATATTAAGCAACACTCCAGATACGGCTTGTAACAGCCGTGACTTTTTGATTCGGGTTAAATATGTTCTGCCTGTGCGGAAGCCCATATTGAAATAATACCCCATATTTCGGAAAAAATCAATTACAGAGCGGTTTCATTTGTATTACAATTTGGTATCAATTATCCGCTACCGGTAACAAAAATGTAATTCTATAGTATTATGTTCTTATCTGCAATAAATAAAAACGCTTAATAAAAGCTATCCCCCAAAGGCGTCCGCTGGAACGATACTTCGGGGGCATGAAATTGCGGTTATATTTGCGGCAGGACCTGCCGCAGTTCAAATGGGGTCAGCGGCTTTATCAGGTGAATTTCTTTACTATAGCCGATACTATAAATCCTATACCGCCTACTATAGCAAGTATAAGCACTACAAGAAGTATAGTGAGAGCAATATTTGTACCTGTAGATACGGTCTTATCACTTGTTATCGACTTGACCTGATAGTCGCCGAGATTTGAGATCTTTGTACCGTCGGCACGGGTAATAGACAGGTCGTCTATATATAATATATTTCCCGAATATTCATTGTAGGTAGGTATTGTAAAGCCTATCTTGGAGTTGTTGGCGTCCTCGGGAAGAACAAGCGATACCTCGGTCCATGTTGTTGTGTTTATTCCTACAGGTTTGGATTGGAGCCATATTATACCGTCGCTGTATAATGAAAACTGATCAACGGCATTTTCCGCGCCTTCACAAAGAAGCACGCTCATTGTTACAGTGCAGCCTTCAAAGTCGGTAAGTCCTAATTTATCAGCCGTGATAAAAACTCCTCCGAATGTATTTTCGATCTCTCCCGCAACATTTTCGGATACAAGGAGGCTTCCTTCACCGTTCTGTGAAACGCCTGAAACAGGAGTATAAGTCAATCCTGTTTCTGCCGCAGAACCGTATGTTTCCCAGTCCGCAATGCGGTTGGCATTATCAAAACAGTATGTTGCCTCGCCGTCGCCTATGGCAAGAACGTTCAAAGAAGCGCTGCTTACGATCGCCGCAGAAGCAATAAGTGATGCCAGAATTTTTTTCAGTTTCATCATGATCCAAATCCTTTCGGTTAATGATTGCAGTATAAAAAGATATATATTATGGGCATGCCGTACCCGGATCTGCACATATAATATTTTATTACACAAATCGGCTTTTGTCAATATATTAAAAGTAAAAGTTTAAAAAACAAGTTTATTTTGTGATAAATTTCAGTCTGTCCAGCCGTCGGTCATCTTTCGGCATAAAGCTGCCCCTATCTTTTCCAGAGGGAGCTGTTCCGAGCAGGCTCCGAGTTTATATGCTTCCATTGGCATACCGTATACGGCGCAGCTGTTTTTGTCCTGACCTATGGTATATGCCCCTGAGCGGCGCATTTTCAGCAAGCCTTTTGCTCCGTCGCAGCCCATGCCGGTCATTATAACTCCGGCAGCCTTGTTCCCGGCAGTTTCCGCCACGCTGAAAAACAATGTATCCACCGAAGGGCAGTGCCCGGAGACTTTTTCTCCTTGGGTACATTTTACAAAATAGCCTTTGGGATCTTTTTTCAGCTCCATATGAGCGCCGCCTGCCGCCACAAGGCACAGCCCTTTAGAAAGCCTGTCGCCGTCGCAGGCTTCTTTTACCCTTACGGCGCAGCAGCGGTCAAGACGTTCACTGTAAAGCCTTGTAAATCCCGGAGGCATATGCTGCACCACCAGTATCGGAGGCATTGTTTCGGGGAATGTTTTTATTACGCGTTCAAGCGCGTCCGTTCCGCCTGTGGAAGCTCCCATTGCGACTACAAAGCCGCTTTTTGATCTTTCTTCAAGCCGGGCAAGATCGTCGGCTGACGGACGGAGCGCCTCCGTAGTTTGTATTTTGCCGTTTTTTTCGGGTGCAGGAACATTTCTGCCTGCTGTACGGGCGGCGGAAAGTATTATCTTTGCCGAAAGCAGCGAACAGAACGACGCCATTTCGGTGCTGCCGCAAGGTTTTTTGACCGTATCGGCAGGGAAAGGATCACACTGAGAGATCCCGTCGGCGCACTGCATGAATATACATTGCACGGAATATTTTTCCGAAAGTTCACAGGCAAATGCAATATTATCCGCCGAAAGTTCAATAAGTGCAGCGGCAGGGCGGATATCCGCATTAAGCAGCTTTTTACGGGCTTCCGCCGCGCAGGATGCTTCGGCTGCGACTGTTATCCCACTGCTTTCAGGCATGGCTGACCTGAAGGCAGCGCGGAAAGACGCCGAACTGTCTATCAGGATAATATTTATCTTTTGTTTGCATGAAGATATAGTTTCCATGTTATCCACGCTGCCTGTTTGTTGATTGGAATGTGACAGACGATTTTTCTGCCGCGTCATCTGACCGGTCCGGCGATCTTCCTGTATACCGCAGGTTTAATATAAGTATATTTTGTGTTCCTGCCGACGCTTTCCGCATGACCTATGAAAAGATATCCTCCGTCACGGGTAACATCATAAAATCTTTCAACAAGGTCATTTTTCGTCTGCTGCTCAAAGTATATCATTACATTGCGGCAGCATATAAGGTCAAATGTCCTGCCGAAAGGTATCCTGTCCATAAGGTTGAATCTGCGGAACTCAACGGTTTTTTTAATGCGGTCGCTTACGATATAATGGTCTTCATCTTTTACGTCAAAATATTTTGTCAGCCACAGCGGAGGTACGTCCTTGACCATGTTTGCCGTATAAACGCCCTCCTTGGCGGTCCTGAGAACGTCCGTATCCACATCTGTGGCAAGTATGCGTACATTCCAGTTGAAAGCTGCCGTGCCGAAGTATTCGTTTGCAGTCATTGCAATGGAATACGGTTCCTGCCCTGTGGAAGAAGCCGCGCACCAGATATCCAGCGAACGTTCCGCCGCATTTTTCTTCTCGAAATAGGGCAGAACGGTATCTTTAAGAAATTCAAAATGCTCCGGTTCTCTAAGGAAAAACGTATGGTTCGTAGTCAGCTTGTTTACAAGCCGCATTGCTTCTTCGCCTGTATTGTCCGAAAACGCATAGTCAAAGAAATCCTTGAAATTATCAAACCCGTGAGAGACTGCCGTACCGGACAGACGCCCTTCGATAAGCACACGTTTTTTTTCAAGGTTGATGCCGTAGTTTTTTTTCATGTACTTTACTATGCGGTAAAAATCATCATCGGTGAGTTTGAGCATCATTCCGCGTCACCTCCCGGAAAACGTCTGCGGACATCAGCTGTCCCTGACGAGTTTTTCGCAGTCGAGAAGAAGTCTTATACCACTTTCAAGATTCACTATCGACTTTATATAGTGATTGGAATTTACGTTTTTTGCGTCAGGAGTTCTGCTGATCTCGTTATGGTTAACTACTATTACCTCGCGCACCCTGTCAACGATTATGCCCACCTGTTCGCCGCTGTCAAATTCAAGGACTATTATGCAGGTCCTGTCGTCGTACGGTATTTCCTCTATACCGAAGCGTTTTCTTACGCTTATTACGGGAACTACCTTTCCTCTGATATTTATTACGCCTTTGATATGTTCGGGTATCTTAGGGACTACAGTGATCTGTTCTATGCCGATTATCTCGTTAACATATTTTATTTCAATGCCGTATATGGTGCCGTCTATAGTAAAGAACAGGACTTCGCAGTCTTCTGCCGTGCAGTTTTTATTTGCGGTGTTATTGGCTTCCATAGGTAACTGTCCTTTCTTTTATCAGAAATCGCTGATTATATTGTTCACATCAAGGATTATCGTTATCGAGCCGTCTCCGAGTATCGAACAGCCCGCCATTCCGTGCTGCTTGACGTTGTAGTTGTTCAGCAGCGGTGAGAACGGCTTTACGACTACCTGCTGTTCGCCTATCAGTTCATCTGCAAAAAGGCAGGCGCATTTTCCGTCGCCCTCTGCAAGAATGACGATGCCCTCATAAAGATCCTCCGTATTGGGCTTAAGGTCGTAGATGTCATAAAGCCTGATAAGAGGGAAACATTCTCCCCTTATCATTACCATTTCTTTTCCGTCCGTATCCTTTACGAGCTGTTCCGGCTTTGCCTTGAAGGATTCGCGTATGGCGTTTATGGGTATAGTGAATATGGATTCGCCTACCGAAACTTCCATGCCGTCAACTATTGAAAGTGAAAGCGGTATCTTGATGATAAAGCTGGTGCCCTGTCCCTTTTTGGAATCCACCGAGACCGTTCCGCCGATCTTTTCTATATTTTTGCGCACCACGTCCATGCCGACTCCTCGTCCGGAATATTCCGTGACCTGTTCATTGGTGGAGAAGCCGGGCAGCATTATCATATTCAGGATCTCTTTTTCCGAATATTCGCTTGCTGGTTTTGTAAGTATGCCGTTCTTTTCAGCTTTGGCAAGAACTTTTGACGGATCTATTCCCTGACCGTCGTCGGCAACGACTATTATTACCTCTCCGGAAGAGTTGTATGCCGAAAGGGTGATCTTTCCCTTTGCAGGCTTGCCGGCGTTTATTCTGTCCTCGGCGCTGTCCTCTATGCCGTGATCCATTGAGTTCCTGACCATGTGCATGAGCGGATCGTTGAGCTGGTCTATGACGGATTTGTCAACTTCCGTTTCCTCGCCCTCAAAAACAAGGTCAACGTCCTTTCCGAGTTTTACCTTCATGTCCCTTACGATACGGGTCATTTTGCTGAACGCTCCTGAAAGCGGTACCATTCTTATGGACATTACCGTATCCTGAAGCTCGCTGTTAAGTTTTCTCAGCTGTCTTGCGGATTTCTGGAAGTTATCGAGCCTGAGACCTTTCAGATCGGGGCTGGATGTGACCATAGCCTCGGTGATGACTATTTCTCCCACAAGGTCAAGAAGCGTGTCGAGCTTGTTGAGATTTACGGATATAAGGGATTGCTTTGCCCCTCCGGAGGGAGCTTTTCCGGCAGGCTGCGGAGTGGGTCTGCCGTCGGTCTGGGGCTGAGGCGCAGCCGGCGCTGCCTTTTGAACGGGTGCGGCGGCTTTCGGCGTTTCAGCCGGTGCGGTATTATTTTCGGGGATATTTTCGCTTTTTGTATCGGACGGTCTTGATATGACTTCATATTCCTTTACCGACGGAGCGTCCTCGATAACTCTGAGGACCATATCGGGCTTATCCGACTTGAAGCGGAGGATAAATCCGTTTTCTATGATATACTTTGCGGTATCGGAGTTATCCTCGATATCTGACGGCTCATATGAAACGCTTTCGCATACTTCCCTGACCCTGTTCACCACCAGCAGAGCGCGCAGGTTTTCCATTTTGCAGTCGTCCTCAAAATATATCCTCACGGCGGTGCTGTTGCCGTCTGCGGCGGCAGGCGTTCCCTGTCCTTTGCCGGATATCTCGCAGTTTTTTACGTTAGGGCAATCCTTTATGGCGTTTATTACCGAATCGTCGGTCTGTCCCTGTGCCGGGCTGAAAACTATGTCAAATCCGTTTTTGATTATAATATCCGCCGTATCGGAGTTATCCTCGATATCTGACGGAGTATATTCAAGAGCGGAACAGATCTCCTTTATCCTGTTTATCACCAGCAGAGCGCGGAGATTTTCCATTTTGCAGTTTTCTTCAAACGTTACCTTTACCGACGTTCCGGATACAGACGGCTTTGCCGCAGCAGCTGCCGGCTTTGCGGCTTCGGGCTGTTTTGCGGCTGCTTTTTCTCCGTTTTTAAGAACGGCTGCAAATTCTTCTATACGGGCGATCTGCCCGGAAAAGTCCGTCGGGCTGTAATCGTCCTCCTGTATAAGTTCAATTTCCGCTTTCATAAGGTCGGAGGCGGTAAAGACCAGATCGTAAAGGGTCTCCATGGAATTTATCTCAGGGTGATCCTCTCTGATGATATAGAACATATCCTCCACCGCATGGGCGAGCTTTGACATATTGTCAAGCCCCATCATGGCTGACGAGCCTTTTATCGTGTGCATGGTGCGGAATATCTCGTTTATTTCTTCTTCGCCGAAGCTGCTTTCACTTTCGGTCTTCATAAGTATCTGGTCAAGCTGTTCAAGAAGTGTGGTAGTTTCAAAGACGTACATATCCGCCATAGCTTCCATACCCGCTTCAAACTTTGCCATAAAAACACCTGCCTATATACTGCGGCAGCCGTCCGCCGCAGCAAGAAAATTATCCTTGTGAGAATATATTTATCAACAATACAATTACATTATATTTTAAATTATACTATAAAAAAGTCTTTACTACAAGACAAAAATGTAATATAATAAAAATTGAGCGGAAAATTTTTTATACTTATTTTCGTCATTTTCAACAAAAAGCCATAGTGTTTTGTAAAAAATGTTATGTTCCTGACAATTTCAGGAGGAATTTAATTGCTTTTTGACTGCTTTTCCCAAATATATATACGAGAAAGGATTGTCGGCATTGTTTACGCATATTGATGAAAAATACGGTTATGACGGTGAATTAGGAGCAATTTACAGCAGCGGAAAAACGGAATTTAAAGTATGGGCGCCCGAAGCGGACGCCGCAAGAGTCCATCTTTACAAAAGCTGCCGCGACGAGACCCCGTACCGCAGGCTTCCAATGGAAAAGGACAGGAACGGCGTGTGGAGCAAGACCGCTTTCGGCGACCTTAACGGGGTCTATTACACATATGTCATGACCTATGACGGGATCGAACAGGAGGCGGTGGACATCTATGCCCGTTCCGCGGGAGTGAACGGCGCAATGGGAATGGTCATCGACACCAAAGCCTGCGACCCTGCCGGCTGGGACAAGCAGGGATATGTCAAACTCGGAAAATATACCGACGCCTGTGTTTACGAACTGCACGTCAGGGATTTTTCCGTTGACAAAAGCGGAAATTTCTGCTACAAGGGCAGGTTCCTTGCTTTTATCGAAAAAGGACTTGTTAACAGCGCCGGCGACAGCATAGGTATCGACCATATAAAAGAGCTGGGGGTTACCCATGTTCAGCTTATGCCGTGCTTTGATTACTGCACCGTGGACGAGAGCGATGTTCACCGTCCTCAGTTCAACTGGGGATACGATCCGCAGAATTATAACGTTCCCGAGGGGTCATATTCCACGGATCCGTTTGACGGCAAAACGCGCGTTGCGGAGTTCAAACGTCTCATATACGCTCTTCACCGTGAGGGGATAGGCGTTATTATGGACGTTGTTTACAACCACACGGCAGCAACGGCGGATTCAAACTTCAATAAGATATATCCTAAATATTATTACCGGCTATGGGGCGATAAGGGCGAATATTTCAGCAACGGCAGCGGCTGCGGAAACGAGCTTGCCACCGAGCGGAAAATGGTCCGCAAGTTTATTGTCGACAGCCTTTGCTACTGGGCAAAGGAGTACAAGATCGACGGCTTCCGCTTTGATCTTATGGGGCTTTACGATATCGAAACGCTGGAACTTATAGCTAAAAAGCTGAAAGAGATAAACCCTGACGTTCTTCTTTACGGCGAGGGCTGGACAGGTGGCGATTCTCCGCTTGAATGGGGCAGACGGGCAATGAAGCTGAATGCGCGCAGTACGCCGGATTTCGGGTATTTCAGTGATGATTTCCGCGATACGGTAAAGGGGAATAATTTTGAGGACCGGGACAAGGGCTATGTAAACGGCGCTACCGGAAACGAAGAATACGTCAAGGAGATCATGTGCGGACGGATACCGCACCCACAGATACCGAACCTTTCAAAATTTTCTTGGAGCGATACTCCGGCTCAGGCGGTAAATTACGCCGAAGCTCACGATAACCTGACCCTCTGGGACAAGCTGTATTACACCAACAGCACCGAAAGCATGGAAAAACGTATCCGCATGGATAAAATGGCGGCGGCTATGATATTCCTTGCTCAGGGTATACCTTTTATTCAGGCGGGGCAGGAATTTCTGCGGTCAAAGCCTTTCCCCGGCGGAACGGTGTTCGACCATAACAGCTACAAGTCTCCCGACGCCATAAACAGCCTGAAATGGAACAGAAAGACCGAGTTCAAGGACGTTTTTGAATATTACAAGGGGCTCATTGCTTTCCGCAAGGCGCACAGTGCTTTAAGAATGTGCGATCAGAAGCAGGTAGGCGATATGATGCGCTTTTTTGACAAGCTGCCGCAAAGAGTCGTAGGCTTTGCCCTGTACGGTGACAATGAATTTGAAGAGATGATAGTTTTCTTCAATCCTAACGATTATGCGGTAACGCTTCATTCTTTCGACTCTTACGAAGTCTATATTGACGGTGAACGGGCCGGAACTATCCCTTTGCGGACCATTCCGGAGGGTGATTATGAAATAGACGGGTTAAGCACAATGGTCCTCGGAAGAAAAGGGAATACGCCGGAAGAAGTTTATGAAGCTCCTGCAACAGACTGATCTGTTTTATAAAAATAAACACGAAAAATATTATCTATCATACCGAAAGGAAGAATATTTATGAGCGCGGTTTATGAAAGACTGAAAAAATGTTACGAATGTTTCAGAGCTAAGACGGATTTTACCCCCGACATTGCACTTGTGCTCGGTTCGGGGCTGGGAGATTATGCCGACGGGATAAAAACAGTTTCCGTGCTTGATTACGGCGATATAGACGGCTTTCCCGTGTCCACGGTCACGGGGCATAAGGGAAGATTTGTTTTCGGGTATGTGGGTGATGTAAAAGTCGTTATAATGCAGGGGCGCGTACACTATTACGAGGGATATAAAATGGAGGACGTTGTTCTTCCCATACGTCTGATGAAGCTTATGGGCGCAAAGATACTTATGCTTACAAATGCGGCAGGAGGAGTAAATTACGGCTTCCATGCAGGAGACCTTATGCTTATTTCCGACCAGATATGTATGGCTCCCTCGCCGCTTATAGGGGAAAATCCGGATGAACTGGGCGCAAGATTTCCGGATATGAGCAATATTTACGACAAAGATCTGCGGAATATAGTCAGGGAAACCGCCAAAAATGCCGGTATCCCATTGCAGGAGGGCGTTTATATACAGCTTACAGGACCTAATTACGAATCTCCTGCGGAAATAAGAATGGTCCGCACTCTCGGCGCGGACGCAGTGGGAATGTCCACAGCCTGCGAAGCTATCGCCGCAAATCACTGCGGAATGAAAGTAGTGGGCATATCATGCATATCCAACCTTGCCTGCGGAATGACCGACAAGCCCCTTACCCATGCGGAAGTTCAGGAGACAGCCGACAGGACCGCGCCGCTGTTCAAGCGGCTTGTCACCGAGTCGATAATTGCGCTTGCAAAGGAAATAAAATGAAATTTGAAGATATAAAGCATAAACGGGCGGTATTCATTGCGGCAGGGTGGCTGCTGATACTTATCTTTGCCGCGCTGGATACAGGTCTGGCATTCCCGGAATATAAAATTTTTACCGGCAAGGTAAATTCTCCCGTTCGTATCGTACTGCTGTCCGATCTTCACAGCAGCAGCTATGGGGAAGATCAGGAGGTATTGATAAAAGCGGTCGAAAGCAGGTCGCCGGACGTTATACTTCTGACGGGTGATATTGCTGATGATATCCGTCCGCATACAAATACCGTTGAGCTGCTTTCCGTGCTGGGAAAGGAATTTCCCTGTTTTTACGTTACGGGAAATCATGAGGAATGGTCGGGAGAAGAGGAAAAAATAAAAGAAATTATCCGTTCCTGCAATGTAAAAGTTCTTGAGGGCGACGCCGTTCCCTTTGAAGCGAACGGGGAGACCGTCCGCATATGCGGCGTTGACAATTCTATGCCGGGTGAACAGTTTGCCGACTGCTGTAAAGCTGTGGAGGACGATATTTTCACGGTGCTGATGTCTCACCGTCCCGATCATGTGGATCTTTACAGCGGAAAGGGCTTTGACCTTGTTGTAAGCGGTCATGCTCACGGGGGACAGGTAATTATCCCCCACATTCTGAACGGTCTTTATGCGCCGGATCAAGGGCTTTTTCCGGAATATGCAGGCGGAGAATACATTCTTGATGACGGCATGACGACAATGATAGTCAGCAGGGGACTTTGCAAGAATATCCTGCCAAGAGTTTTTGACCGTCCGGAGGTCGTGGTAATAGATATCATGCCGGAAGATACATAAGGTTGTGTTATAGCAAGAGGTTGATTTTATCATTTAGTGTTGAGAGTTAAGAGTTAAGAGTTGAGATATTATAATTTAGCACACCAAACATGATAAACAATAGCTGGTCGAGCTGAGCCCAGCTCGCGGATTCCAAAGG